>NZ_CP108006.1:4839714-5161929 GCF_036127095.1 Streptomyces sp. NBC_00335
AACGTGGTCTGGGAGGAGAACCGCGGCTGGGGCGGCGTCGCCGACAAGGTGCTGCGCCCGCCGTCCGAGCTCTTCGCGGAGCACGTCTTCGGCTGCTTCTTCGACGACGCCTTCGGCCTGAAGAACCTCGACTCCATCGGCGTCGCCAACGTCCTCTACGAGACGGACTACCCCCACTCCGACTCCACTTGGCCCAAGTCCCGCGAGGTGGGCGAGGCCCAGATGGGCCACCTGGCCCCGGACGTGGTGGACCGCATCGTGCGCGGCAACGCGATCGACCTGCTGGGGCTGAGCCCGGAGGGTCTCTGGACGGCCTAGGGGGGCGGGTGGCCCCGGGGGATGTCCCTGGGGCCGCGGCTCGTCGGGGTTGCTGCTCTCGGAGGGCGGTTCGTGAGCCTTTGAGTAGCTCGCTTCCGTGGTCAGCCCTGGGCCTGCTGAAGGAGGGTGATCTGCCGTGCGATCACGGCAGGCGGGAAGGCTCGTCCCTCTTGGCCGTCCGACCCCTTCTTGAACGTCGCAACGGCCTTGCCCGTGCGGACCACCGTGTACTGGGTCACGTGCGGGCCCGCCTCCGTCGGGGCGGTGACCTCGAACTGCACGGCTTCGTCTCCGAGGCGCGGGGCGGGAGCGACGGTCACCGTGCCCTTGTAGGGCCCGGCAGGGCCCTCTTGCTCGTAGGACCGGCAGGTGCTCAGGCTGTCGCGTACCTGCGCGAACGCCTCCTGCGCCCCGGAACCCTCGTACGAGGCGAGCACGGAGCCGCTGCCGTAGAAGTCTCCCTGCCAGTTGAACATCTGATCAGCCACCGTCGGGGCGGGGGTCACCGGCTGCCGGGCGTTGGCTGCGTCGAGCAGCCGCCCGCAGGCAGGCTCGGACGGCGGCTTGATCCTCGGGTCGGCCTTCTTGGGGCGTCGCAGGACGGCCGGGTTGCCGTGCGAGTTCGGGACGTCGGCGTCCGGCAGTGTGGCCGCCATCAGTTGCTGGGCCGTCAGCCAAAGGCCCGCCGGGGCCGACGGTGACGCCATCGCCGAGACCGCGGTCGGCGCCGGAGTCCCGGGCTCCGATGTGCAGCCGACGGCGGTCAGTGCGGCGGCGGCCGCCAAGGCCAGGGCCAGGAGCCTGGCGGTCCGTCGCGAGCGGTGCGTGCGCATGAAGCTGTCCCCCGGGTGGTGTGAACGATCAGGAGGAAGCTAGCTGCCGCCGACCCGCCATCACCAGGGGGTTCCACCCGGCGGATGCGCAGACGTCGCGGGCCCGGAGCGGGCTGGTGGTCTCGTTGAACAGGGCGGGGACGCGGGGGTGGTCCGGGTGCTCGGGCGGCGTCTTCCTGGATGCCGAGCGCGACGGGCAGGGGTTGGATGTTCACGCGGTTACCGCCTGCGGCCGGTCCCCGCTCGCGGCCCGGCACCCGTTTCGCGGCGTCCCGGCCGGTCGTGGACGCGGGGACCCCGGCAGCCACACGGACACTCTGTGTGTCGAGCACCACCAGGGTCGGATCCTCTGATCGACGGGCCTTCTCACGGACCTGGCCGTGCTACTCAAGTACTAGATCCCGATCCCACTCCATGGCGTGATGTGCCGGTGAACCTCCCTCGCGAGACTGGAGTCATCACCTGGATCCACGCCAAAGGAGCAGCACCATGTCCGACCAGATCGCGAAGGCCCGCGGCGCCGTCTTCCCGGCGCTCCGGGGGTGGGGCGTGCGGGCCGCCCGCCCGGCCCTGGCGCTTCCCGTAGGGCTCGCCGGCCTCGTTCTGGGCCTGATCGGCCAGGGGCGGCGGGCCGTCCGGCTCCAGGCGTGGACCTCCGGAGTCCCGGGCTGGACGCTCCCGCGCATAGCGGCCCGCGCGCTGCTCGGCCTGCCCCTGGACATAGCCGCCTTCGTCCTGGGCGCCTACTCGGTGTTCAACACCGTCCGCAACCTCGGCTACCCGATCTGGTACGGCACCACCGACTACCACCAGGCCTGGGGCGGCCCGACCCTGACCGGCGTCTGGGCGGTGCACGCCTTCGGATGGCTGGCGTGCCTCTACCTGATCGGCTGGATCCTCCGGGGGATAGGCCGCGGCCAGCAGTCGATCACCCGCAGAGTCGCCGGCGCCTCCGCCGCGTGAATCATGCCTGCGGAAACGATATCTCTTGACGTCGATCTTGATATCGTTTAAGTGGAAAGGGGCCGGGCGGCCCCTCACTGAGGAGGTTCGCGATGGCCAGAACCGTGATCGACGTCGACGACGCCCTGCTGGCGGAGGCCGCGGAGCTCTTCGGTACGAAAACGAAGGTGGCGACGGTGAACGCGGCCCTTCAGGACGTGGTCAACCGGCGCAAGCGGGAAGACTTCCTGAACTGGATCGCCGAGGGCGGACTGCCCGACCTGACCGGCCCGGTCGAGCCGGCCGCGGAGACCTTCGAGGATGCGGAGCACGTTCGGGACAGGGCGGCATGACCGAGCGCTTCCTGATCGACAAGTCTGCGCTGGCGCGCTACCCCAAGCCGGCCGTGCACAAGGTCGTCTTCCCGCTGCACGTCGCCGGAGTCCTTGCCGTGTGCGGGGCCGTGGAGTTGGAGGTGATGTACAGCGCCCGCTCGAAGGCCGATGCGGAGCGGGTCCGCAAGGGCATGGGCGCCTTCGACTGGCTCCCCACTCCCGACGAGACGTGGGACCGGGCCTTGGACGTGCAGAGAAAGCTCATCGAGGGGGGCAACTGGAAGGCGCTCTCGCTCCCGGACCTGATCATCGCCGCGACCGCCGAACGGCACGGAGCCACCGTCCTGCACTATGACGGCGACTACGACATGATCGCCGAGGTCACCGGCCAGCCGATGCGGTGGGTCGTCCCGCGGGGAACGGCCGACTGAGGCAGGTCGACTGAGGCCGGGCCGCCACCCTCATGCGTCCGCGCGGTGCTCGCCCACGACTGCCGGGAGGACGTGGGTCTGGAGGAGTTCCAGGAAGCGGTCGGGGCGGGCGAACGAGGCCCAGTGGCTGCAGTCCTCGATGACGGCGAACCGCTTCATCGGGGCATCGACCTCGTCGAAGAAGGCCTTGGCCGTGGCCGTCGGAGCGAGTACGTCGTGCTCGCCCTGGAAGATGAAGAACGGGATCTCGAAGCGCGTCCCGTCGGCCTGGTCGTCGAGCTTCGCCGTCCCCTCGGTGATCCGCTCCGAGAAGGACTGCCCGCGGAAGAAGTCCCGCAGATCGCGCAGCGAGTGCAGCGGCGACAGCCACATCGAACCCAGAACCACCTTCTTGAGCGTGGCCAGCGTCAGCGGATCGCTCTGTGTGCAGAGCTTGGCGTACGTCGCCTGCTGCTTCGGGGTCCACGCGTGCGGGTCGGCTCCGATCGCCTCGACCTGCGCGAGCTGCTTCGCCTTCCCGGCGGCGCGCAGCCGCTCCCGGAGGCCGTCGTAGGCGGAGGTGTCGCGGCCGCCGGTGTGGATGTTCTGGTCGGTGCCCACGTATGCGGAGTAGAGCTCGGGGTGGTTGCGGGCCAGCCGCAGCCCGAAGACGCTGCCGTAGGAGTTGGCCAGGAGCACCACCCGCTCGGCGCCCAGCAGCTCCCGGGCGTGGTGGGTGACCTCCAGGGCGTCCTCGTAGAGCCGCTCGAAGGTGACCTCACCCTGGCCCTCCGGGCCGCCGTGGCCGAAGGTCTTGCCGGCGCCGCGCATGTCCCAGCGGACGATCGTGAAGTGCCGCTCCCAACTGCGGGTGCGGGACGTGTAGATGGAGTTGCTCGCGCCGGGGCCGCCGTGGATCTCGACGACGACCGGATTGGCCCGGTCCTCACCGCGGACCGAGATCCACTGGTCGATGCCGCCGATGCGGACGAAGCCCTGCTCGTCGATGCCGTGCGGGGATTCGATCCGCAGCTCCTTGGCGGCCTGTGCGCGGCGCAGGGCGCGGTGGGCGAAGAGGGGGAGGAGCGTGGCCGCCGGAGCGGCGAGGGCGGTGGTGGCGGTGACGGCGGCAAGGGTGGCAAGCATTCTGTGTCCTCCGTAAACTGTTTCCTGCGGATACGGAGAAGTGTGCGGGGCGGCGGGGGCGATGTCAATGGGTGGGGGTGGGGATCTCCCTTGCGGGAGTTGCTGCGAGCAAGGCATGCTTCGCCGAAGCAAATTGGGGAGGATCGTCTGTGATGGACAAGCGGGCTGCGGTGACCGCGGTGTTGTGTGCGGTGGCGGCGCTGGGTGCGTCCGCGGCCATGACGAAGGTGGTGCCGGCCGATGACGGCAAGGCCCCCGCGCACGCGAGGGCGACACCTTCGGCGACACCCTCCTCTCTCCGTCCGTCGCCATCGCAATCGCCGGAACAGGCTCGGCCGACTGGTGCACCATCCGGTACGCCGACCGGTACGCCGACCCCCGGGCCGTCGGTGTCACGACCCGCGCCGGGTGGGCCCGTGGCCTTCGCCGGGGCGCTGTTCGAGGGAGATGTGACCGGCGATCACTTCTGTACGGCGACCGTCGTGCACAGCCCCGGGCGGAACTTGATCGTCACCGCCGGCCACTGCCTGCTCGCCGGCCGGATCGGCGACGGCGGAGCCTCCTTCGCACCCGCGTACGCGGACGGGCGGGCCCCGTACGGCACCTGGAAGATCGCGGAGGTCTTCGAGGACCCGCGCTGGGCGAACGGCAAGAACGACGACTACGACCTCGCCTTCGCCCGCCTCGCCCCCGACGCCTCGGGCCGCACCATCGAGGACGTCACCGGCGCCGCCGTCCTGGACACCACGGGACGCACGGACGAGCTGGTCACGGTGACGGGCTACCCGTCGGACCGCAAGGTCGCGCGCAGCTGCCTGTCCCGCGCGGTGCGGCTGAGCGCCACGGAACAGCGCTTCGACTGTGCGGACTTCCCCGGCGGCACGAGCGGCAGCTCGTGGATCGCCGCTGACGGAAAGATCATCGGCGTTCTGACCGGCGGTGACACGGACGACGTCTCTACCAGCACGATCCTGACCGACTACGCGGCGCAGCTGTACGCGCGGGCGACGGGTGGGGGAACGGGTGGGGGGACGGTCGCGGGGACAGGTGCGGGGACGGTTGCGGCGACGGTTTCGGGGACGGGCAGATGAGTCAGTATTACGACCTTGGTGATGAGACTCTTTGGAACCCGTCGAATGGCGCCGCCCGACTCTTCCACCGCCAAGTGGCCCTCTTCGAGGCGGACCTCGGCCTCCCGTCGGGCATCGGTCCGATGGAGAACGACGAGTGTCAGATCGACCCGGCCGCTCTCGGCCTCTTTGCCGGAGCCCTCGTGGCCCGCCACGGACTCACCGGCCATGCCGTGATCCGTGCCCTCTCGGGGGGATTCGTCGCCGCCGTGCTGGTGCTGGCGGAGCGGGCGGGGGCGCAGGTGTACTGGCCGCAGCCTGCCGATTCGCTGGAGGGGGCGCGGGACGTCCAGGTGCCGCTCGCAGCCTCCTACGAGTCCTTGGCGGAGTCCGAGCTGCGCGCGGCCGCACGGGAGTTGTCCGGGAGGATGCCGCGCTGAGATCAGGCGAGTAGCCCCAAGTGCACCGGCTCGGAGGGGGTCTCACTGAGCAGCTCCGCGAGGCGCGGCGGCCACAGCGGTTCGCCGAGGGTGGCGAGGTTCCGCGGGGAGAGCCACCGCCAGTGGGCCCCGGGGTACTCCGGTACCGGATCGCGGTGCGGGCCGGTGGTCACGTAGATGTGCTCGTGCTGGCGTACGGGGGTGCCCGTGTGGGTGAAGTCGTGCTCCCAGGTGCAGAGCAGCCGCTCCGGCTCCAGGTCCGTCCAGCCCGTCTCTTCCCGCAACTCCCGCCGTACGCACTCCTCGGGGGTCTCCCCGGGGTCGATGCCACCGCCGGGCGGCAGCCAGTGGACGCCGACTTCCACGTTGTTCTCGCGGAAGAGGAACACGGATCCGGCGGGGTTGAGGACGACGATTCTTGCGGCCTGCCGTGGAGTTCGCATCAGACCAGCGTACGACGGGGGGTGTTCGGGGCGGGAGGGGTTTGTTGGGGGTTGGGGTTGGTTTGGGGATCAGGGGGAGTTGGGGGAGTTGGGGGAGTTGGCGGAGTTGGCGGAGTTGGTGGGGTTGGTGGAATCCGTGGAGTTCGCGGAGTGGGTGTGGGTGGCCCGGCGGGTCAGAGGGGGCGGGACGCCAGAGGCTCGTTCCAGGCGGGAGAACGTTTCTGGGTGAAGGCTCGGGCCCCCTCCGTGGCGGCGGTGGTGGCGAACACGGGTTCGCTGAGCGGGTCTTGGACGGCGTAGGCGGCGTGGTCGTCCAGGCCTCGGGTGTTCTGGACGATCTGCTTCGTGATGTGGACGGCGTGGGGGGAGTGGGCCTGGATGCGGGCGCTCAGGGCGAGGGCCGCTTCGAGGGCCCGGCCTTCGGGGGTGAGGCGGTTGACCAGCCCGTAGCGGGCCGCGTCGGTGGCGGACAGGGGCGCCGCGGTCAGGAGCATCTCCATGGCCACGTGGTACGGGAGCCGGCCGGGCAGGCGGATCGCCCCGCCTTCGGCGGCGATGAGCCCGCGGGCCACCTCGGGCAGGGCGAAGAACGCGGTGTCGGCCGCAGTGATCAGGTCGCAGGCGAGGGCCAGCTCGAAGCCCCCGGCGACGGCGGCACCCTCGACGGCGGCGATCAGCGGCTTGCGCAGCCGGGCACGGGTCAGCCCGGCCAGCCCCCGTTCGGCGACGACGGGCACGCCTTCGGTGGGGAAGGCCTTGAGGTCCATCCCTGAGCAGAAGTGCCCCTCCGCACCGGTGAGGATGCCGACGGCCAGGGATGGATCGTCCTCCAGCCGGGTGAGGGCCGCGTCGAGGGCCTCGGCGAGTGGCCGGTTTACGGCGTTGCGGACACGGGGTCTGTTGAGGGTGATGAGTAGGACGCCGGGGGCGGGGTGGGTTAGGAGGATGGGGGTGGGGGTGAGGGTGGGGGTGGGTTTGGGCGTGGGGGTGAGGGTTGGGTCGGGCATGGGGTGCTCCGCTGTTCCTGAGTGGGTGCGTGGGCGGGTGGGTGCGTGGGGTCAGGTCCGTACGACGGGCAGCGCGGCCAGGCCGCGCATGACTCGGGCCGGCCGCCAGGGGAGTTCTTCGGCGGGCTTGGCCAACGTGACGCTGCCCAGGCGCTGGAGGAGGAGGGGGAGCGCGACCGCACCTTCGAGGCGGGCCAGCGCGGCACCGATGCAGAAGTGGGGGCCGTAGCCGAAGGCGAGGTGGTCGTTGGGCGTCCGCCCGAGGTCGAGTCGGTCCGGCTCGGGGAAGCGGAGGCCGTCCCGGTTCGCCGAGCCGATCAGGAGGCTGACGATGTCCCCCTCGGCGATCACCTGACCGTGGAGAGCGATCGATTCTGCTGCGCAGCGGAAGGTCGCGTCACGCACCGGGGAGTCGTAGCGCAGGAGCTCCTCGACGGCGGTGGTGACGAGCCCCGGTGAGGTGAGCCGGGCGGCCTCGCGGGGGTTGCGGAGCAGGGCGAGGGTGCCGTTTCCGATGAGGTTCATGGTGGTGTCGTGTCCGACCAGCAGCAGGAGGTACGCGGTGGACCGCAGCTCCTCCTCGCTCATCGCCCCGCTCTCGTCACTGGCCCGTACGAGAGCACCCAGCAGGTCCACTCCGCTCTGCTCGCCCCCTGTGCGTTTCGTGGTGACGAGCCGGTCGAGCAGCGCGTGCAGGGCGTCCTCCACCCGGGCCGGATCCAGCCCCGGAGCAGGCGCGATGGTGGCCATGAGGGTGTCCCGGGTCTCCGCGTTGTCCAGCTCCTCGGGGACACCGAGGATCGCGCAGATCATCCGGAACGTCAGGGGAGCGGCGAAGTCCCCGATCACGTCCACGTGCGCGTGGCTCTCGATCCGGTCCAGCAGCAGGTGCGCGGTGTCCGTGATGAAGGGTTCCAGTTGGGCGATGCGGCGGGGCACGAAGGCGGTGTTCACCAGAGTCCGCAGCCGGGTGTGATCCGGCGGATCGGCGTGGACCAGATGCCGGTTCAGCCCGGCCGGCCCCGCAACATAGCCGGGCACCCGGCCCGGGTCCTTGCTCAGCCGCTCGTCGGTGAGCAGGGCCCGGACGTCCTCGTAGCGGGAGATCTGCCACACGGCGGGCCGTCCGTCGCGACGCTCGACGTGGGCGGGTGCGTGCTCACGCAGCCAGGCGAAGTAGGGGTACGGGTCCCGAACCCGCGCGGCCAGTAGGTCGGGGGGCGGGGTGGGGAGGGAGGGAGTGGGCACAACAACTCCGGAATCGGCAACCAATGTGGACACCGCTTCAACGGACATGGGTGGGGGGAGGTGTGGAACGTACGTGGGTTCGAGGGGAGGTGGGGTGGGGGTGTGGGGTGTGGGGTGTGGTGGGTGGGGGCCTGTGCTGCGGGTTGGGCGGTGGCTGCGTGGGTGCCGGGCGGCGTCCCGGCAGTCGAGCGTCCTTCCGTGGTGGGACGGTCCGTCAAGGGCGCTCCCTGCGGTCGCGTCGCTTCGCGATGGCCTTCGGCCACCCTTGACGGACCGTCCCACCACGGAAAAACACAAGACTTCCGGGATCCCCCCGGGGGATGGCCGGGGGGAGGAGTGGGGAGGAGCAGCCTCGTCTGAGTTCCGCAGCCCCCTCAGGTCGGTGGGCATCCGGATAGGGCTCCGGCAGGACCGTGACCTCGGCCGGTACGGACGCGCGGGGCGGTCAGGGCATCCAGGGCCGGGCGTCTGGACACCCTTTCCGTGACCCTGTCGACCGCCACCCCGAGCGCAAGGACGCTCACGAGCCCCTCAGGGTCGGTGGGCGCGACAGATCGCTACGTGCTCTCGCTCGGCTTGGCGGCTGGCGACCGGCTGTGGCTGGTCTAGAGGGTCGGAAGGGGGTTCGCGGGGAGTTCGAAGACGAGGTCGATGCCGTCGGTCTCGTTTCCTCGTTCGGCGACTTGGGTGAAGCCGAAGCCCGCGATGGTGGCCAGGGAGGCGGTGTTGTCCGATCGGATGGTGGCTCGGACGGTTCTGACATCGGGTTCTTCGGCGGCTCGGGCCAGCAGGGCGGTCAGCAGGGCGCGGGCGTAGCCCTGGCGGCGGTAGGTGGACACGACGCTGTAGCCGATCTCGACCACGCCCGCTTCGTTCGGGGGGCCGTGGAAGCCGGCGTCGCCGATGACTGTGCCGTCCGGCTCCGACACTGCGGCCCGGGTGGTCCAGGGTGCGGCGGACGGGTCCCTGGTGAGCTGGTCGGCTCGGTAGGCGAAGATCCAGCGGGCACGGTCGGATACGAAGTACTCGTCGAGGGCCACCCCGGCCTCGGCGCTGCCGCCTGCTAGGTCACCGTCGGCCAGAGCGCGTAGGGCCTTCGCGTTGAGCTTGACGAAGCGGACGCGCTTGGGGAGAAGTTGATTGGTCATCGTGGAGATGCTTGCTGGGGGCATGAGGGCTGTCCACTGCTTTACCTGCTGGTCACGCGTTCTTCCGGCGCACCAGCTCGGTGATCCAGGTGGGTGCGTACGGAGAGGTGCGGCCGTAGCCGCCGCTCGGCCACGGCCGGTGCCGGCCGTGGCCTGGGTCGTCAGAGCCAGCCGCGTTGGGAGGCTTTGAGGCCGGCCTCGAAGCGGCTGGTGGCTTCCAGGCGTTCCATCAGGGCGGACATCTGGCGGCGTACGGTGCGCAGGGAGACGCCGAGACGTTTGCCGGCGGCCTCGTCGGTCATCCCGGAGGCCAGCAGTTTGAGCAGTTCGCGTTCGTTCTGCGTGATGCCGTCCTGAAGGGGCCGCGCGCGGGTCGCGCCGAGGGGGACGGCCGTGTTCCAGGTCTGTTCGAAGAGGGTGACGATCGAGGCGACGATGCCGGGTGCGGTGGTGCACAGGGCGCCGAGGCGGGAGTTGGCCGGATCGATCGGGACGATGGCGGTCGTGCGGTCGAAGACCAGGAGGCGCGGGGGGAGCAGAGGGCTGGTGCGTACCTCGCCGCCGTTCTCGGTCGTCCATTGCGCGTACGCGAGGGTGGCCAGGTCGTTCCTCGCGCTGTCCTGATAGATGACGCGCATGTCGATGCCCAGGGCCAGGGCCTTCTCGTCCAGGACCCGGGAAGCGTCCAGGCTCGCCTGGGACTGGGCGCCCCCCGGTGCGATGGCGAGGCATTCGCTGGTCATCTCTTCTGTGAGCGTCTCCAGCCGGGACTGGATGGCGTCGAGTCCCACCAGGCGTTCGGTGCCGTCGGTCTCCGTGTTGGGCCGGAGGCCCGCGTACTCGGCCACCGCGCGGGCGGCGGCCGCCTTGCTCAGGTCCAGCGCGTGCCGGCGGCGGATCAGGTCCTCTTCCTGGCGGCGCAGTAATTGCTCCAGGCCGGCCTCCGGGCTGACGGGGCGCAGCCCGCCGGCGGTGTCCCGGGACGGTGTGAGCAGGCCCAGGTCCACGAGTTGATCCAGGCTGTCCCTCACCTGGGCTTCGGAGAGCCCCGTCCGCTGCACGAGTTCGGCCATGCCGCCGGTGGGCTGCATCAGCATCCCCCGGTAGACGGTCTCCAGATGCGCATCAAGTCCCAACGCTTCGAGCACAGCTCAGCCCCCCGGCCGTGTGGCGGTTCATCCCCGTCCGGTCGATCGTAATCGCCAACCTGTCCTCATGGTGCCTGACTGCTTGATGCCATTCGGGATCTCTTCCGGGACGGCGGGCGCATCAGCAGGATGGTGTTCACCGGCCGGGGGATGCGAATCCCACCCAAGGCCAGGGCCCACAAGGCCGGCCGGTGCGGCGCGCTCCCTTCTGTAAGACACCGATGAATCCGGGGGAACTCATGTCTCGCTCCTTGCAGTTGTTCGCCGCCGCCTGTCTCACCGCTCTTCTCTCCACCACCGCCGCGGTCGCCTCCACGTCGGGGCCCACCGTCATCGGCTGGGACTCGGTCCGGGCGGCAGCTGCGGGCCCCCAGGTCATCGGCTGGGATTCCGCTCCGGCGGACATGCAGGTCATCGGCTGGGACTGAACCGGGTGCGGGTGATTCTGGGGCACCTGGCCCGCACGTCGGCCGACCCCGTCCCCGCGACCGTGGTTCCGCTGATCCAGGATCTGCTCTGGGCGCACGCCAGGCCGTCCGACGTCCTTGAGCACGTACGAGTCCGCCCGGCTGCCCACGGGCTGGACGTCTACCTCTTCGTCAGCTCACCGAGCGAGGCATCGGCGATGGCCCGGATGCGTGAGCTGCTCTGCCGCGCGGAGCAGCCGATCGCCCGGCACGGCTTCAGCATCTGTCCGCGCTGATCCGGCGAAGCCTCATCAGGGTTGGCGATTTAACTCGACGCCCTTCCTCGTTCATCCCCCTGTCCTTCACCACACCCGGAGTCGTCATGCCCGCACGCCCGACCCGATCCGCCTTCAGTGCCGTTTCGATGGCCATCGCCGTCTGCGCAGCGGCCATGGCGACCGCCGGCTGCAGCACCGGCTCCGATGCCTCACCGGTCGAGGCGGTCCGCGCAGCACCCCCCGTCTCCCAGACGCCCACCCCCTCGACGAGCGCTGCTCCGCCGGGCCGGGAATCCCCCGCACCGAAGGCGACGAGCGGGCAGTCCCCGGATCCGGCAGCGCCCCAGGCGCCTGCCGGAAAGGCGGAGCAGGGGAAGGGCGATCCGGGCACGGCGCGCACCGTCGCGGTGAAGCCGGAGGGCCTGGAGAAGCTGCCCGTCGAGAAGACCCTCGGCTGGAAGCCGGACGGGCCCCTGAGCAGTCAGGAGCTGCAAGGGCAGAAGATCACGCTGAACGAGTGCGGGACGGTCGAGGGCGCCACGCTCTGGCAGCAGCAGGGATACCTGAGTTCGGCCAGGAACGCCGCCGGCCAGCAGCTGTTCTTCTTCCCCGACGTCGCGTCCGCCAAGGCCGCGTACGACCGGCTCGTAGCCGACATGAACACCTGCCAGAGCACTTCTCGCGGGCTCCAGGCCCGTGAGGGAGTGCCGCAGGACGCCGTCGTGACCGTCACCGCCACCTCCAAGGACGGCACCGCCTGGTCGCGGCACTGGAACGGAGTCGGCGGCATGTCGGCCCGTGACGTACAGACCAACCACCTCTACGCCGTCCACCAGGGCGACCACCTCACGCTCTTCCAGTTCGACGAGCTGGCCGAGCGTCCCGCACCACCGCACGACACCGGCACGGACGCCGCCGTACTCGGCGCGCTCGCCGCCCAGAACTGAGTGCGGCCTCCCTTCGGGAACGGCCCCGCTCGATCCCTTTCCGCTCAACTCTCTTCATCAGGAGTCACGTTGTCCGTCAAGATCTCGACCCTCCGCACCACGAGCGTCATCACCGCCGCCCTCGCGGCCTCGCTCGTCCTGTCCGTCCTTCCCGCCCAGGCCGACAGCCTGCAGGCCACCTACGCTTCCGTCACCTCCACCGGCTCACTGGGCAACAACGCCGCCCCCGGCGGCAAGGTCACTCGCAGCCAGGCCATATCCAGGGCCCAGGTCTGGGTGGACCAGAAGGTTCCCTACAGCACGAACGGCCTCGAAGCCCCGTACAGCTGGTGGGCCGACAGCAAGACCGGAGGCCGCTACCGACAGGACTGCTCCGGCTTCGTCTCGATGGCCTGGCAGCTCAACTCCAGCCGCACCACCCTGTCCCTGCCCGCCGTCTCCGCGCAGATCAACAAGTCGGACCTGAAGCCCGGCGACATCCTCAACAGCAACGATCACGTCGTCCTGTTCGCCGGCTGGCGCGACAAGAGTGCGGGCACCTTCAACTACTACCAGGAGAGCAGCCGTAGCCGGCCGACGAACTACAACACCGACGGCAACGTGTACGGGTCCACCCTGGCGAGCCACCCCATGAGCAGCTACCTGGCACTCCGCTACGACAACATCGCCGAGGACTCCGTGCCGGTGCCGACTCCTGCGTCGAGGGTGCATGTGGAGATCGTGGGTGCGGATGGGGGGATGCACAACACGGATGCGGATTATGCGGCGGGTCAGTGGACTGGGGCGTGGACTGCCATGGGTGGTAGTGCGCTGAAGGGTCTGACGAGTGCGGTGACGGGGAACACGATGCATGTGTTCGCTTTGGGGTCGACGGGTCGTGTGTATACGAAGGATGCGAATTACACGACTGGGCAGTGGAGTTCTGGTTGGCAGGAGGTTCCTGGGGACTTCGAGGGTGCGACGGCGATTTCGGCTTCGGGGGTCGGTAACCAGGTGCATCTTGAGGTGCTTGGTGCGGGTGGTGTGATGCACAACACCGATGCGGATTACGGGACTGGTCAGTGGACCGGTGTGTGGACGGACATGGGTGGTACGGGGCTGAAGGCTCTGACGAGTGCGGTGACGGGCAGCACGATGCACGTCTATGCGGTGGGTGCGGAGGGTCAGGTCTTCACGCGGGACGCGAATTACGCGACTGGTCAGTGGACGGGTTGGCAGTCGGTTCCGGGTGGGTTCCTGGGTGCGACGGCGATCTCGGCTTCGGGGGTCGGCAGCCAGGTGCATCTTGAGGTGCTTGGTGCGGGTGGTGTGATGCACAACACCGATGCGGATTACGGGACTGGTCAGTGGACCGGTGTGTGGACGGACATGGGTGGTACGGGGCTGAAGGCTCTGACGAGTGCGGTGACGGACAAGACGATGCACGTCTATGCGGTGGGCGCTGGTGGTCAGGTCTTCACGCGGGACGCCAATTACGCGACCGGTCAGTGGACGGGTTGGCAGTCCGTTCCCGGTGACGAGTCCGGTGCGACCGCCATCACCGCCTCCACCACCAAGTAACACCCAGGCAGGCCCCGAGGACAGGGGCATGACGTCCGGACGAAATGCCGGGCGGCATGCCCCCTGTCCCCCTCATGGCGCCGAGCCCCCTTGCCGGCACGCCACCACCGTCCTTGCGCCCAGAAAGCCGATTCCCTCATGAAGAACCACGCCCGACGTCTCCTCTCCATAGCCGTGATGACCGGCGCCCTCGCCGCACCGATGCTCGTCGCCGCAGGCCCCGCGCACGCCCTGCTCCCCAACCGGTCCTGCGGAACCATCGCCGGTACCGACAGTGCGACCGCCGCGAACCTCAACAAGGTCCTCACGGGCAAACTGCGCGGCGCGATGAACGCCTACCGTCTCTCCTGTGCGCGGGCCATAGCCGATGCCTCCCGCGACCGCGGTCTGGCGGACCGGGCCGCGGTCATCGCCATCACGACGGCCATCGTCGAGTCCGTGCTGGAGAACAACCCCAACAGGCTGGACCTCGACAGCGTGGGCCTCTTCCAGCAGCGGGACAGCTGGGGGAGCTTCGAGAACCGGCTCAACCCCACCTGGTCCACGAACGCCTTCCTCAACGAGATGGTGCACCTCTATCCGAACAACTCCTGGCAGAGCCAGCCGATTGGTGTCGTGAGCCAGAAGGTCCAGCGTTCGGCGTACCCCGACCGCTATCAGCCCGAGGCCGCCGACGCACAGCGAATACTCAACGCCCTCTCCGCTCCCCCGCCCGCTCCGACTCCTGCGTCGAGGGTGCATGTGGAGATCGTGGGTGCGGATGGGGGGATGCACAACACGGATGCGGATTATGCGGCGGGTCAGTGGACTGGGGCGTGGACTGCCATGGGTGGTAGTGCGCTGAAGGGTCTGACGAGTGCGGTGACGGGGAACACGATGCATGTGTTCGCTTTGGGGTCGACGGGTCGTGTGTATACGAAGGATGCGAATTACACGACTGGGCAGTGGAGTTCTGGTTGGCAGGAGGTTCCTGGGGACTTCGAGGGTGCGACTGCGATTTCGGCTTCGGGGGTCGGTAACCAGGTGCATCTTGAGGTGCTTGGTGCGGGTGGTGTGATGCACAACACCGATGCGGATTACGGGACTGGTCAGTGGACCGGTGTGTGGACGGACATGGGTGGTACGGGGCTGAAGGCTCTGACGAGTGCGGTGACGGGCAGCACGATGCACGTCTATGCGGTGGGTGCGGAGGGTCAGGTCTTCACGCGGGATGCCAATTACGCGACTGGTCAGTGGACGGGTTGGCAGTCGGTTCCGGGTGGGTTCCTGGGTGCGACGGCGATTTCGGCTTCGGGGGTCGGCAGCCAGGTGCATCTTGAGGTGCTTGGTGCGGGTGGTGTGATGCACAACACCGATGCGGATTACGGGACTGGTCAGTGGACCGGTGTGTGGACGGACATGGGTGGTACGGGGCTGAAGGCTCTGACGAGTGCGGTGACGGACAAGACGATGCACGTCTATGCGGTGGGCGCTGGTGGTCAGGTCTTCACGCGGGACGCCAATTACGCGACCGGTCAGTGGACGGGTTGGCAGTCCGTTCCCGGTGACGAGTCCGGTGCGACCGCCATCACCGCCTCCACCACCAAGTAACACCCAGGCAGGCCCGGTCGCCCCTACCGCATCGACGGTCGGGGCGTCCGGGCTGTGCCGGTGTCGCCCGCGGGCTCGTAGGCGGCGGCGACCTTGAGGAGCCAGGCGATCTCCTCGCGCGGTGTGCGGCCTCCGGTGGTGCGGTCGAGGGTGGCAGGGAGTGCGGGGGCCGGCAGGTGCCGGGCCCGCTGTTGTACGGAGAGCCGGAGCCAGCGGGCTTCCGTGGCGGCCCGGTCCGTGTCGCCGGCGGCGTGCGGCACGGCGGCCGGGGGGTCCTCGGCGGGGGTGTCGTCGCGCAGGGCGAGGGCGGCGTCGCGGATGGCGAAGGCGCGGTGGGCCACGTCGAGGGAGCGGTCGCCGAAGGTGAACAGTTCGCGGACGCGGCTGGTGGCGGGCGTGCCCAGGACCACGTGCGGCACCGCCGTCACGAGGTCCGCCCACAGCGGGTGCAGCCGCCACAGTGCGTACTGGTCACGGAAGTAGCGGACCAGGACCCGGGTCGGCGGAATGGATACGCCGAGGAAGAGCAGCACCACGGTGATGGCGGGCAGCAGCTCGCTGATCGAGTCCGTGAGCGGTACGGGATTGCCGTCGGCGTCCAGGATCGTGGAGTCGCCCTGCCTCAGGATGAAGTAGATCCGGTAGAGGGTGTAGAGGAACCCGTTGGCCGTCGCCGCGGCCAGGCAGGTGACCCCGACCCGGAGCAGCCCGGGGGCCACGTTGCGGCGGTTCGACCAGAAGAGGACCGTCGCCTGTACGGAGGACGCCGCGTACACGGAGTAGAAGACGCCCAGGTAGAGCTGCACACCGGGGTGGCCGTAGTGGGCGTCGATGCCGTACGCGCCGGTGTAGTCGTGCGGGAGGGCGAACGCGAAGAGGGCCGTCAGGACGGCCATCGCGGTTCCGGTGAAGATCAGCCTCAGGCGTGCGGCGCGCTCCTGACCGGGCCGCTTGTGGATCGCGTGGACGTAGTCGAGGAGGAAGGAGGCGGCCGCGACTCCGGCGAGGTGCTTGACGAGCAGGGTGACGTCGCCGATCCCGGTCAGCGACTCCAGCAAGCCCGCGATCCGGGGCGGGCGGGTGCTGAGCCCGATCGCGCCCGCGACGAAGGTGGCCCACAACGCGCGGTTCGCCCGGGTGCCGAACGCGGAGGGCGTGCGCCAGATCACCACGCTCCAGGCGAGCAGCGGCATCAGCCATTCGAACAGCGGGCGCATCAGCGCTTCCTCCAGCGGCGGGTGCGGACCGGGTGCAACAGGCTGTCGGCCAGCCGGCCGGAGGCGGGATCGAGCTGGTCCGTGGACCCGCAGCGGTCGGCCAGCAGGAGCGCGATCATTTCCGCCTCCTGTTCCTCGGCGGTGTCGTAGTTCGTACGGTTCCCGCCCATCACCTGGGCGACGGCTTCCGGTGTCAGGTCGGGCATCAGCGCGGCCAGGTGGGACAGTTCCACGACGCCGGAATGGCCGCACAGGACGTGGCCGAGTTCGTGGAGCTTGATGAGGTCCTGGTGCGCGGGGCTGGTGTGCTGCTCGTAGAAGACGACGTCGACGCTCGGCATGGCGATCCACATGCCGCAGGGCGCGTCACGGCCCAGTACGGGCAGGGGCTCCATCACGATGGGCCGGCCGCGTTGGTGTTCCAGGGAGGCGCGGAAGCCTTCGACGGTGAACGGGCTCGGCAGGTCCAGGCCCGCGAGCACGGCCTCACAGCGTTTGCGCAGACCTCGGGGAAGCGGCATGTGTGAAGGAACGTTTCTGTCGAGGTGGAAAGGGAGCGGGCCCGCTGGTCGCACTCACTCGGTGCCGGTCGGCCCGTGCCTCGATTCGCCGCTTCCGGCGTTGTCCTCGAGCTGTTTGAGCTTGTCGGCGAGGGCGACCAGCATGTGGAGACTGCCGTCCGAGAGTCCCGAAGCCCGCTGGACGAGGCTGACCACCTCGGAGTTGCCCAGGGCCTGCCGCAGATCCCCGATCTTTTCCAGCCGCTCCAGCTGTTCGTCCACCACGGCGGCCTTGGCGTCGTCCACGAAGTAGCTCGCACCGGCCCGGATCCCGAAGCCGCGGCCGAGCCAGTCGAGGGTGTCCACGGTGGGGTTGGGGACCTGCCCCTTCTGGGTCACGCCGTGGTGCAGGTTGCGGATGGTGTCCTTGGAGATGACGTCGCGCCCCGCCAGCCGGTTGATGCGCTCGGTCAGTTCGCGGTACGTCGGTGCCCGTCCACCCGCTTTGACCGCCTCACGGCCGATCAGCCGGTCCACCCGCTCGGCGATCTTCCGCGCACGTTCCGCCGAACGCACAGGTCCCTCCGCGTCACCGGCGACGCCGTGCTCCACCGAATTCACCCCGACCCCCGATCAAGACTCCTACCGTACCGTCGGGCCACCGGTCCCGGTACGGCATCGGCCGGCACCGGAGATGCACGGCCGCGGACGGCCGCGCACCTCCGGTCAGCGGTCACCCGTCCCTACGCCGCCTGCAGCGCGAGCGTCGGTGAAAGCCTCGCCGCGCGGACCGCCGGGTAGAGGCCTGCGACCGTGCCGATGGCCAGGGTTGAGGCGAAGCCGCCCGTGACCGCCCAGAGGGGGACCACCCAGGGGAGGTCGCCGGCTCGGGCGTACACCGCCGTGGCCGCGCCGCCCAGCACGATGCCCGCCAGGCCGCCCAGGCCCGACAGGAGCAGGGACTCCGTGACGAACTGGATGCGGATCTGGCCCTTGGTGGCGCCCAGGGAGCGGCGCAGGCCGATCTCGTGCCGGCGTTCCAGTACCGAGATGATCATGGTGTTGGCCACCCCGACCCCGCCCACCAGCAGGGCGATGCCGCCGAGGCCGAGGAGGAGGGTGCTGAAGGCGCCCTCGGTGGCGGCCTTCGCCTGGAGGGCCGCCGACGGGTCGGTGACCGAGACCGTGGTCGGGCTCTGCGGGTTGGCCGTCTTGGCGATGAGGTTCCGGACCTGCTGGACGCGGTCGTCGGCGGAGCGCTCGTAGACCGACGTGGGGTGGCCGTCGAAGCCCAGGAGGCTCTGGGCGGCATCCCAGCCGATGAGCGCCGAGCGTTCGATCTCCGGGGCGAGGGGGATCGGCTCCAGGATGCCGATGACGGTGAAGTACTGCCCGCCGATGAAGACCTGCCCGCCCGGCGCCGTCATGCCCAAGCGCTCGGCGGTGACGTGCCCGAGGACCACGGACGGGTAGCGGCCCGTCGCGTCGTTGAGCCAGCTCCCGCTGTGCATCCGGGCCCGGAGCGTCTTCAGGAGCTCGTCCTTCGCCGCCTTCAGGGCGATGCCGCCCGTCTCCTCCTTCGGGATGTTCTCGCTGCGGCGGACGGACTCCATCACGTCGCCCGTCGTGCCGACCGATTCGACCCCGTCGATCCGGGCGATCATGCCGGGGGCGTCCTTCGGCAGCTTGGTGTCCTGTCCCGAGAACATCGACTGGCCGGGGGTCGCGACCATCATGTTCGTGCCGAGCTTGTCGAGTTCCTGGAGCAGCTTGGCCTGGCTCGACGAGGAGATGCCGACGACCGCGATCATCGTCGCGATGCCGATCGCGATCCCGAGCGCCGACAGGAACACGCGCATCGGCCGCGAGCGCAGCCCCGCCGATCCCACGTGGAACACGTCCCGCGGGCCGAGGCGCGGCGGGGACAGCTTGCGGGCTTTCCTCTCGGCCGCGCGGGCCTTCTTCTCCGCCGCGCGGGACTTCGTACGGGCACCCACTACGCGCCCACCCCCAGCGCGCTCGCGTCCGCGTTCCACACGTCCGCCACGATCTCGCCGTCGCGGATGCGGACCTGCCGGGGCAGGCTCGCCGCGATCTCGTTGTCGTGGGTGATCACGGCGATGGTGGCCCCGTCCTGGTTGAGCTCGTGCAGCAGTTCCATCACCGATTCGCCGGACGCCGTGTCCAGGGCGCCCGTCGGTTCGTCGGCGAGCAGCAGGTCCGGTTCGCCCGCCACCGCGCGGGCGATCGCCACGCGCTGCTTCTGGCCGCCGGACAGTTCGTGCGGCCGGTGGTCCATGCGGTCGCCGAGGCCGACGCGCTCCAGGGCGCGTTCCGCCCGCCGTCCGCGTTCGGCGCGGGACAGGCCGGAGTACAGCAGTCCCTCGGCGACGTTGGCCCGGGCGCTGATGCCCGGTACCAGGTGGAAGGACTGGAACACGAAGCCGACGTGGCGGGAGCGCAGCGCCGACAGGGAGCGGTCGGAGAGGGTCGCGATGTCGTACCCGGCGATGGCGACGCGGCCGGCGGTCGGCCGGTCGAGGGTTCCGACGATGTGCAGGAGCGTGGACTTTCCCGAGCCCGACGGTCCTACGATGGCGAGGAGTTCGCCGTTCAGGACGGTGAGGTCGACTCCGCGCAGGGCCGCGACCCCGCCGGGGTACTCCTTGGTGACTCCGGTCAGTTCGACGACCGCGTGGGCGTGTGTGTTCATGACGCGGGGACTCCGACGAGCATGCCCTCCTTGAGGGCGTCCCCCTTCACCTCCACCCGGCCCTGGCCGAACATGCCGAGCTCGACCTTGACCTCGCGGACCTTGCCGTCCTCGACGACCTGGACTCCGAAGCCGCCCTCGGCGAGGGCGAGGAGCGAGTTGACCGGTACGGAGAGCACCCCCTTGCGGACCTCGCCCGTCAGGCTCACCGAGACCGGGGACTGGTCGGGGCCGGTGGCCTCGGAGGGGTTGTCGAGGGCGATCTCGACGTCGACCTTCGGCTTCTTGTCCCCGCCGCCCCCGCCCCCGCCGCCCGAGGACGGGTCGTCGCCGTTGGCGGTGGCACCGACCGAGCTGATCTTTCCCTTGCCGGTGCCTCCGCCGGGCAGGCTCACGGTCACCGGGTCACCGGTCTTGACCTTGCCCGCCTTGGCCACGTCCAGCTGCAGGCGGACCATCCGCTCGGTGCCGGTCACGGTCATGACGGGCTTGCCGGAGGCGGCCTCGTCGCCGACGGCCATGTCGTTCTTCTGGATCCGCTGGGGTCCGGAGGCGAAGGCGATGTCGCCCTTGCCGACCTCGCCCGTCTCCTTCACCTTGTGGGACTTCTGCCAGCGCTTGACGGCGGTGGCCGTCCCGGCGGTGAAGGTGCCGTCCGTGGTGTCCAGGCCGGTGCCGAACCCGAGGGCCTGGAGGTTCTGCTTGAGCTGTTTGACGTCCTCGCCCTTGTCCCCGGACTTCAGGGGCCGGTACATGGGGGTGGTGCCGTACATCAGGCGCACCGGCTTGCCGTTGACCTCGTAGAGCTTGCCGTCCCGCTCCACGGAGGAGCCGGCGGGTGCCACCCACGTCAGGGTCGCGGAGCCGGAGCCGGAGCCGGACCCCGACCCGGAGCCCGCCCCCGCCCCGCCCGCGCCGGGGGCTCCGCCGACACCGCCCGTCCCGCCGGGCGCGTCCGCACCCACCGCGTTGAGCTTGCGTTCCTTCGCGAAGCCGAGCGTTCCGTCGGCCTTGATCCCGGAGCTGAGGTCGCTGCGCTTGACCGGAGAGGTCGCGCCCGGCAGTCCGTCCGAGCGGTCCTGCTTCGAGTCGCTGGGGCCGGTCCCCGGCTGGGCCACGACCGCGTACCCGCCGCCGGTGACGGCGAGCACGACGACCAGCGAGCCCAGGACCCACTTCGCGCGCTTGCTCACTTGTCCGCGCTGCACTTGTTGAGTTGGTCCATGAACTTGTCCTTGTCGACGCCGTCGGGGACCGAGAAGCCCGTGCGCGCGTTCCCGTTGAACTCCGGGTCCGGCATGTCGAAGCCGTTGTCCCGCATGCACTTGGCCTGGGCGAGGGCCTTGTCCTTCTCGGCCTGCGGTATCTCGCCGCCGGCGCCGGGGCCCGTCATCCCGCACTTCTCCATGGCCTTCTTCATCGCCTCCTGGTCCGCGCCCGCACCCACCGTCATGCCGCGCGGGTCCTCGCCGGGCTTCGGGTCGGGAGCGTCCACGCCGTTGTCGCGCAGGCACTTGCGCATCTTGAGGGCGTTGTCGGCGTCCGTGCCGCCGCTGGATCCGCCGGACTGAGAGGAGCCGTCCTGCTTCTTGTCCGATCCGCCGGTGCCGCCCCCGCACGCGGTGACGAAGAGGGTCAGGCCGGTGAGGAGGGCGGCCGCGGTCATGGTCGTAGATCGCTTCATGGGCCCGAGCGTGCGTGAGGAGGGGGTTTCGCTTCTCTAAACCCCCGCGCTTATGACGAGGAAATGTCCCCCTCCGGTAAAGAGGGAGGATGCGAGTTCTGGTGGTGGAGGACGAGGAGTTCCTGCGGGAGATGATCGCCGAGGGGCTGCGCGGTGACGCGCTGGCCGTCGACGAGGCGAGCGACGGCCTGGAGGCCCTGAACCGCCTGCGCCTGGGCGCGTACGACGTCCTGATCCTCGACCGCGACCTGCCCGGCCTGCACGGGGACGAGGTCTGCCGCCAGGTGGTGCGCGAGCGGCTGCTGACCCGCGTCCTGATGCTGACGGCCTCCGGGACCGTACGCGACCGGGTGGAGGGCCTCGGCCTCGGCGCCGACGACTACCTCACCAAGCCCTTCGCCTACGACGAGCTGCTCGCCCGCGTCCTGGCGCTCGGGCGGCGCGCCCAGCCGGCCCTGCCGCCGGTGCTGGAGCGGGCGGGGGTGGCCGTGGACGTGGCGCGGCGCACCGCCACCCGCGAGGGGCGCAGGCTGGCGCTCTCGCGCAAGGAGTTCGCCGTGCTGGAGTCGCTGCTGCGCGCCGAGGGCGCGGTCCTCAGCAGCGACGACCTGATCGAGCAGGTGTGGGAGGAGGACACCTCGTACAGCACCAACGCGGTACGGGTGACCCTGAGCAAGCTGCGCGCCAAGCTGGGGGAGCCGCCGCTGATCGAGACCGTCCCCGGCGCCGGATACCGGATCGGTGATCCACGATGAGAGCAGTGCTCCACTCCGAGCGCGCCCGTCTCACCACCCTCTACGGCTCCCTGCTGCTCCTCGCGGGCGGCGGCCTCATCGCACTGATCAACATCCTGCTCCGCAACGGTCTCTACAGCCGCATCAGCGGGGCCGTCACCACCACCGTCCCGGCCTTCGAGGGCACCCCGCCGCCCGCTGTCCCGGGCCAGCGCGTGCCGGTCCCCGCCGAGAAGCTCGACCCCGGAGCCACCCCACTCCCCGAGCAGGTCGCCCAGTGGCAGGCCACCAAGAACCTGACCAGCGCCGTCGAGCAGGCCACCCTCCACGAGCTCCTGATCGTCTCCCTCGTCGCCCTCGCCGTCTTCGCCGTCCTGTCCATCTGGCCGGCCTGGTGGATGGCCGGCCGCGTCCTGCGCCCCGTCGGCGTGATCACCGAGACGGCCCGGCGCCTGTCCGCCGCCAACCTCCACGAGCGGATCGGCCTCCAGGCCCCGCCCGGCGAACTCAAACGGCTGGCGGACACCTTTGACGGGATGCTCGACCGGATGGAGGACATGGTCGGGGCGCAGCGCCGGTTCGCCGCGAACGCCGCCCACGAGCTGCGCACCCCGCTCGCCGTCCAGCGGGCGGCCGCCGAGATCGGGCTGGCGGGGGAGCCGTCGCCGCAGAAGGTGGCCCGGATCCGCTCCAAGCTCATCGAGGTCGCGGACTCCAGCCAGCACCTCGTCGAGTCGCTGCTCCTGCTCGCCGTCTCGGAGGAGGGACTGGAGGCGACGGAACCGGTGGACCTGGCGGACCTCGCGGAGGCGGAGCTCGCGGGGATCGAGGGGACGGTCCCTCAGGACATGGCGGTCGTACGGGACCTGGGGCCGCTGACCGTCGCGGGCGACCGGACCCTGCTGGGCCACCTCGTACGGAACCTGCTGGTCAATGCCGTACGTCACAACCGCGCGGGCGGCCGTCTGGAGGTGACGACCTCCCGGGAGGGGGTGCTGACGGTCTCCAACACCGGCCCGGTGATCGAGCCGGGGGACGTGCCGCGGCTGCTGGAGCCCTTCCGGCGGCGGGCGGAACGGCAGCATACGGCGGGCGAGGGCGCCGGGTTGGGGCTCTCGATCGTCGCGTCGATCGCGCGGGCGCACGGTGCGGAACTGACGGCGCGGGCCAATCCGGCGCCGGGCGGTGGGCTGATGGTCCGGGTCTGGTTCCCCGCCGAGCCGCCGGTGGCGCGACCCGCCGAGGAAACGCCGGGAGCTTGACCGGGCAACAAAATGAAGATCGGCTGTGTACGGTCGGGTCAATGAGCAAGCACGCCCGAGCCGGCTCCCGCGCGTCCCGTCCGTCCCGCACCCCCGGGGCGTCCCGCCCGACCCGGCGCATCCGCGCCGGTGGTGCGCGGCGCGCCGGCGGTGCCTCGCGCGGTTCCCGGCGTGCCCGCAGCTCGCGCCCGCTCGCCTTCGCGGCCGCCCTGGGACTGCTCGGCTTCGGCGTGGGCTGGGCGTACCTGGCCCAGGACCCGCCGGCCAACGCGGCGGCCCTGGCAGCCGCCGACGCCCGGCCGCCGGCCGAGAACCGGGCCGCGCGGGCCGCCGAGCGCGACCCCTTCCAGGGCCTGCCCGAGGTCAGCGAGCGGACCCGGGCGAAGATCCCCGCGGACGCCCGCCAGCTCATCCTGGTCACCGGCAAGGCCAGGGGCTCCTCGGAGTCCACCGCGGCCCTGTACACGCGCCCGGCGGCCGGCGCCGACTGGCTGAAGAGCGACAGCTGGCCCGCGCGCAACGGAGCCAAGGGCTGGTCCACGGAGCGTACGTACGGGGACCTGACCTCCCCCGAGGGCGTGTTCGCGCTGACCGACGCGGGCGGTCTGCTGGCGAAGCCGCAGGGCACGAAGTTCCCGTACGACCAGGACGCCTCCTTCGTGGCGACGGGCCGCGGGGTCAACGGCGAGTCGCTGCTCGGCTCCTTCGACTACGTCGTCGCCATCGACTTCAACCGCAAGAAGGGGGTGAGCCCCCTCGACCCGACGAAGCCGGAGGGCGAGGAGAAGGGCGGCAACATCTGGCTCCACGTGGACCACGACGGCCCCTCGCAGGGCTGCGTGGGCATCCCGAAGGCCGCGATGAAGCAGGTCCTGGAGACCCTCGACCCGGCGGCGAAGCCGGTCATCGTGATGGGGCCGAAGGGCTTCTGACGGGCTCGCCCGCAGCAGGCTCCTCGCCCGCAGCAGGCACCGCGCCCGCCGCCGTCTTCCCGCCCGCAGCCGGGTCGCGGGCCAGCAGGGCGATGTAGGCCAGGTCGAACACGGTGCACAGCAGCCCCAGCCCGAGGATGAACGGGGCGTCCTCGATGACTCCGAAGAGGATGGTCGGCGCGAGCGTGCCGAGCCATTTGGCGACGGCCATCACCAGTGACTGCCCGTGCCGGCCGCCGCGGCTCGCGTAGAGGGCGATGAACAGCCCGGACATCAGCAGGTTCTGCAGGAACGCGGAGTAGCGGCTCGCGTCGTGGTGGCCGAAGTGGGCGAGGAAGAGCCACTGCACGGCGAAGGCGCTCGCGAAGAGGAGTGCGGTCCAGACGGCGAACAGCGGCCGGGTGACGAAGCCGGGCAACTCGGCCCGCCCGTAACGCAGATACGTGTACACGATGACGATGTCGGCGAGGGCCCACACCACGTTGACGATGCCCTGCGCCGAGACCCCGACGCTGAACTCCCGTACGGCGTAGGTCGACTCCCATGCGAAGTTCAGCGCGAGCGCCGCGACCGGCATCGCGTACGTCCGGTCGCGCAGCCCCACCCGGATCGCCTCGGCGTACACGAGGGTCCAGGCCAGCCCGCTGATCAGCGTCAGAAGGAGATCCACGCGCGGCACCCTAGCGGGCGGCCGGGAGCCCGGACATCCCCCAGGAGGTCACGGTCCGAGGTCCGCCTTGGTCAACGGTTCCTCGCCTCGGCCAGCCGCCGGTCCAGCTCCTCGTCGAGGTCCCGCTGCTCGGCGGCCGTGGGGCCGTAGCCGTTCCACACCTGCAATGCTGCACGGGGAGCCTGATGGGCAGGATCGGCCGGGGTCGGCAAGCTCTCGGCCAGGCGGGTCAGATAGGCGCGTAGGGACAGTCCCTCGGAAGCTGCTACAGCGGCGAGCCGGTCCTTGGCTTCCTTGGGAATGCGGATGTTCGCGTCGGACATGGTGGCACTCCTCTCCATTCAGTGGTCCCGCCGTCAGATCTTGACGACCCGGATCCGCTTCCCGCACAGCATGGACAGGTCCTCGGGGTCCGAGGTCAGCAAGGTGACGGGTCCGGGTTGGGCGAGGGCGGTCGCCGCCACGATGGCGTCCAGGGCGTACTTGTGCCCGTGCAGCCCGGCGGTGGCGAGCAGCTTGCTCGCGTGCCGCACGATGGCCTCGCCCGGCGGGACGATGTTCACGCGGGAGACCGCGTAGTCGAAGCGGGCCTGGTTCACCCGGGGGTCGCGCGCCTCGACGAGGGTGACCGAGCTGATGACCACCCGGATGTCCTCAGCTTCCGCAGCCGTGAGCCACTCCAGCAGGCCGGGGTCTTGCCGTACGAGTCGGGAGAGGCCTTCGCAGTCCAGGACGAGGGTCCCGCTCATGCGGCGTCCGACGAGGCTGCCGTCTCGCCGCGCAAGATCGCTCGCTTCTCGTCGACCGCCGTGGGATCGGCCGGGCCGTTCACGGATTCGGAGTCCTCGATCAGCTCTCGGAGTCGATCACGCTCCAGCTGTCGCTGAACCAGCGTTTCGATGTACGCGGACATGCCGCGCTTGCCGGTGCGCGCCTTGAGTGCCGCGATCGTCCCCTCGTGAAGCGAGACGGAGACGGGCCGGGTGGGACCTTCGCCGGGTGCGGGCTGGTCAGTCATGAAGCCATCGTAACAAAACTCATGTTATTTGGCGTGGGGTGCCGCGCCGGGGCCTGGTCGCCGCTTCGGGTGGCGTCGACCCCTTGCCTGACGACCCGTCAGCTACGACGATGGCCCCCGCACCGGTATGACGAATCGGCAGTCGAGGACGAGGCGGGTACGGCCCATGGCGCGCGTGTTTCCGGAAGGTCGGCTGGTCTACGGGATGCAGCTCCCGATCCAGTCGCAGAGCACCATCTACGCAGAGCCCTGGGAGGCCACGGCGGACGCGGCCGACCTCGCCGCGGTGGCCAAGGCGGCCGACCGGGCCGGCTTCGGCTACGTCGCCACCTGCGACCACGTGGCCATCCCGCGGCACATGGCCGGCCCCATGAGCACCATCTGGTACGACCCCATCGCCACCCTCTCCTTCCTGGCCGGGATCACCGAGAACGTGCGGCTGCTCAGCCACGTCGCGATCCTCGGCCTGCGCCACCCGCTGCTCAGCGCCAAGCAGTACGCCACCGTCGACCACCTCTCCGGCGGCCGGCTGATCCTCGGTGTCGGCGCGGGGCACGTGAAGGAGGAGTTCGAGGTGCTCGGCGTGGACTTCGCGCGCCGCGGGGCCGTCCTCGACGAGACCCTCGACGCGCTGCGCGCCGCCCTCGGCCCCGAGGAGTACCCGGAGTTCGAGGGCGAGCTGTTCTCCTTCAAGGACCTCGGGCAGCTGCCCCGCCCCGTCCAGTCCCGGATCCCCGTCTGGGTGGGCGGGTCCTCGCCCGCTGCCGTGCGGCGGGCCGCCGTGCGCGGCGACGGCTGGCTCCCGCAGGGCGACCCGCTCGACAAGCTCCCGGCCCAGATCGCCCGGATCAAGGAGCTCCGCGCCGAGGCCGGGATCACGGGACCCGTGGAGTTCGGCGCGATCACCGCGCCGCTGTACGTCGGCGAGCCCGGCTGGGACACCGGCCGGCGGACCCTCACCGGCAAGGCGGAGGCGCTCGCCGAGTCGCTGCGCGCGTACAAGGCGATCGGCATCGACCAGATCCAGGTCCGCTTCCGCAATCGCGACCGGGCCGAACTCATCGACCAGATCACGGCTTTCGGGTCCGAAGTGGGCCCGCTCCTCAACGACTAGCGACTTAGGGGTACGGCATGGGCAAGCTGGACGGACGCGTCGTCATCATCACCGGTGCCGCGCGCGGCCAGGGCGAGCAGGAGGCCCGGCTCTTCGCCTCCGAGGGCGCCAAGGTGCTCCTGGGCGACGTACTGGACGAGCAGGGCGCGGCGGTCGCGAAGGAGATCGGCGAGGACCGGGCCCGGTACGTACGGATGGACGTGAGCCGGGAGGAGGACTGGGCGGCCGCCATCGCGGCGGCGAAGGAGGCCTTCGGTCCGGTGAACGGCCTGGTCAACAACGCGGGCATCCTGCGCTTCAACGAGCTGACCGCGACCCCGCTGGAGGAGTTCCAGCAGGTGGTGCAGGTCAACCAGGTCGGCGCCTTCCTCGGCATCAAGTCGGTGGCCCCGGAGATCGAGGCGGCCGGCGGCGGCACGATCGTCAACACCTCCTCGTACACGGGGCTCACCGGCATGGCGTACGTGGGCACGTACGCGGCGACCAAGGCGGCGATCCTCGGCCTGACCCGGGTGGCGGCGCTGGAGCTGGCCGCGAAGAACATCCGGGTCAACGCGATGTGCCCGGGGGCCGTGGACACCGCGATGGCCACCCCCGGGAACACGAATCCGGCGGACCTGCCCCAGGAGGCCAGGGACGCCATGGCGGAGCTCTACAAGCGCGTCGTGCCGATGGGCCGGGTGGGCCAGCCCGAGGAGATAGCCAAGCTGGCGCTGTTCCTGACCAGCGAGGACTCCTCGTACATCACCGGGCAGCCGTTCGTGATCGACGGCGGCTGGATGGCGGGCGTCAGCATCGGCTGACTCCCTCCGACCACATCTGATGGAGCGTCAGGTATTGACGCTCCCGCCCCCGCGATGGAACAGTCGTGACATCGAATCTGACGCAACGTCAGAAACAGAAGGACGGTGAATCCCCTTGGAATTCGGGCTCTTTGTGCAGGGATACGTGCCTGAGGCACGGTCCAAGGTCGACCCCGAGGCAGAGCACAAGGCGCTGATCGAGGAGACCGAGTACGTCATCCAGGCGGACAAGTCCGGGTTCAAGTACGCCTGGGCCTCCGAGCACCACTTCCTGGAGGAGTACTCGCACCTGTCGGCGAACGAGGTGTTCCTCGGGTACCTCGCTCACGCCACCGAGCGCATCCACCTCGGCTCCGGCATCTTCAACCCGCTCGCCCCGGTCAACCACCCGGTCAAGGTGGCCGAGAAGGTCGCCATGCTCGACCACCTCTCCAAGGGGCGCTTCGAGTTCGGCACCGGCCGCGGCGCCGGCAGCCACGAGATCCTCGGCTTCCTCCCCGGCATCGAGAACATGGACGGGACCAAGGAGATCTGGGAGGAGACCATCGCCGAGTTCCCCAAGATGTTCCTCCAGGAGGAGTACGAGGGGTTCCAGGGCAAGCACTGGTCGCTCCCGCCGCGCAAGATCTTCCCCAAGCCGTACGGCAAGGCCCACCCGGCCATGTGGTACGCCGCCGGCTCCCCGGCCTCGTACGCCATGGCGGCCAAGAAGGGCCTCGGAGTCCTCGGCTTCAGCGTCCAGAAGGTCTCCGACATGGCCTGGGTGCTGGACCAGTACAAGACCGCGATCCAGGAGGCGAAGGCCATCGGCGCCTTCGTCAACGACAACGTCATGGTCACCTCGACCGCGATCTGCGCCGAGACCCACGACAAGGCCGTCGAGATCGCCGTCAACGCCAACATGAACCGCTTCCAGTCGCTGGTCTTCCGCTACCACGACACCTTCCCGCGCCCCGAGATGATCCCCGAGTGGCCCGAGATCCTCCCCGAGTACAACGCGGAGATCATCGAGCTGCTGATCGCCGAGGAGCTGCTCATCTGCGGCGACCCGTCCGAGGTCCGCGCGCAGTGCAAGCGCTGGGAGGAGGCCGGCGCCGACCAGCTCTCCTTCGGTCTGCCGACCGGTGTCTCGCCCGAGGACACGATGACCACCATCAAGCTCATCGGCGAGCACGTCATCCCGCACATCGACACCGACCCGGTGCACCGCACCACGCGCTTCCGCGAGGCCGTCTGACCCGGCGGGGGAACTCGGGGCGGCGTCTTCCCGGACCGCCGCCCCGGAACCGGCCCCGGCCGGAGCCATGCCGAGGCCGCGGCCGGCCCGGCGGGCTCCGGCCGGGGCCCTGGGCTGCGGCCCGGCAAGCGCGGAGCCGCTGCCGGGGACCGGCCCCCGGACCCCCGCTCCTCAAACGCCGGAGGGGCTGGACTCGCCCGCCCCCGGCGGGGCTGGGTTCTGGCTGACCGAGGCCCGCAGGTTGACCGCCGGGGGTTGGGAAAACCAGCCCCTCCGGCGTTTGAGGAGCGGGGTCTGGGGCGGAGCCCCAGGAGCGGCGCCGCCCCCTGATCGCGCACCGCAAGCGAAGGCTGAAGGGACGTCATGCTCGACCACCTGATCAAAGGCGCCACCGTCGTGGACGGGACCGGCGCCCCGGCCCGCGTGGCCGACGTAGGGATACGCGACGGCCGGATCGCCGTCATCGCCGAGCCCGGATCGGTCACGGAACCCGCGGCGAGCAGCGAGGACGCGACCGGCCTCGTCCTCACCCCCGGGTTCATCGATCCCCACACGCACTACGACGCCCAGCTCTTCTGGGACCCGTACGCGACCCCCTCCATGAACCACGGAGTGACCACCGTCGCGGGCGGCAACTGCGGATTCACCCTGGCCCCCCTCAACCCGGCCCGCCCGGAAGACGCCGACTACACCCGCCGCATGATGAGCAAGGTCGAGGGCATGGCGCTCAAGGCCCTCGAAGAGGGCGTCGACTGGACCTGGTCCACCTTCGGCGAGTACCTCGACGCGCTCGACGGCCGCATCGCCGTCAACGCCGGCTTCATGGTCGGCCACTGCGCGCTGCGCCGGCACGTCATGGGCGAGGACGCCGTCGGCGGTCAGCCCACCGAAGAGCAGATGCAGGCGATGCTCGACCTGTTCCACGACGCCATGAACGCCGGCGCCTGGGGCCTGTCGACCACCCAGTCCTCCACCCACTCCGACGGCTCCGGCGCCCCCGTCGCCTCCCGGCACGCCAAGCCCGAGGAGCTCCTCGCCCTGTCCCGCGCGGTCTCCGAGCACGAGGGCACCCAGCTCGAAGCGATCGTCGCGGGCTGCCTCGACCAGTTCGCCGACGAGGAGATCGACCTCTTCGTCGAGATGAGCGCGGCCGCCGGACGGCCCCTGAACTGGAACGTGCTCACCATCGACGCCTCCGTCCCCGAGCGCGTGCCGCGCCAGCTGATCCCCAGCGAGCGCGCCCGCAAGGCCGGCGGCCGCATCGTCGCGCTGACGATGCCGATCCTGACCCCCATGAACATGTCGCTCGGCACCTTCTGCGCCCTCAACCTCATCCCCGGCTGGGGCGAGATCCTGGGCCTGCCCGTCCCCGAGCGCATCGCGAAGCTGCGCGACGCGGACGTGCGCGCCGAGATGCTGGTCCGCGCGGCCAGCAAGGAGGCCGGGGTCTTCCGGCGGCTGGCCAACTTCGGCCGCTACGTCATCGGCGACACCTACAGCGAGGCGAACGAGGGCCTGTCCGGCCGCGTCGTCAACGACATCGCGGCCGAACGCGGCCAGGACGCCTTCCAGTGCCTGGTGGAGATCTGCGCCAACGACGACCTGCGTACGGTGCTCTGGCCCATGCCGACCGACAACGACCCGGCGAGCTGGGCGCTGCGCGCCGAGACCTGGCAGCACGAGGACGTCATGCTCGGCGGCTCCGACGCCGGCGCCCACCTGGACCGCATGTGCGGAGCCCCGTACACGACCCGCTTCCTCGGGGACTGCCTGCGCGGCCGCAAGCTGGTGCCGCTGGAGCAGGCGGTACGGATGCTCACCGACGACCCGGCCCAGCTGTTCGGCCTGCGCGAGCGCGGCCGGATCACCGAGGGCTTCCACGCGGACCTGGTGCTCTTCGACCCGGAGCGGATCGAGGCGGGACCCGCGACGCTCGTGCACGACCTGCCCGGGGACAGCCCGCGGCTGGACGCGCGGGCGATCGGCATGGTGTCCGTACGAGTCAACGGCGTGGAGACCATCCGCGACGACGAGGTGACGGGGGCGATCCCGGGGATCGTGCTCCGTTCGGGCCGGGACACGAGGACGGTGAGCACCAAGTGAGCAGCGCTACGGACGCCCCGCAGAAGCTCTACATCGGCGGCGAGTGGGTAGAGCCGTCCGGCGGGCACTACGCGGTGGTCAACCCGGCCGACGAATCCGTCGTCGGCCTGGCCCCCGAGGCCTCGCGCGGCCAGGTCGAGGACGCGGCGCGCGCCGCGGCCGCGGCCTTCGAGGGCTGGTCGCGGACGAAGCCGGAGGAGCGGGCCGCGATCCTGGACCGGGCCGCGGACATCATCCAGCGCGAGTACGAGCCCTGGGCGGCGCTCGCCCAGGCCGAGACGGGCGCCCCCACCGGGATCGCGCGCGGCATGCAGGTCGGGGTGGGCGTGGCCCGCTTCCGCCGGTACGCGAAGGGCGCGCTGGAACCGGTCGAGCGCGGGCTGCCGCCGCAGGTCACCGAGGCGGGCCCGATGGGTGCGGCGAGCATCATCGGCGCCCTGGAGGTGCGCCAGCCGGTCGGGGTCGTCACCTGCATCACCTCGTACAACAACCCGTGGGCCAATCCGGCGGGCAAGGTGGCCCCGGCGCTGGCCATGGGCAACACGGTCGTGGTCAAGCCGGCCCCGCAGGATCCGCTGTCGGTGTTCCGGATGGCCGAGGCCCTGCACGAGGCCGGGGTCCCGGCGGGCGTGGTGAACGTGGTCTCCGGCACCTCGGTGGAGGTCGGCGAGGCGGCCGTGGACTCCCCGGACGTGGACATGGTGTCCTTCACCGGCTCCACGGGCGTCGGGCAGCGCATCGCCGAGGTCTGCGGCCGCACGATGAAGCGGCAGCTGATGGAGCTGGGCGGCAAGGGGGCGGCGATCGTCCTCGCGGACGCCGACCTGGACGCGGCGGTGATGGGGATCGGCACCACCTTCTCCTTCTACTCCGGGCAGATCTGCACGGCTCCGACCCGGGTGATCGTCCACCGGTCGGTGTACGAGCAGCTGGTGGAGAAGCTGCAGGGCTACCTGGCCTTCATGAAGGTCGGGGATCCGGCGGTGCGCGGCACGGTGGTGGGCCCGGTCATCTCGGCGGCGCACCGGGACCGCGTGGAGTCGTACATCGAGCTGGGCAAGAAGGAGGGTGCCCGGGTCGCCTTCGGCGGCGAGCGCCCGGTGGTGGGTACGGAGGGCAAGGGTTTCTACGTGGCCCCGACGCTGCTCGTCGACTGCACGAACGACATGCGCGTGGTCCGCGAGGAGATCTTCGGGCCGGTCGTGGTGGTGGTCCCCTTCGACGGGGATGAGGACGAGGCGGTGGCGCTGGCCAACGACAGCGACTTCGGCCTGATCAGCTACGTGTGGTCCGCGGACGCGGCGCGCGCGTTCCGGGTGGCGCGGCGGCTGCGGGCGGGCGGGGTCGGTGTGAACACCATCGGGCGGAACATGGAGGCGCCGTTCGGCGGCTTCAAGCGGTCCGGTGTGGGGCGGGACGTGGGCTCGTACGCACTGCACGCCTACAGCGAGATGCAGTCGATCGTCTGGGCTTGACCAAAAGTTGACCTGGAAAGTTTGAAACCGGCCAAAACGGACAGTGCTGCGGTTTCCGCATAGTGAAATTAAAGGTCCAGGCCTGCCGAAACGATGATCGGCGGGCCTGTGAACCTTGTATTACATCCTCGTGAAGACTCCAACTCTCAGGATTCCAAGGACTTTGGACGCGTGTGGATCCGGACTTCAGTCCTCCAGATGTGGAAAACGCAGCGTCTAACGTCCTGACGTATGACACAGCTGGACGTCCGGCCCCAGGCCGGAGACACGGTAGGCGGAGCCACCCCCCAGGGTGGCTCCGATGGTGACGTGCGCGGCAAGGGCCTCGGCAAGGGCTCCGTCGGCCTCGTGGGAAGCGCCGTCATCGGCATCTCCACCGTCGCCCCGGTCTACTGCCTGACCTCGACCCTCGGCTCCACCGCCGGTGAAGTCGGGATGCAGATGCCGGCGATCTTCCTGGCCGGGTTCCTCCCGATGCTGCTGGTCGCCTTCGCGTACCGCGAGCTCAACAAGGCCATGCCGGACTGCGGCACCTCCTTCACCTGGACCGTGAAGGCCTTCGGCCCGCGGATCGGCTGGATGTGCGGCTGGGGCCTGGTGATCGCCACGATCATCGTGCTCTCCAACCTGGCCGGCGTCGCCACCTCCTACTTCTGGCTGCTGGCCGGCGAGGTCACGGGCAACGATGCGATCGCCGCCCTGGACGACAACAAGCTCGTCCACATCGTCACCTGCCTCACCCTCATCGCCGCCGCGACCGCCATCAGCTACCGCGGCATGACGGCCACCAAGGGCGTCCAGTACGCGCTCGTCGGCCTCCAGCTCGCCGTCCTCGCCATCTTCGTGGCGATGGCCTTCCAGAAGGCCTCGGCGGGCACCTTCGACACCGGCCTGGACTTCTCCTGGTCCTGGATGAACCCCTTCGCGGTCGAGTCCATGGCGGCCTTCACCGCCGGACTCTCGCTCTCGATCTTCATGTACTGGGGCTGGGACGCCTGCCTGGCCACCAACGAGGAGACCACCGGCTCCACCAAGACCCCCGGCCGCGCCTCGCTCATCGCGATGGTCGTCCTCGTCGGCTCGTACCTGGCCACCGGCATCGCCGCCCAGATGGCCGTCGGCTCCGGCGGCGAAGGCCTCGGCCTCGCCAACGAGGAGACCTCCGGCAACGTCTTCGCCGCCCTCGCCGGCCCGGTCATGGGCCCGATGCTCGGCGTCCTGCTCTTCATCGCGGTCCTGGCCTCCGCCGCCGCCTCCCTGCAGACCACCTTCATCCCGGTGGCCCGCACGGTCCTGGCCATGTCCACGTACGAGGCGCTGCCGCCCTCCTACGCCAAGGTCCACCCGAAGTTCAAGACCCCCGGCCGCGCCACGATCATGGCGGGCGTCGCCACCGGCGTCTTCTACACGGTGATGACCCTGGTCAGCGAGAACGTCCTGACCGACACGATCTTCGCGCTCGGCCTGATGATCTGCTTCTACTACTCGCTGACGGCCTTCGCCTGCGTCTGGTACTTCCGCGGCGACCTGCGCAAGTCCGCCCGCGACCTGTTCTTCAAGGGCGTCTTCCCGGTCCTGGGCGGCGTGCTGCTGGCCTCGGTCTTCTTCAAGACCCTGTACGACGCGTGGGACCCCTCCTACGGCTCCGGCTCCACGCTCCCCGGCCTCGACGTCGGCAACGTCTTCGTCATCGGCGTCGGCCTGCTGGCCCTCGGCCTGGTCGTCATGTTCATCACCGAACGCCGCAGCCCCGCCTTCTTCCGCGGTGAGGTCCTGACGAAGTCCACCCCGTCCCTGGTGGTCGAGGACTGACCCCAGACCCCGGGGGGCCCGGCGCCCCCACCCTCCCGCTGTGTCATGCACGCCCGCGGCCCCGGATCGATCCTCCGATCCGGGGCCGCGGGCGTTGTCGGCCGAGGGTGTCCTGCTCGTCGCCGAACTCGGCGACGATCTTGAGCTTGCCGCCGAGGGCGCGTACGTAGGCGGCGAGGGCGGGTGGGGTCGGGCGGTAACTCGGGGTCGGGCGAGTCGTTGGGCCGGGCATGAACACCATCAAGCGCAGCCTCGCCGCCCTTGTCCTGTCCGGAGGAGCCGCCCTCGCCCTCTGCCCCGCCGTCGCGCACGCCGCCGACGAGCCCGCCATCCAGGGGCCCCCGATCACCCAGCGCGTCGGCGAGATCGTCGACCACCCCGGTGGCGCCGTCAAGGACGCGAAGACGGCGGTGGAGATCACCGCCTCGGCCGCCGGTTCCGCGTCGAAGGCGACCGACGCCTCCCTCGGCGGAACCGGCACCGCGCTGTCGTCCGGGCTGCCGAAGGCGCCGAAGGTGCGGGCCTGAGGGCTTGGGCGCCTGCGCGTCTGAGGTTCAGGCGGCGGTATGGGTGGCCGTACGGGTGGCCGTACGGGTGACCAGGACCAGCGGGATCTCGCGGCCGGACGTCCGGGCGGCCGCGCCCCGGTAAGCCGCGTACGAAGGCATCGCGGCCACCACCACCGGCCACAGCCGCTCCGCCTCCGCCGGGGTCGCGGGGCGGGCGAGCGCCGGGAAGCTCTCCGTGGCGACCTGGAGCGTGACGGCCGGGTCGGCGCTCAGGTTCAGGTACCAGGCCGGGTGCTGCCCGGCCCCCGCGTTGGATGCCGTGAGGACGTACGAGTCCCCATCGGCCACGTAGGCCAGCGCCGTGCGCCGCAGCACCCCGGAGCGGCGCCCCCGCGTGGTCAGCAGCAGATCGCGGATCCCGGGGCGCGGTACCCCGCCGGTCTCCTCGAAGTGGCGGATGTGGTCCGCCACCCAGGGGTTCGGGCTGTCGGTGGGGGCCGCGGGATGCGGGGTGGCGGCCGGGGTTGTTGGGGCCTGGGTCGCGGTCATGCCCCCGTCACCCCCGCGTGGGTGCGGTGCACGGTCGGGGCCAGGACCTCGTCCAGGACGGCCCGGGCGAAGTCCGCGTGCGGGATGCGGGCCCCGGCGTCGGCGGGAGCGAAGGCGTAGCCGCCACCGGGCCCCGTCCCCGCGGGGGAGAAGTCGCCGGAGGGGCTCAGCACCGCCCAGTCCAGGCCCGCCGGGGCGGCCGCCCGCAGCGCCTCGGTGCCGGCGCCGTGGCCGACGTAGAACTCCCGCCACTCCTGCGGGTAGCCCGGGGTGTCCATCAGCAGCGCCCCGGAGTCGGTGGGCAGCACGGACGCCAGCCCGACGGAGACCAGGCGCCGCACCCCGGCCCCGCCCAGCCCCGCCGCCAGCGCGCGGGCGGCCGCCGGGAAGAACTCGCCCGGGGCGGCCCCCGTGTCGTACACCGCCGCCACCGCCGCGTCGTGCCCGGCGGAGAGCCGCGCCACGTCAGCCGCCGAGGTGACGTCCCCGTCCCCGCGGCCGGCCTCGGTCACCTCGTGGCCCCGGGCCCGGGCCTCGGCTACGACTGCCCGGCCGACGCGGCCACCCGCGCCGAAGACGATGATCTTGCTCTGTCCGATCCCCTGAATCCCCTGGTTCGTCATGCCACGGACCCTAGGGGGAGGGGTGGTTACCGATCGGATACCGGCCTACCGTGTGGATCATGACCGAGAAGCAGCCGCCGTCTCCTGCACCCCTCGACCCCGAGATGTTCGACCCCGTGTGCCCCTCGCCCCTGGTGCCGTTCCGGATCGGTGACAAGTGGGCCACGCTGATCCTGCGCTGCCTCCAGGACGGCCCCCGCCGCTTCTCGGAGCTCAAGGTCCCGTTGCGCGAGATCACCGCCAAGTCCCTCACCCAGTCCCTGCGCGGGCTGGAGCGCGACGGCTTCGTGGCGCGCAGGGAGTACGAGACCCCGGCCCGCCGGGTCGAGTACGCCCTCACCCCGCTCGGCCGGGGACTGCTGGGCCCCTTGGACGCGGCGTGCGAGTGGACGCGGGAGCACTGGGACGAACTGCTCGATGCCCAGGAGGCGGGGGTGGGGGCCGCTCCGAGGGTGGTGGGGCCGGCGGGGCAGGATGGGCCGGCGCGCGGGAGCCGCTCGCGCTGATTTCTGGGCGGTCCCTCCCGACGGGGGCGTCGTTGGGCAGAACATGATCCTCTGGTTGCTCAATCACCTCAGCACGTTCTTCCTCGGCGTCCTCCTCGTCGGCGGCTTCGTCGCCCTCGCCATCGGCGGCAGCCTGGCCGCACGCCGCCGCTTCCCGCACCTCGCGGACGGCGACCACAACGAGATGGTCGGGGTGGCCCTCGGGATGTTCGGCGCGATCTACGGCATCATCCTCGCCTTCGTCGTCGTCACCCTGTGGACGCAACTGGAGAACACCCAGACCATCGTGGCGACCGAGGCCACCGATCTGGCCCTGGTCGTCCGCAGCGCGGAGGCGTTCCCGCCGGCCGAACGCGCCCGCGTGGACCGGGCGGTGGGGGACTACGTCCACGCCGTCGTCGAGATCCAGTGGCCCCTCATGCGCGAGGGCCGGCCCAGCTACGAGGCCACCGCCGACCAGACGCACGCCCTGTACACGGCGCTCCAGGCCTACGAGCCCTCCGGCCCCCGGAGCGAGACCTTCTACGCGGAGGCCGTCGGCCGCCTCAACGACGTGGCCGCACAGCGCCGGGCGCGCGTGACGATGGCCGAGACCTCACTGCCGCCGCTGCTCCAAGTGCTGGTGTACGGAGGCGCGTTCGTGATCCTCCCGCTCACCTTTCTCTTCGGGCTGCGGAGCCTGAAGATGCAGCTGCTGTTCGTCTCGGCGGTGGCGGGACTGATCGGCTTCAGCCTGCTGCTGGTGATGGCCCTCGACCGGCCCTTCGCCGGGGAACTGAGCGTGAGCGCGGCCCCGTTCAGGGAAGCGGCGCTGGCGCAGTTCTGGCCGCAGGGCTAGGGAGCGGGAGGGGTAGGAGGGGTAGGAGGCGCGGGAGGGGCGGAAGGAGCGGAGGCCGGATCGGTCAGTGACTTGAACAGGTGGACGTCCGCATGCCCGCCGGGGACGCCCGGGGTCCGACCGGTCTCGGCGTAGCCGTGGCGCTTGTAGAAGCCGGGAGCCTGAAACGTGAACGTGGAGACGGCGATGCGGTCGCAACCGCGTGTGCGTGCCTCCGTCTCCGCTGCCCGCAGGATCCTGTGGCCCCAGCCGTCCTCGCGGTTGTCGTCGCGCACCCACAGCAGGTCGATGCCGCAGAGACCGCCCCAAGTCCAGGCGGTCAGGCCGCCCACCAGTTCACCTGTTTCATCGGTGACCTTGACCGAGAACGCGCCGCGGTCGGACGCACCTGTGGCGGCCGAGTTGAAGGCGACCAGCTCCTCGGTCAGCCGGTCGTCGAGCCAGGTGTCGCGCCCGCCGGTGGTCAGGGAAGGGCCGGAATCGTGGTCGGTCGTCACGGCCGGGAAAGGGCCGGAATCGTGGTCGGTCGTCACGGCCGGGAAAGGGCCGGAATCGTGGTCGGTCGTCACGGCCGGGAAGGGCCGGAATCGTGGTCGGTCGTCACGGCCGGGAAAGGGCCGGAATCGTGGTCGGTCGTCACGGCCGGGAAAGGGCCGGAATCGTGGTCGGTCGTCACGGCGCGGAGTATGCCGGCCCGCCTGGCAGCCGCTCAGCCCCAGTCGCGGGAGGACAGTACGAGCTGGTAGCCGTCGGGGTCCGTGATGGTGACCCCGTAGGTGTCCCAGTACGGGTTGTGGGCGGGCGTACGGGTCCCGCCGTGCTCGACGAGCCGGGCCACGAGGGCCTCGTCGGGCTCCTTGCCCAGGTAGACGACGAAGAGGTCATCGGCGGTGGGGGAGGGCGCCACCGGGTTCTCGGGGTCATGAGTCAGCTCGAAGTGCCAGCCGCCCCCGAGGGGCCCGACCATCAGCAGGTCGTGCTCCCCGGAGACCCGCTCGGTGGAGCGCCACTGCACGTCGAGCCCCAGCCCTGCCACGTAGAACCGCTCGGCGGCGGCGAGATCGAGGGAGGGCCGGGCGATCCGGATGTGCACGCGTGAGTCGATCATGGGGGAGAGGCTACGGGCCCGTCAGACGAGGGGGTAGAGGTCGATGAGGTCCAGTCGGTCGGGATCGGTGAGCACGTCGATGGCGGCGATCCGGCCTTCGGTGACCGTGAAGGCCATCACCGACATCAGCCGGCCTTCGACCACGCACAGCACGCCGGCGGCCCCGTTGACGAGCACGGGGCGGACGAACGGGGCGAGCGCGCTGTAGAGGGCCGCCTGCGACCCCACGATCCGGGCACCCGTCAGCACCACCGACTGGCCGGCGCGCGCCACACCGCCGTCGGAACGCAGCACCACGTCGGGGTGGAGCAGGGTCAGGAGCGCGTCGAAGTCTCCGTCGCGGGTGGCCGCGAAGAACGCGCTGACGGCCGCGCGCTGCCGGGCCAGGTCCGGATCCGGCGCGGGCGCCTGCCCCTGGACGCGGCGCCGCGCACGGCTGGCCAGCTGCCGGGTGGCCGCCGGTGTCTTGTCGAGCATCAGGGCGATCTCGTCGAAGGGCACGGAGAACATGTCGTGCAGCACGAATGCCAGCCGCTCCGCCGGAGCGAGGGATTCGAGCACCACGAGCAGCGCCAGCCCGACGGAATCGGCCAGCAGTACTGCTTGCTCGGGGTCGACCACCGCGCCATGTCGGGCGAGGACGGGGTCGGGCATCCGGAGCGCGGGACCGTCCCGGTTCAGGCGGGCTGGCTGGGCTGGCTGGGCTGGCTGGTTCAGCCGGTCCAGCCAGCCCCGGTCGTCGAGGGAGTCCTCCCGGCGGGTGGCGCGGGCGCGCAGCCCGTTCAGACATAGTCGCGCGACGACCGTCGTCAGCCAGCCGCCTAGGTTCTCCACGTCGCTGATGTCGCTGATGTCGCTGGCATCGCCACGGCTCATGCGACTCAACCGCAGCCAGGCTTCCTGGACCGCGTCCTCGGCCTCACTGATCGACCCGAGCATCCGGTAGGCGACGGCTCGGAGGTGGGAGCGGTGTGCTTCGAAGCGGAGGGCTAGGTGGTGTTGGGGGTTTGGGTTCTGGGTCGTGTGTTCTGTCGTGTGTTCTGTCGTGCTTTTGGGTGCGGGTGCGGGTGCGGGCTCGGTTGTGTGCTTGCTCGCGTTCGTGTCCAGGTTCACTTCCACGCCCCCGTGTTGAGTCACCGACCGACCGGTCGGATCAGTCCTTGCGCCCGGTCGCGGCGATCGTCACACCCAGGCCGATCATTGCGAGCCCGCCGGCCCCGCCGACGGCGGAGAGCCGCTGCGGCGACCGCGAGAACCAGCTACGAGCGGTCGCGGCGACCATGCCCCAGGCGCAGTCGCAGACCACGGCGATGAGGTTGAACACGAGCCCGAGCAGCAGCATCTGGGCGGTGACGTGCCCCTGATCGCGGTCCACGAACTGCGGCAGGACGGCGGCGAAGAACACGATGGTCTTCGGATTGGCCACCCCGACGGCGAACCCTTCCCACAGGGACCGCCAGTTCCCGTACTCGGCTCCGCCGCCCGCCCCGAACTCCGCACGCAGTGCGTGCCGCTGCCGGAAGGCCTTGACCCCCAGGTAGACGAGGTACGCGGCACCCGCGAGCTTGAGCGCGGTGAAGAGGAGCACGGACCGCTCCACCACGGACCCCACACCGAAGGCCACGGCGACGACGAGCACGTACGCCCCCAGCGTGTTCCCCGCCACCGTGATCAACGCAGCCCGCCACCCCTGGGACAAGGCCCGCCCGATGACGAAGAGCACGCTCGGCCCGGGGATGAGGATCAGCAGCAACGACATGGCGGCGAACGCCAGCAGTCGGTCAGTGGACACCATGCGGTTCATCGTTCCGGAGCGGGGGTGGGAGGGGAAGGGGTTTTCTGGGGGGTGGGGGGCTGTGCTGCGGGTGGGTCCTTGGCTGCGTGGGGTTCGGGGGGCGTCCCGGCAGTCCAGTGTCCTTTCGGTGTGGGCCGGTCCCTCAAGGGCGCTCCCTTTGGTCGCGTCGCTTCGCGATGGCCTTCGGCCACCCTTGACCGACCGACCCACACCGAAACGCCACAAGACTTCCGGGATCCCCCCGGGGAATGGCCGGGGGGAGGAGTGGGGAGGAGCGGCCTCGTCTGAGATTCGCAGCCCCCTTCGGCCGGTGGGCATCTGTGCACGGATCCGGCAGGACCGTGAGCTCAGCCGGTACGGACGCGCGGGGCGATCAGAGCATCCAGGGCCGGGCGTCTGGACACCCTTCCCGTGACCGTCGACCGCCACCCCGAGCGCAAGGTGGACCACGGGCCCCTCAGGGTCGGTGGGCGCGACAGATCGCTACACAGTCCTTCTCGGCTTAGCGGCTGGCGGCCGTCTGTGGCTGATCCAGAGGGGGCGGAAACATAGGCAGTGCCCTGGTGGAGGAGCTGCTCAAGGCGAGCGAGAACGCCGGCGCCTTCCGTTGATCTAATGAGTTGCCGTCCGACAGTGCGGTCGGATAGGAAACCTGCATGCTAAAGGGCAACACGGTTGGGCTCAGGGCCCGGCACGAGGACGACATTCCGATCCTGCACGCAGGCCTCCACGACGACGTGGTCACCGCCTCGCGGTCCACGGGCAGCCCGTGGCGACCGCTCATGGCCGGCTCGAAGGCCCTGTCGTTCATGGTCGACGACAGTGCAGCGGGGCACGTCCCGTTCTCCGTGGTGGATCTGGAGAGCGGCGCGCTGGTCGGTACCGCGACGCTGTGGGGCATCGACAACCACAGCCGGTCCGCGCACGTCGGGCTCGGGCTGCTGCCCGACTCTCGGGGCAAGGGGTACAGCACCGACGTGGTCGCGGTCCTGTGCCACTACGGCTTCGTCGTACGCGGCCTGCACCGGCTGCAGGTCGAGACGCTGGCCGACAACCCTGCGATGCTCCGCGCCGCCGAGCGCAACGGCTTCGTCCGCGAGGGCGTGCTGCGCTCCTCGGCCTGGGTGATGGGCGAGTTCCTGGACGAGGTCCTCCTCGGCCTCCTGGCCCAGGACTGGAACCCGAAGGCGTAGCCAATGGGGGACTGGGAGATGCGGCCGGCTTCGGTGGAGGACGTCGAGGCGGTGGCCGAGTTGAGGGCCGTCGTACTGCGGGCCGATCTGGAGCGGCTCGGACGGTACGACGAGCAGTGGGTGCGGCAGCGGCTGCGGGACGGGTTCGAGCCCGCGCACACCTGGGTGATCGAGGTGGACGGTACGTTCGCCGGCTGCGTGGCGCTGCGCCCGGCCGAGGACGCCCACTGGCTGGAGCACTTCTACCTGGCCCCGCACCTCCAGGGCAGAGGCATCGGTGCCGCCGTACTGCGCGACCTGCTGGAGCAGTGCGACCGCAGGGTCCGGCTGAACGTCCTGCAGGGCAGTCCGGCCCGGGGGTTGTACGAGCGCCACGGATTCAGACTTGAGGCCGAGGATCCAGTGGACGTGTTCATGCTGCGCGAGCCCCACTGAAGAGCTCGTGATCGTAAAGACGAACTGAACTTCCTTGCCGCGCTGTTGGGGTCACCTTGGCGGGCCGAGTATGCGGAATTGGACACGGTTTGCCGTGGGCATGACGGTCGATCTAAAGTCGCGGCCGTTCAAGGTCATTTACGAGAGACACGGTCACATGCGCATCAAGTCCCTGCCGGTACTGGCCACGGCCATCGCCGCCCTCCTCACGCTCACCGCCTGCGGCAGTGACGGGGGCGAGAACCCGGCCTTCGGCGGCATGGGCCAAGCCACCGGAGCCACCTCTTCGAAGGAGAAGGGTTTCAAGGGCCTGCCGAAGGCGGGCAGCATGGCCGCCGCCGCCCGCATCGTCAACATGTACACGGATTGCAGCCAGGTCAGGCCCCTGCTCGACAGTTACGACGGCTCCGACGGGGACCCCAACTCCAAGTACGACGAGTCCTACTCCGTCACGGAGCGCGGCTACTGCGACAGCGAGGGCAGTACCAGCATCGTCATGATCAAGGATGCCAAGGTCTTCCAGACCGCCTACAAGGCCGAGATCGACAAGGAGAACGGAGGCGGAAACGCCGACACCGGACCCGTCGTCGGCCAGGACTTCGCCGCCGGGTCCGATGACGCGGACGTCATGGTCGCCATGGTCGCCCCACACACCGGCCTGATGGTCCTCAACTGCTACCCCAACTTCAATCCGCCGAGCGGCTACCGGAAGGAACCGGCCCTGGTGAAGGGCTGCTTCCTCACCGACTACTTCAAGGACTGAAGGGCGAACTCACCGCCGGTGGAGCTGCACCATGGCGACGACCGCCACGCCGAGGGTGATGTGCATCAGGGACAGGGCCGCGACGGTACCGCCATCGGCGCCGGACGACAGCGGCCCGGCAACCGACAACAGCGCCAGCCCGCCGCCCACGTACTGCGCGATCCGCAGGAAGACCGGCTTCCACAGGGCCAGCAAGAAGGCCACGCCCGTCCCGACGACCAACGGGACGACGGAGGCCCCCATGACTCCCCCGACGGTGATCGGGTGCTCTGTACCGCCATCGACGATGACGAGCGGGGCCCCAGCCAGCTTGGCGACGGCAAGAACGATCAGATTGACCACAACCGCACCACCCACGCCAACGCCAAGCGCCTTCCACCAGCTGAGGCCGGAACGACGGACCGAAGCGGGGACGGAAATCGGAACGGCATTACTGGACATGGGACTTCCTCCAACGCATGAAGTGTCGCGCCGCCTTACGGCCAGCGTCATACGAGAAAGCCTCCAACCTGAACCTCGCTTGAGGTCAACCCCCCTCCCCACGTCCCGACCCCTCTAGATCAGCCACAGCCGGTCGCCAGTCGCTAAGCCGAGCGAGAGTACGTAGCGATCTGTCGCGCCCACCGGCCCTGAGGGGCTTGTGAGCGTCCTTGCGCTCTGGGTGGCGGTCGACGGTCGCGGGAAGGGTGTCCAGACGCCCGGCCCTGGATGCTCTGACCGCCCCGCGCGTCCGTACCGGCTGAGCTCACTGTCCTGCCGGAGCCCTATCCGGATGCCCTTTGGGCGAAGGGGGCTGCGCAACTCAGACGAGGCCGCTCCTCCCAAGGTCCTCCCCCCGGCCATTCCCCGGGGGGATCCCGGAAGTCTTGTGTTTTTCCGTGGTGGGACGGTCCGTCAAGGGTGGCCGAAGGCCATCGCGAAGCGACGCGACCGCAGGGAGCGCCCTTGACGGACCGTCCCACCACGGAAGGACGCTCGACTGCCGGGACGCCGCCCGGCCCCCACGCAGCCACCGCCCAACCCGCAGCACAGGCCCCCACCCCCCACCCCCCACACCCCCCACCCCCCACACCCCCCACCCCCCACACCCCCACCCCGACCCACCTCCCAAACCGCCTCGGGAATCCGTACAACCATCTGCCCCAGTCGGCCGTCAACCCATCCGTAGTCCGATCGGTGTGACGAGGGGTGACCGTGAACAGCAGGCTCAAGAGGGGCATCAAGAGCGGCATGACGGCCGTGGCGACGGCAGTCGTCTTGGCGACCGTGGGGGCGACGGTGGCGCCTACCGCCATGGCGGCGACCGGCACTCCGGGCGGCACCAGCGCACCGGACGCGCCGGCCGAGTTGCTGGCAGAGCTGGCGGAGCGGGCGCAGCCCTCTGCGGGTCCGGCGACGAAGGCCGGCATGGATCCGAACGTCGGCGCGTTCCGGCGCGCCGGGACCAATGAGTTCATCGTCTACTTCGAAGACGACTGGAGCACCAGCGCGGTCCGGGTCGACGTGCGCCGGGTGGGCAGCGATGAGGTCGTCGCCGTCGTGGACACCTTCGACTACTGGGACGGGAGCTCCGGCGAGTCCGGCGTACCCGACGACCCGAGCTATTACGTGGGCAATGACGACCCGCTCGTCCTCGACGCCATGGGGGACTACGAACTGGACGTGGTCACGAAGGACCGCAACGGACAGGAACAGACCAGGCGCAGCGCCGGACGCTTCACCTACGCCCTCGACGCCAAGTTCGAGGTGCAGTCCAGCCAGGAGGAGTTCTCGCTGGACGACCTCGACACCACGGTCACCGGATCCGTCACCGCGGTCGACCCGACCACCGGGGAACGGAAGCCGCTGGCGGGCGCCGCTGTGCGTGCCCAACTCGGCTGGGGCGCGGCCAACGTCATCACCGACGCCCAGGGGAAGTTCACCACCCCGGTCGCCGCACGCGGCACGGAGAAGGACCTGAGCCTCTCCGTCACCCTGCTCAGCGGCAACGAGGTGGCCGGGACGGCCCCCGCCCGGATCCGGGCTCAGAAGGCCGCGCTGACGATGTCCACCACCACCCCCCTCACCGTGCGGTGGGGGACCGCCATCGCCCTGCGCGGCAAGCTGATGCGCCAGGCGGACGACGGCACGATCAAGCCCGCCGCCGGGCGCGGCGTGAAGGCCGTGGGGTCGCCCGCGGGCCACTACGACACGGAAGCCGCCGTGAACGCGGACGGGAGCTACACGCTCTCGCCGCACGTCGTCAGTGCAGGCACCTGGGCCGTGTCCATCAACGACGCCTGGCTGATCGCGGACGGCACCCGTACCGCGACCGTCGCGAAGGTCACCCACACGACCAAGGTCGTGGAGGAGAAGATCGCCGCCACCGACGTCTACGGCAGGATGACGATGACGGGGAAGGTCCTCGTCGACGGTTACACCACCCAGAAGGCGAAGCTTGAGATCGAGTTCCAGAGCGGGAACTACTGGTACGGCCGCCAGAGCCTGGAGGTGCCCTTCAACGAGACGTTCACCGTGACGGTGAACCCGGTGCATAGCCGCAAGATCACCGGCTGGCGGATAAAGAGCTACGGGAGCAGCAACATCGCCCCCAGCACCGGCACCAAGGTGCTCACCCACCCCAGGGTCATCGAGACCCGGACCACCAGCATGAAGTTCGGACCGCGCGGCGTGAAGAAGGGCGAGCAGCTCTACGTCTCCGGAGTCCTCCAGACCGCGAGCGACAAGGGATACGTCCCGTACGCCGGCCAGAAGGTCCGCTACTACTTCCGGCCCGACGGCTCCACCGTCTGGAAGGAAATGGGCACCTCCGTCTCCCTTTCCAACGGAGCCGTGGGCAAGAAGTTCACCGCACAGACCAGCGGCACCTGGCGCATCCGCTTCATCGACCCCGATGCCACCCACCTGGCCAACAACAGCTACGAAGGCCGCATCGAAGTCACCGGCTGAACAAGCCGACAGCCCAGTACCTCTCCCTCTTCACTCTTCCCGTCCCCCTCAGAGGTACTGGGCGAACCCGTCCAGGATCCGCAGGATCTCCTCCTCGCCCTCCGAAGGGAGCTGGAGGACGACCTCCTCGATGCCCAGGTCGGCGTAGTGGGACATCTTGCCGGGGGTGGGCTGGACGGCGTACGGGACCACCTGGAGGGACTTGGGGTCGCGGCCCGCGGCCTCCCAGACCTGGCGCAGCGCCGGGAGGGACTCCGTGAGGCCGCCGCCGCCGATCGGGAGCCAGCCGTCGCTGTGGTCGGCGATGGCTGCGAAGAGCTTCGGGCCGGCCTGGCCGCCGATCAGGGTGCGCGGGCCGTACAGGGGGACGCCCGGGGCGAGTTCGCGCGGGGGCTGGACCGGCTTCGGGTGGGCCGAGCTGGCCTGGACGGAGGAGAACTGGCCCACGTACGCGGTGGGGTGCGGGGACCACAGGTTCCGCATCAGGGCCATGCGGTCGCGGACCAGTTCGCGGCGGGTCCGCCACTCGACTCCGTGGTCGGCGGCCTCCTCGACGTTCCAGCCGTAGCCGATGCCGAGGGTGACGCGGCCGCCGGACAGGTGGTCCAGCGTGGCGACCTGCTTCGCGAGGTCGATGGGGTCGTGCTGGGCGACGAGGGTGATGCCGGTGCCGAGGTGGAGCCGCTCGGTGACGGCGGAGGCCTGGCCGAGGGCGACGAAGGGGTCCAGGGTGCGGCCATACATCTCCGGGAGTTCGCCGCCCATGGGAGCGGGGGTGACGCGGCTGACCGGGATGTGGGTGTGTTCGGGGAGGTAGAGGCCCGAGAAGCCGCGTTCCTCCAGCGCGCGGGCGAGCGGGACGGGAGCGATGGTGCGGTCGGTCAGGAAGACGGTCGTGGCGATCCGCATGTGCGCTGACACCTCCGTGGTCTGGGGAGGGCCAAAGTACGGCTTCGCGCGTGCGGAGGGCAGGGGCGTGCGTCGGCCACGGCCGTGGCGGTGGTCACGGCGGTCCCCCCGGCGTCAGCCCCGCGGATACCGGCTCAGCCAGATGGCGGAGGCCGCCGTCGGCCCGTGGAGGGCGGGGCCCTGGGTCATCTCCAGGGCGAAGTCGTCGGCGAGTTCCAGGACCGTGGCGCGGCCTTCGAGGCCGGCGAGCCAGGCCGCCGGGAGGGCCGTTTCGCCGTGCTGGGCGCCGAGCAGGGAGCCGCACAGGGCGCCGGTGGCCGCGGAGTCGCCCCCGTGGTTGACCGCGAGGCGCAGGCCGTGTGCCACGTTCTCGGCGACGAGGGCGCAGTACACGGCGATGGCGAGGACCTCCTCGGCCTGGCGGCCGTGGCCGGGGGACAGGGCCTCGACCGTCTGCGGCGACGGGACGCCCGTGGTGACGGCGCCGAGCGCGCGCTGCAGGGCGTCCGTGACGGGCTGGTGGCCGGGGCGGACGCCGAGCAGGCCCAGCGCGCGCTGGACGGCCGAGTCGAGGGATTCGCCGCGGGTCAGGCCGTGGACGATGACGGCGTGGGCTCCGGCCGAGAGGTACGCGGTGGGGTGTCCGTGGCTCTGCGCGGCGCATTCGACGGCGAGCTGGAGGACCAGGGCCGGCTCCCAGCCGACCAGCAGCCCGAAGGGGGCGGAACGGGTGGCGGCCGCCGGGTCCAGGGCGGTCGGGTTCTTCGGCTGGGCGAGCGTGCCGAGGACTCCGTCGGCGAAGCCGGTCAGGCAGGAGCGGTCGGGGGAGCGGCGGGCGTAGAGCCACTCCTCCTGTGCGAGCCAGCCGTTGTCCTCGCGGCGCTCGTCGGGGCCCCAGTCGTGCTGGGTGAGGGCCCAGCGCAGGTACGCGCGGTGTACGTCGGTCGGCGGGTGCCAGGCGCCGGTGTCCCGGCGCACGTGGGCCCGTATCAGGCCGTCCACGGTGAACAGGCCGAGCTGGGTGGCGGCGGTCACCGTGGCGCGGGGGGCCGGCTCGGTGAGGCCCGCCGGGCCGTGGGCCGTGAGCAGTTCGGGGAGGGAGAGGGCGACGGCGGGTGCGCCGAGGGCGTCGCCGATGGCCGAGCCGAGGAGGGTTCCTCTGACGCGGCTGCGGAAGTCCTGCTGCTCGGTGCGGCCCCAGAGGCCGGTGGTGACGGCGGCGCGGCCGCCGATGGTGGCTCCGGCGGCGGGGCCCGTGGCGGGGCCGAGGCTGGTTCCGGAGGCTCCCGGGGCTCCGCCGGTGGGCGGGGGCGCTGCCGGGAGGGGCTGGGCCGCCCCGGGCCTGCTCTGATGCTCCCCGGACGTTTCCGTCGCCGTGTCCATGTCGATCCCCCCGGACTGCACGCGCGTGCTCTGGCGGGCACTGTAGTGGACAGCCTCGATCGAGTCCGGAAGTGGTCGGTCACACGGGCGATATGCGATCGCGGAACGGCTGGTTTCCGCCGGTCCTCCGGTCCGGGGCAGGGGGCGGGCGGGGGCTGGGGTGCGCGTGCCCCGCATGCCTCCGCGCGCGGCCGGAAGCCCGCGGGCGCGGTACTTCGGCACCCACGGGCGGGTTCTAGCCGGGCGGGGTGCTCAGCAGACCGTCACCCACAGGGAGCTGATGTTGTCGTTCCGGTTGTACTGGGAGGTGTTGCCCTTCCAGTTGCCCACCGGCCACGTGGAGCCCTGCTTGTTGGTGTCCAGGTACGTACAGACCGTTTTGCCGGTCCTGTTCCATACCGAGGAGACCTTGTCGTTCAGGCGGTAGTCGCCCAGGTTGTTGGTGCCGCTGCGGAAGTACGCCGCTCCGCCGTATCCGTTGTCGTGCTCGTAGACGCAGAACTCGCCGACCTCGCAGTTCCGCCAGGGCGTCTCGGCGGCGGGTGCCGCCGCCGCCGGTGCGGTGAGTGCTGCGGACACGGCCAGGCCCGCCGCAGCGGTGAAGGTGAGGAGGGAGCGTCGCGTTGACATCACAAGATCCGCCTTTGGTCGGGAACATGTGGATTCCTTCCCTCCACTAGAGCAGCTGGAGGCCGGGGGCCGCCCACGAGAACAAGCCGTTCTTACGGCCCATAACGGGGCATCTCCTGCTCAGGCGTGCAGATGTGACGTTTCTTCCCGGATCTCATAGGCGTGAAGTCGGCGGGTACAGGACCTCGTTCCCTCGCCGATCAGGTGGATGGCACGTTTTGACAGTGGACTTACACCCGGTCGATTTCGGCCATGCAGAGTTCACGTTGCGTTATTCGGAGGCCAAGAGTCTCGGGGGCATGAAGAAGGCACTGCTCGCCGCGACCGTCGTCGCCTCCACGTTCACCGTCGCCATCGTCGCGGCCCCCGTCGCCTCCGCCTCCGGATGGGACCTCCCCTGGGGCGGCCGGCACCACGGCAACTCCTCCATTCCCTTCACCGAGGCCACCGTCACCGCCGGTGCCGACGGCGCGTACACGCTGAAGTGGAACGCCAAGGGCACCAAGCGCGTGGAGATCAAGGCGAACGGCAAGGTCGTCGCCAAGGGCGGCGCCCAGGGCGAGGCGGTGGTCAGCGGGCTGCCCGCCGCCGACCGGCAGTGGTTCGACTTCGAGCCCGAGCGCGGCGAGGGCCTGCGCCTGGCCGACCGGCTGATCAAGCTGGACGGCACCACCAACTTCCGTGACGCGGGCGGCTACCGCACCACGAACGGCCAGTGGGTCAAGATGGGCGAGATCTACCGCTCCGACGCCCTCAACAAGCTCACCGACAACGACCTCGCCAAGCTCCAGCGCCTGCGCGTCAAGACGATCTTCGACCTCCGCATGGAGAGCGAGCGCACCAAGGACGTGGACAAGGTCCCGGCCGGCGCGCACCACATCGTCGCCGATGTCTTCGCGGGCTCCGGCTCCTTCGAGACCATGCCCAAGACCCCCGACGAGGCCGTCAAGGCCATGGTCGACGCCGAGAAGGCCATGGTCAGCGGCGAGGGCGGCAAGAAGGCCTACACGCAGGTCTTCGAGGGCATCGAGCGCGACCGCAACCGCTCCGTCCTGTTCCACTGCACCGCGGGCAAGGACCGTACGGGCTGGGCGAACGCCTCCCTGCTGACCGCCCTCGGCGTGCCGAGCGAGACCGTGATGGCCGACTACCTGGCCAGCAACGACTACCGCAAGGCCGCCAACGACGCGATCCTCTCGCACCTGCCGGCCTCGCACGCCGCCGTCTACAAGCCGCTGCTCGACGTCCGCCCGGAGTACCTGAACGCCGGGTACGACGAGGTCACCGCCAAGTACGGCACCTTCGACACCTACCTCAAGACCGGCCTCGGCATCGACGGCCACGAGCTGAAGCAGCTGAAGAAGGACCTCCTGGTCGGCTGAACGCATCCGACCCCGACGTGCGGGCCCTGCCGGGCCGTCCCACCGGCCGGGCCCGCACGGGTGTGTGGGGTCCGCGTCAGTCCAGGACCGGCAGCAGTTCCGGCAGGTGGCCGTCCGAGGCGCGGGCCGCGGCCTGGCGTTCCTCCGGGACCTCGCCGTAGAGGGTCGTACGGGCCTTCGCGGGCCGGCCGGCCGCCTCGGCGACGGCGATCAGGTCCTGCACGGACTTGTACGAGCCGTAACTCGATCCCGCCATGCGGGAGATGGTCTCCTCCATCAGGGTCCCGCCCAGGTCGTTGGCGCCCGAGCGGAGCATCTGCGCCGCGCCCTCCGAGCCCAGCTTCACCCAGCTGGTCTGGATGTTGGTGATGTGGGGGTGGAGCAGGATGCGGGCCATCGCCGTCACCGCGCGGTTGTCGCGCACCGTCGGGCCGGGGCGGGCGATGCCCGCCAGGTAGACGGGGGCGTTGGTGTGGATGAAGGGCAGCGTCACGAACTCCGTGAAGCCCTCCACACCCTTCGCCCGCGCGTCCTGCTGCATGCGGGCCAGCGTGCGGAAGTGGCCCAGCCAGTGCCGGGGCTGGTCCACGTGGCCGTACATCATGGTGGAGGAGGAGCGGATGCCGAGCTCGTGCGCGGTGGAGACCACGTCGATCCAGTCCGCCGTCGGCAGCTTGCCCTTGGTGAGGACCCAGCGGACCTCGTCGTCCAGGATCTCCGCCGCGGTACCGGGGATGGAGTCGAGGCCGGCCTCCTTGGCCGCCGTCAGCCAGTCCCGTACCGACATCCCCGTGCGCGTCGCCCCGTTGACGACCTCCATCGGGGAGAAGGCGTGCACGTGCATGCCCGGCACGCGCTCCTTCACCGCCCGCGCGATGTCGAAGTAGGCCGTCCCCGGCAGGTCCGGGTGGATGCCGCCCTGCATGCACACCTCGACCGCGCCCACGTCCCAGGCCTGGGCGGCCCGGTCGGCGACCTGGTCGAGGGAGAGGGTGTACGCGTCCGCGTCGGTGCGGCGCTGCGCGAAGGCGCAGAACCGGCAGCCGGTGTAACAGACGTTGGTGAAGTTGATGTTGCGGGTCACGATGTACGTGACGTCCTCGCCCACCACCGACTTGCGCAGGTCGTCCGCGATCCGGCACAGCGCGTCCAGCGCCGGGCCGTCCGCGTGGAGCAGGGCGAGCGCCTGCTCGTCGGTGAGCTTCGTCGGATCGTCGGCGGCCTGCGCGAGCGCCCCCCGCACGTCGGTGTCGATGCGCTCGGGGACCATCCCGGGGGCCGCGGCCTCGCGCAGGGCCTCCCAGTCGCCGTAGACCTCGTCGAAGTCGTCGCGGCGGTCGCCGGTACGGCCCTGCGTGTCGATGGTGGTGTGCAGGTCGGTGCGGCCGTAGGCGGTGAAGGCCTCGTCCGGCTCCTGCCACGGCCGGCCCTCGACGGTCGCCGACTCGTCCGCGAGCCCGCTGTCCGCGTCGGCCAGGGCGCGTACGTGGGGCAGCAGGCGGGGGTCCAGCCAGGGCTCGCCGCGCTGGAGGAACTCCGGGTAGATGGTGAGGCGTTCGCGGAGCGCGAAGCCGGCGGCCGCGGTGCGCTCGGCGAGCTCCTCGATGTGCGGCCAGGGGCGCTCGGGGTTCACGTGGTCGGGGGTGAGCGGGGAGACCCCGCCCCAGTCGTCGATGCCGGCGCCGATGAGCAGCGCGTACTCGGAGTCCACCAGGTTCGGCGGGGCCTGGATGCGGGCGCTCGGGCCGAGGATGTGGCGGGCCACGGCGATGGCCGCGGCGAGCTCCTCCAGCTCCGCGTCGGGCATGCCGCGCATGGCCGTGTCGGGCTTGGCCCGGAAGTTCTGGACGATGACTTCCTGGATGCCGTGGTAGCTGCGCTGGATCCGGCGCAGCTCGAAGAAGGCGTCCGCGCGCTCCGCGTAGGACTCGCCGATGCCGATCAGCACCCCGGTGGTGAAGGGGACGTTGGAGCGGCCCGCGTCCTCCAGGACGCGCAGCCGGACGGCCGGGTCCTTGTCGGGGGAGCCGTGGTGGGGGCCGCCGGGCTCGGACCACAGCCGGGTGGCGGTGGTCTCCAGCATCATCCCCATCGACGGGGCCACCGGCTTGAGGCGCTGCAGGTCCGACCAGGACAGCACGCCGGGGTTGAGGTGCGGGAGGAGGCCGGTCTCCTCCAGGACGCGGATGGCCATGGCGCGCACGTAGGCGAGGGTGTCGTCGTAGCCGTGCGCGTCGAGCCACTCGCGGGCCTCGGGCCAGCGGTCCTCGGGCCGGTCGCCGAGCGTGAACAGGGCTTCCTTGCAGCCCATGGCCGCGCCCTTGCGGGCTATGTCGAGGACCTCGTCGGGGGAGAGGTACATGCCGTGGCCCTCGCGGCGGAGCTTGCCGGGGACCGTGACGAAGGTGCAGTAGTGGCACTTGTCGCGGCACAGGCGGGTGAGGGGGATGAAGACCTTGCGCGAGTACGTGATGACGCCGGGCCGGCCGGCGGCTTCGAGTCCGGAGTCCCGCACCCGGGCGGCGGAGGCGGCGAGGTCCTTCAGGGCCTCGCCGCGCGCCTGGAGGAGCACGGCCGCCTCGGTCGCGTCGAGCGCGACGCCGTCGCGGGCGCGGCGGAGCGCGCGGCGCATCGAGTTCTCGGTCGGAGCGTCACTCGGAGTGGTCATGGCCCGAGCATACGATCCGCTCGCGCGCGCACGGAGGGGCTCATCGCATCAGCTCCCCGGCGTTGACCAGCAGGGACTGGCCGGTTATCGCCCGTGCCCGGTCGGAGGCGAGGAATGCGGCGGCGTCGGCGACGTCCCCGTCGGTGGCCAGGTCCGGCAGCGCCATGCGGTCGGTGAGGCGGGAGTGCACCTCCGCCTCCGGCACGCCTTCGGTGTGCGCGGTGAAGGTGACGAAGGCCTGGACCGGGGGTCCCCACATCCAGCCGGGGAGGACGGTGTTCACGCGGATGCGGTGCGGGCCGAGCTCGCGGGCCATGGAGTACATGGCGGAGGTCAGCGCGCCCTTGGAGGCGGCGTAGGCGGCCTGCTGCACCTCGTTGGGGGAGGCGATGGCGGACTGCGTGCCGATGATGACGACGGAGCCGCCGGCGCGCTTCAGCGCGGGCAGGCAGGCGCGGGTCATGCGCAGGGTGCCGAGCAGGTTCACGTCGAGGATCTGCTGCCAGGTGCCGAAGTCGGCGTCCTCCAGGCCTCCGAAGTACGAGTCCCAGGCGGCGACGTGGACGACGGCGTCGATGCCGCCGAAGCGGTCGGTGGCGAGGGCGGCGAGGGCCTCGCACTGGCGCTCGTCGGAGATGTCGGTCGGCAGGTACGCGGTGTGCGTGCCGTCGGGGTCGATCTCGGCGGCGGCCTTGGCGAGGTTGGCCTCGGTCCGCGCCCCGAGCACGGCGTTGCCGCCGTCGCGGACGACGGTGGCGGCGACCTGGTGGCCGAGGCCGGCGCCCACGCCGGAGACGATGACGGTCTTGCCCTGCAGCAGTAGCGGCGACATGGTGCGGCCTCCTGACGACCCGGGGGATCTGACGGGGCGTCAGGGTACGGGGCGGGGCGCGGGGAGGGAAGGGGGCGGGCGGCGCCGTCGCCGTCGCCGAAGGCCCGTTCAGGCGGTTCTGACGACGGTCCCGGCGCTTTCCAGTGCGGCCACCTCGGCGGGGGCTGCGGTGGTGTCGGTGACGAGGGTGTGCAGGAGCGTCGAGGGGCCGACGTGGGCGTAGGCGGTGCGGCCGAGCTTGCCGCCGTCCGCGGCGACGATGGTGCGGCGGGCCACGGCGATGCCCGCCTTCTTCACCGCGGCGTCGTCGAGGTCGTAGGCGGTCAGGCCGTCGGCCGCGCTCAGCCCGCAGCAGCCGATGACGGCGGTGTCGAAGCGCAGGGCCGCCAGTGAGGCGAGGGTGAGGGGGCCGGTGAGGGCCTGCTCCGCGGCGCGGGGCTGTCCGCCGGGCACCACCAGCGTGGCCCGGCCGGGCGTCTCGCTGAGCAGGTGGATGGCCTGCAGGGACAGGGGCATCACGGTGACGGGCCGCTCGCGCAGGAGCCGGGCGACCTCCAGGCAGGTGGTGCCGCTGTCCAGCAGCACGCTCTCGCCGTCGGCGATGAGTGCGCAGACCTCGGCCGCGATCCGGCGCTTGGCCTCGACCGCCTCGTGCGCGCGCAGCGCGAAGGGCGGCTCCTCGCCCCTGAGCATCAGGGTGCGCGCCCCGCCGCGGACGCGTTCGAGGGCGCCCTGGGCGGCCAGGGCATCGAGGTCGCGCCGGATGGTCATCTCGGAGGCCCCGGTCAGCTCCGCGAGCTCCTGGACCGTGGCGCTGCCCGAGTCCCTGACGGCCTTCGCGATCAGCCCGTGCCGGTCTGCGTTGCTCATGTCGCGATTGAACACCATCAAGCTCCGAACATTCAAAATGTTCGATAGTGCTGTTTACGAACATCAATCATGTTCGTTATGGTGGCCGCATGGAACGTTCGCTGCGAACCGCCCGAGTGGCGACCTACGTCTACTTCGTCCTGTGCGGCACCCTGATGGGCGCATGGGTGGTGCACATCCCCGCCATCGAGGAGCGCGTGGGCATCAGCCACGCGGCCCTGGGCGGCCTGCTGGTGCTGCTCGGGCTCGGGGCCTTCCTCGGGATGCGCGTGGCCGGCGGGCTGACCGACCGGCTCGGCGCACGCGTCGTGATCCCCGCCGCCGGCGTACTGTGCGGCGCGACCCTGGTGCTACCCGGTCTCGCCCGCGAGCCGTGGACACTGGCGGGCGCCCTGCTGGTCTTCGGCTTCTGCAACGGCTGTCTGGACGTCGGCATGAACGCCCACGCCGTGCACGTGGAGAAGGCGTACGGCCGGCCCGTCATGTCGGGCTTCCACGCCACCTTCTCGGTCGGCGGCGTCCTGGCCGCGCTCGTCGCGGCGGGCGCCGTGAGCGCCGGCCTGAACCCGGCCGCGGCCCTGGCCGCCACGGGAGCCGTGGGCATCGTGATCGCCCTGGCCGCGGCACGGTCCCTGCTGTCGACCGCTCCTGCCGCCTCCGCTACAGCCCCCGCCGCCTCCGCCCCCGCCGCCTCCGCCCCCGCCGCCTCCGCCGCCGACAGCGGCCCGGCGGAGGGGGCCGGGGCGCCACCGGCCGCAGCGCGCCACAGCGCCGCCGGGCGCATCCGGCTCCTCGCCGTCCTCGCGCTGATGGTCATGCTCTGCGAGGGCGCCGCCAACGACTGGAGCGCCCTGCACCTGAAGGACGTACTCGGCGCTTCCGCCGCCACGGCCGCCTTCGCGTACGGCACCTTCGCGGCGTCCATGACCGCCGGCCGGCTGCTCGCCGACCGCTTCGTCTCCCGGTTCGGCTCCGTGGCGATCCTGCGCCACGGCGCCGCCACGGCCGCCGTCGGCATCACGCTCGTGGCCCTCGGCCCGTGGATGTGGACCGCGTTCACCGGCTGGGCACTGTTCGGTCTGGGCCTGTCGGGCTGTGTCCCACAGCTGTTCAGTGCGGCCGGGCACGCCGACCCGGCCGCCGCCGGCGCCAACGTCTCCCGGGTCGCGGGGCTCGGCTACGTCGGCATGCTCGCCGGCCCCGCCGTCATCGGCTGGCTGTCCCACCTCGTCGCCCTGAACCACGCCTTCGTCCTGCTGACCCTGCTCTGCGGGACCACCGCCGCGGCCGCCGGGGTCCTGCGCACCGGATCCGACCGCAACCGCCCGAGCCCGACCCCCTCCGCGCCGCACACCCCCGCGCCGCACACCCCCTCGGCTCACACCCCCGCCGCTCGCACCGCCCCAGGAGCTCCGGAATGAGCAGCTCACCCCCTGCGGAAGGAACCCCCGCCATGTCCACGGACCGCCCCATCGTGCTGTTCGACCTCTTCGGCGTCATCGCACGCCACCAGCGCCCCGGCGCCATGGACGCGATGGCCGCACTGAGCGGCGCGCCCACGGACGCCTTCGCCGCCGCCTACTGGGACTGCCGCCGGCCCTACGACGCCGGAGAGTTCTCCGCGTCCCGGTACTGGACGGCCGTCCTGCGCCGGCTGGCACGCCCCGACCACCCCGACACCGTCGAGGAGCTGCGGCTCGCCGACATCGACAGCTGGTCGCGCGTCGACGAGCGCATGGTCGCCTACGCGCAGTCCCTGCGGGAGGTCGCCGAGGTCGCCCTGCTGTCCAACATCCCCGCCGATCACGCGGACGCCTTCCTCGCCGCCCAGCCCTGGCTGCACCAGCTCGACCACGTCGCCTTCTCCGGGAAGATCCGCGCGGCCAAACCGGACCCGGCGGCCTTCCGGCACTGCGTCGCCGCCCTGAAGGCCGACCCCGCCGACTTCCTCTTCGTCGACGACCGCGACGAGAACGTACGCGCGGCGCGGGCCCTCGGCATGAGCGGACACGTCTTCACCGGGCACGCCGAGCTGGCAACCGCCCTCGACGCCTGGCTGCCGGCCCGGTGACCACGGCCCGTCCGGCGAGGCTCAGGCTCCCGCCAGCCTGCGCAGGCCCTCCTCGATCTCCTCCGGCGTGTGCGTCGTGAACGACAGGCGCAGGGTTCGGGGGTCCGGGGTCGCGGCGAAGAAAGGGGCTCCGGGGACGAAGGCGACGCCCCGCGAGGTGGCCGCGCGGAGGAGGGGGGTCGCGTCGTGGCCTTCGGGGAGGCGGGCCCAGACGAACATGCCGCCCTCCGGGCGGTTCCACGTGGAGCCCGGGGGCAGGGCGTCGGGCAGGCCCGACAGGAGGGCGTCGCGCCGGATCCGGTACGCGTCGCGGACCCGCGCCACGTGGGCGTCCAGGTCCACCGTCCGCAAGTACTCCGCCGCCGCCAGCTGGTCCACCGTCGAGGTGTGCAGGTCCGCCGCCTGCTTCGCGAGGACCGCCCCGCGCAACAGCGCGGCGGGGGCGCGCAGCCAGCCGAGCCGGAGGCCGGGGGCCATCACCTTCGAGAAGCTGCCGAGGAGCGCGGTGCGGTCCTCGGCCCCCGGGTGCGCGGCGAGCCAGGGCAGTTCGCGGCCCTCGTAGCGGAGGTCTCCGTACGGGTCGTCCTCCAGCAGCCACAGCCCGAGCCGGGCCGCGAGCGCCGCGATCTCCGCGCGGCGGGCGGCGGGGAGGGTGCGGCCGGTCGGGTTCTGGAAGGTGGGGACCGTGTAGAGCAGCTTGGGGCGTTCGCGGGCGATCAGCTCCGCCAGCGCGTCCGGGAGGATGCCCTCGTCGTCGCAGGGCACGGGGATCACCCGGGCGCCGGCGAGCCGGAACCCCTGGAGGGCCGCCAGGTAGGTGGGGTCCTCGACGAGCACCGCGTCGCCCGGCTCGATCAGCGCGGTCGTGATCAGGCCGAGCCCCTGCTGCGATCCGGTGGTGATCAGCAGGTCGTCCGCGGTGGTCGCCGGCCCGCGCCGGTCGATCCGGGCGGCCACCGCCGTGCGCAGTTCGGGGGCGCCCTCGGTGGTCGAGTACTGGAGGGCGCGCCGGGCGGACCGCGCGAAGGCGGAGTCGTACGCGGCCCGCAGGCCCTCGGTGTCGAAGAGTTCGGGCGCGGGCAGGCCGCCGGCGAAGGAGATCATGCCGGGCTGCGCGGTGACGGCGAGGATCTCGCGCACGGCGGAGGGGGCGGTCGTACGGATCCGGGCGGCGAAGGGCGGCGGAGCGGTGGACGCGGGCGCTGAGGCGGGCACGAGGTCTCCTTCGGGAGGCGGGTGCGCGCATCGTAGCGGCGGGAAAGTGTAGATGGCACCTATGTATCGGATGCTGAACTGCGGCCAGGGGCTCCCTATCTGACGTCACATCAGCTAGACCGTGTTCCATGACAGCAGACGAGCGGAACACCCGGGCCGACGACTACGCCGAGCTCGCCTCGGTCGGCCCCTACGGAGTCCACCCCGGCCACGCGCTGATCACCATGGTCGAGCCGCACCCGGGCCACGAGTTCGCGTACAACCGCTGGTACGAGGACGACCACTACTACGCCGGCGCCATGGCCATGCCCTGGATGTACGCCGGCCGCCGCTGGGTGGCCACCCGCGAGCTCCAGGAGCTGCGCTACCCGGAGAAGTCGGCCGTGGCCCAGCCCGTGACCGCCGGGTGCTACATCTCCACGTACTGGGTCACCGCGGGCCGCTACGACGAGCACATGAAGTGGACCGTCGGCATCAACAAGCGCCTCAACCGCGACGGCCGCGTCTACCAGGACCGCACCCACGTCTTCACCGCGTTCCAGGACCACGAGGCCACCGTCTACCGGGACGGCGCCGCCGGCCCCCGCGACTTCCACGCCCTCGACCACCCCTACGGCGGGCTCGTCGTCCAGGTCGTCGACGCGGAGGGCCCGGAGCAGCGGGCCGAGCTGCTGGAGTGGCTGCGCTCGCGCGCCCTGCCGAAGCGGCTGGCCGGTTCCCCGGCCGCGATGGTCACGGTCTTCCGGCCGACCCCGCTGCCCGGGGACCGGATGACGTACGTGAAGCAGGTGGAGGGCGTCGACACCCGGCTGACCCTGCTGTGGTTCCTGGAGGACGACCCGCGCAGCTGCTGGGACCGGTTCCAGGGGCTGGACGCCGAGGTCGCGGAGTCGGGGCTGGGACGGGTGGAGCTGGTGGCGCCCTTCATCCCCACGGTGCCGGGGACGGACCGGTACGTCGATCAGCTGCGGTAGGCCGGGCGTCCGGGCCTCCGGACATGGCCGAGCCCCCTCGGCAGGCGACGGCGGGCCGGTCGAGAGGGCTCCAGTCAGTGGTGCAGGTGGTGCTGGTGGCGCTAATCGTGCGGTGGATCCGGATCTGGATCTGGATCCGGCTCCGGTGCCGCGGATCGTGTGACGGCCGGCGGGGAGGGGCACCTCGACGTTCAGGCGAGGCGCCCCAGGCGGCCCTCGGTCACGTCGGCGACGAACGAGGTCCAGGAGCCGGGCGCGAAGGTGAGGGACGGACCGTCCTGCACCTTCGAGTCGCGGACCGCGATGGACTCCATGACGGGGGACTTGACCTCGACGCAGGCGCCGTTGGCGGAGTACGAGGACTTGGTCCAGTTTTCCGTTGCACCTTGACGAATAGCCATGTTTCTCTCCGGTTCAGCGAGTGGTTCCGGTTTCATGTCGGCCATTGATCCGGCTGACGTGATCGACGCTACCGGCAGCACCCCTGGTGCGAAGGGGGCGTTCACCCGACCGAGTGGCATATTCCATTCAGGCCTTCTGCGGCCGGGGAGTGACGGTGTACCGTACGGGCCCTTTCGCAGGACCTCACTTTTCCTTGCCCGCGAAGTCCTCGATGATCTGCGCGATGAACTGCCTCGTCTGCTCCACATTGTGGGCCTGTGCGCGCAGATGTTCGTACATCACGCTGTATTTCTGGACGTCGTTGGCCTTCTCCAGGTAAAGGTCGCTCGTCACGCCTTCGATGTAGACCACCGTCGAGTCCGAGGCGTCCGGGAATTCCAAAATGGCGTACTGGCCGTTGACGCCCGGGTGGGCTCCCACCGAGAAGGGCATCACCTGGACCGTCACGTGCGGCTTCTCCGACTGCTCTATCAGGAACTCCAGCTGCCTGATCATGAGCTGCGCATCGCCCACGTACCGCCGCAGGGCGGCCTCGTCGATGACCGCCCACAGGCGCAGCGGTCCGATCTCGGGATTGCTGTTCTCGGTCTCGTGCAGCCGCTTCTGGCGGTGCATCCGGACCTGGACGCGCTTCTCCACGTCGACGGGAGCCGTCTCCGGCCATGCGCCGCGGACGAGCGACTGGGCGTACTCCGGGGTCTGGAGCAGGCCCGGGATCACCAGGGGTTCGTAGGTGCGCAGGCTGGCGGCGTCCGTCTCCAGGCCGATGTAGACGCTGTACGGGATGTCGCCGAAGGCGTGCCACCAGCCCTGCTGGCGGGAATCCTTGGCCATCTGCATGAGGGAGTCGACGAGCCGCCTGTCCTCGACCTCGTAGACGTCGCACAGATCGCGGACGTCGCGCTGGCTGATGGAACGGCGGCCGTTCTCCAGCCGGCTGATCTTCGACTGGGAGACGAGCAGGCGTTCCGCGACCTGCTCGGCCGTCATGCCCTTGTCCTCGCGCAGTTTGCGCAACTCCATGCCCAGTCGGCGGCGTCGGACGGTGGGATTGACATTGGACGCCACGTGAACGGCACCTCCGCCTTCTTCTGTTGCTGTCTCTTTGCTGTCTCTCTGCGTGTCTGCTGGTGAGCAGACTGCCACCGAAGCACGTGATCTCGCTGGGGAACGGGCGGGAAAAGCAAACGCGCGGGCCGACGGAGCCGGCGTACCGGCCCCGTCGCCCCGCGCGTCGGCGGTTGCGATTACTGCTGCCCTGCTTGCCCTGCCTGCCTTGCTTGCCTTGCTCGCCCTACGTGTCCTGCCGGTGGATCAGTGCGCGGCCACGCGGGCCATCGCACCGGTCCGGCGCGGCTGCAGCGCAGCGGCTGCGGCCGTTGCCCGGGCGGGCTGGGCCGGTGCCCGGTCGCGGCGCGGCTGTGCGGCCACGCCGTTCTGGACGTCCATGACGGCGTGAGCCACCAGTCCGCCCATCGGGTCGTGCCGGATCAGGTCCCGCAGTCGGGACCTGGACGACCGCCCCTCGTTGCCGGGGTACAGGTGCTTGCCGAGTCCGACCGCGTGGGCCAGTGCGGCAAGCGCCGCGGTCCGCGGGTCCGGCGGCACGCCGGTGCGGATCGCACTGTCCAGCCGGCCACGGATCTCCCGGCTGATCGCTGTGTCGGTCGCTTGGTAGCGAGTCGTCGGCAGCACCCCGCACATCTGGCCCGCGACGGCATGAACCATGCCGCAACGCTCCAGGTGAGCGAGGTAAATCTGACGGAGCCCCAGTCGGGGTCCGCCGATCCAGTGGACCGCCCGAACCGGGCTGCCGCGCCTGCGCAGCAGTTCCAGTGCGGAGTCCAGAGTCGGATCTCCTGTCGGCCGTGGCATCACCACGGCGATACGATCCCCATCAGGGGCTATCCGTCCTGCCAGAGCCAGCTCCACTAGCTGTGCCCCGGCCAGGCCGAGGTCGAGCGACTGCGGCTGCGCCGTGGTACCCGTGGCCGGGTCCAAGGCGAGCAGCAAAAGCTCCTCCGGAATCGTTCTGCGGCTCTTGCCCATCCATGCCTCCCCGCGTGGATGAGTGACAGGGTGACGCCTCTCACATTCATCTGTCGAGAGCGCCTGGCCGCTTTGTGGGGGAACCGTCAGCTATGTCGTTCTCGTCTAGCACGGGGGCGATGCCCCCTAGACGGGACACTGTTAGACATTCGGACAGCCGGACGTGAAGGCGATCGAGGAGGAACTGGTGGCGGGCGAGTCCCCCGACAAGTCGGTTGATGAAGGAACGTCGGGGACGGCGGAGTCGTCCGAGGGGCGTGACCCGAGGGCGTCGCTGCTGCGCCCGAGGGACTCGCAGGACGGGTCCGCGGAGCGCGATCCGCTGCGCGACGCGGTGGCCGCGTGGGTGGCCACGGCGGAGACCTCGCCCTCCGGGGACGAGCCGTCCGACGAGCCGGCCGCGCCGGGCGCGGAGACCGAGGTGTTCAAGGCCCTGCCCGCGGACGCGGCTGCCGCCGAGGCGGGTTCGGCTCCGGATTCCGCTCCGGGTTCCGAGGGCGGCGAGTCCGCTGCCCCCGGCTCGGTCGAGAGCGAGCGCACGGCGGTGTTCCGCACCGTGACGCCCCCGGCCGAAGATTCCGCTTCTGGCCGTGCGGGTGCCTCGGGTGCCTCGGGCGGTCGGGCCGCAGCGGTTTCCGCCGAGAGCGGGAGCGCTGCCGGGTCCCGTGCCGCGACACCCCCGGCAGCCGCCGACCGGCCCGCACCTTCCGGTTCCGCTTCCGACCCTTCTTCCCGTTCCGCTTCCCGTTCTGCTTCCGGGTCCGACTCCTCGGCCGCTCCCGCCGGTTCCGCTTCGGCCGAGCCCAAGGCCGCTGCCGGGCAGGCCGAGAGCGACCGTACGGCCTCGTTCCGTACGGTGACGCCTCCGGCCGGTACGGGCCTGCCCGCGGATTCCGCTTCTGGCGCCGACCGGCCGCGGGGCACCTCGGGCGAGCCCGCGGCGGGCTCCGACTCGCTGGACAGCGAGCGCACCGCGGTGTTCCGCACGGTCACGCCGCCACCGGCCACCACGGGCCGCTCGACGGGTTCCGCTTCTGGCGCCGACCGGCCGCGGGGCACCTCGGGCGAGCCCGCGGCGGGCTCCGACTCGCTGGACAGCGAGCGCACCGCGGTGTTCCGCACGGTCACGCCGCCACCGGCCACCACGGGCCGCCCGACGGGTTCCGCTTCGACCCCGGCCGACAGCGACCGCACGGCCGCGTTCCGCACGACGAACGCCCCGACTCCGGACGCTCCGGCCCCGGGCCAGGCCCCGGCGGCCGATTTCGCGGGCACCCGGGCCCCTTCGGGCACTCCGGCGGCCCCGGGCACTCCGGCGGCGCCGGGTAGCTCGGCCTCTTCGGGTAACCCGGCCTCCTCGGATGCTCCGGCCCCGGGCCAGGCCCCGGCGGCCGATTTCGCGGGCACCCGGGCCTCTTCGGGCGCCCCGGCGGCCCCGGGCACTCCGGCGGCGCCGGGTAACCCGGCCTCTTCGGGCAACCCGACCTCCTCGGATGCTCCGGCGGCTCCGGGCACTCCGACCTCCTCGGGTATCCCGACCTCCTCGGGCGCCTCGGCGGCTCCGGGCACTTCGGCGACCTCGGGCAACCCGGCCTCTTCGGGAACTTCGGCCTCTCCGGGCCTCCGGGGCTCCGCGACCCCGGCCACTTCGGCGGCGCCGGGCAACCAGGTGTCCCCGGACAACCCGGCCTCTACGGGAACTTCGGCCTCTCCGGCGGCCCCGGCCTCTCAGGGCCCCCGGGGCTCCGCGAGCGACCCGGCCTCTCCGGCGGCCTCGGCTGCTCCGGGTGCCGCAGGCACCCCGGTGGCTCCGGCCCCCAGGGCCTCTGAGACCACCCCGGGCAACCAGACGACCTCGGGCAGCCAGGTGCCGCTCGGTACCCCGGCCTCCCCGGGAGCCTCGACCACCCCGGTCGCTCCGGCCCCCAGGGCCTCTGAGAGCGCCCCGGGCGACCAGGCGACCCCCGGTGGCCAGGTGCCCCCGGGCACTCCCGCTGCTCCCGGCGCCCCGGCGGCCCCGGCAAGTCGGGCCTCCTCGGGTACCGCGGGCAACCAGACATCCCCGGGCAGCCAGAGGCCCCCGCGCGCCCCGGGCACCCCGGCCGCTTCGGGCACCCCGGCCGCTTCGGGCACCCCAGCCGCTTCGGGCACCCCGGCGGCCCCGGGCACCCGGGCCCCCTCGGGCACCCCGGGCAACCAGTCGGCCTCGGGCGGCCAGGCCCCCTCGGGGATCCCGGGCAACCAGTCGGCCCCGGGCAACCAGGCGGCCTCGGGCCGCCAGACGTCCCCCGGTAGCCAGACGCCCCCGCGTTCCCCGGCCGGCTCCGGTGACCCGCGTACGCCCGGTGGCTCGCGCCCCGGCGAGCCCGTCGACAGTGAGCGGACCGCTGTGTTCCGGGCGGTCAAGCCCGGCTCCGGCGGCGGGTCCGCTCCGGGCGGGCAGGCGGAGGACAGTGAGCGGACGGCCGTGTTCCGGGCGGTCAAGCCCCCGGCTCCGGCCGCCCCGGTCGACGGTGAGCCCGTCGACAGCGAGCGGACGGCCGTGTTCCGGGCCATCAAGCCCGGCACCGCCGACCCGGGCGCGGCCACCCCCGGCGCGGCCCGGCCGGGCACCGGCGGCGCCCAGCCCGTGCCCCCGCGTGCCGCCGGCGGGGAGCGGGCGAGCACCTTCGTACCGCTGCGGGGCGACGACGTACCCGCGCGGCCCACCCCGGGCGCGCCCCCCGCCCCCGGTGCTCCGAGGGCCGCGGCCGGCCAGGCGCAGGCTCCGGCTCCGGCTCCGGCTCCGGGGCAGGCACCGGGGCGGACCCCGGTACCCGCCGGGGTGCGCACCCCGGTGACGCACGAGTCCGCGGAGCGGACCACGCAGCAGCCGCTGCCGCCCAAGCCGCCGCTCGACATGCTGGCGGACCTCACCAACAACCCGCCCCCGCCGCCGAGCGCGGCCCGCACCGCCGTGCGCCGGTTCAAGATCTACGCGCCGATCCTCGTGCTCCTCGCGGTGATCCTCGCCGTCGTCCAGCTCGTGCGCCCGCTGCCCACGCCGACGCTGAAGGTGACCGCGAAGACCTCGTACAGCTTCGCGGGCGGCGCCCCGAACCTGCCGTGGCCGAAGGAGGGCCAGGCCTACATGGCCGCGGCCGGACTCGGCCCCGTCGGCAGCTTCGGCGAGCAGAAGCCCGTGGCGATCGGCAGTGTCGCCAAGGCCATGACCGCCTACGTCATCCTCAAGGACTTCCCCATGAAGAAGGGGGAGAAGGGCCAGATGATCCCCGTCGACAGGACGGCGGTCGAGGACGGCAAGAAGGAGACCGACGGCGAGTCCACGGTCAACAACCTGAAGGAGGGCGACAAGATCTCCCAGGAGGACGCCCTCAACGCGATCATGATCCCGTCCGCCAACAACGTCGCGCGCCTGCTCGCGCGCTGGGACGGCGGGCAGGAGGCGTTCGTCAAGAAGATGAACGACACCGCCAAGGAACTCGGCATGACCAACACCACGTACACGGACCCCTCGGGTCTGGACGCGACCACGGTCAGCACCGCCGAGGACCAGGTCAAGCTCGGCCTCAAGATCGTCGAGATGCCGGAGCTGATCGCGATCACGATGAAGCCGTACTGGATCGACCCCACGGGCAAGAAGTGGCGGAACTACAACGACCTGGTTCCGTTCAACGGCTCGCTCGGCATCAAGACCGGCTCCACCACGAAGGCCGGCGGCAACCTGCTCTTCGCCGCCCAGAAGCAGGTCGGCAAGACCAACCAGCTGATCGTCGGAGCGGTCCTCGGCCAGCACGGCGTGCCGATCCTCGGCACCGCGATCGGGGCGAGCAAGGACATCATGATCGCCACGCAGAAGATGCTCAAGGCCGCGCCCGTCGTCAAGAAGGGTGAGGTCGTCGGCTACGTGGACGACGGACTCGGCACTCAGGTCCCGGTCGTGGCCACCGCCGACGTGGAAGCGGTCGGCTGGCCGACCCTCACCGTCTCCATCAAGCTGGTGGACGGCGCCGGCAAGCTCCCGCAGACCGCCAAGGCGGGCTCGGAGATCGGGATGCTGACCATCGGCGAGGGCGCCAGCCAGGTGAAGGTGCCGGTGGCGCTGCAGAGCGACCTCACCGCACCCGGCATCGGCAAGAAGCTGACGCGCGTCGGCTGACGCGCGCCGGCGGAGACGCAGGCGGGGATGTCGGCGCAGACGCCCGACGGAGACGCCCGGCGGAGGCGTCGGCCATGAGCGCGGAGCCGGTCCGGCGCCCCGGGGCAACCCGGAGGCGCCGGACCGCGTCTACGAACCGAGGGACGCACCCGAGGTGACCGGAGTGGGGAGTACGTCGGCGTGACCACCGCTGAGCGGCAGGAGCAGGGGCAGGGCGGCCGGGTCCCGGTCCGGGACGGGGCTCCGACCCGAGCCCCCGGAGCCCCCGGAACCCCCGCAGCGCCGAGCCCGCAGGCCGGCCCCGGGCCGGTCCGCCGCGCCCTCGACGGCGCCCGCCGCCACCCCGTGGCCGTGGCCACCGCGCTGGCCGGGCTGCTGCACGTGATCTGGTTCTTCGCCGTCGCCAACAGCGGCGGCGACCTCGCCGCGCAGGACGCCTGGGCCGAGTTCGTGGGCCGCCATCCCGACTCGGCGTACAACCTCGCCTGGTACGGCGGCATGCACCCGGTCTCGTACAGCGTGGTCTCGCCCTATGTGATGCACGTGCTCGGCGTCCGCACCACGATGATGATCGCCGGTACGGTCTCGGCCGGGCTGCTCGCGATGATCCTGACCCGCTGCCGCGGCGCCGTCCGCGAGCCCCTGTGGCCGGCCCTGGCCGGGGTGTACGGGCTGCTGTGCAACGCCGTGTCGGGCCGCGTCACCTTCGGTCTCGGCGCGATGTTCGCCCTCGGGGCCGTCGCCGCCGTCTTCTGCTGGCCCCGCAAATGGGCCGAGCGGCGCTGGGCGAAGGCTGCCGTGGCGGCCCCGCTCGCGGCGATCGCCACCGCCTCCAGCCCGGTCGCCGGACTGTTCCTCGGGGTGATCGCGGCCGCGCTGTTCCTCAACGGCCGGCGCCCGGGCGCGTACGCGCTGGGCCTGGCCCCGGCGGCGGTGGTCGGGCTGTCCTCCTGGCTGTTCCCCTTCTCGGGGACGCAGCCGATGAAGCTGATCTCGGCGGCGCTGCCCTTCGCCTGCGCGCTGGCCGCGCTGTTCCTCGTACCGAAGAGCTGGAAATCGGTCCGGACCGCGTCCGCGATCTACGCCCTCGGGGTGGCGCTGACCTGGGCCATCGACTCCCAGGTCGGCTCGAACGTGACCCGGCTGGCGATGCTGTTCGGCGCGGTGGTGCTGCTCGCGGCCCTCCCGTACGAGGCCCCGCGCACGCGCCGCTGGTACGGGCTGCTGCTCGCGCTGACCGGGGTGACCGCCTGGATCACCGTCAACAGCGTCACCGACATCGTCCGCACCACCCCGCTCGCCTCCTGGAGCCGGGAGCTGGCACCGCTGGTGGACCAGCTCCAGAAGGCGGGCGCCGACCGGGGCCGCGTCGAGGTGGTCCCGGCCAGCAGCCACCGCGAGTCCTCCGCCTTCCCCGCGTACGTGAACCTCGCGCGCGGCTGGAACCGGCAGGCCGACCTGGAGCGCAACCCGGTCTTCTACGACGACACCCTGACGCCCGACAGCTACCGCGAGTGGCTGGAGCGCTGGGCCGTGCACTACGTGGTGCTGCCCGCCGACAAACCCGATGAGGGCGGGCGGGACGAGGCGAAGCTGGTGCGCGAGGGGCTCCCGTACCTCCAGCAGGTGTGGGGCGACGCGAACTGGCAGCTCTTCAAGGTCACGGACCCGACGAACCTGGTCGCCGGCCCCGCGACGGTGCTGCGGGCCAGTGCCGACCAGCTGGTCATCGAGGTGAAGCAGGCCGGCCGGGTGATGGTGCGCATCCCACACTCCCCGTGGCTGGGCCTGGTGGACGGCGCGGGCAAGCCGGTGGAGCCGCCGCAGGAGACGGAGGCCTCGAAGGCCGCCGGGAAGGCCGCGCCGAAGGGTTCGGTCGCCGTGCCCAAGGTCTACGCGAACACGGCGGGGTGCCTGTTCAAGGCGCCCTCGGACGGTACAGGGGACGAATGGACGGAGCTGCTGGCACCGGCGCCGGGGGAGTACCGGATCGCGGCGAAGTACCAGCTCCCGCGGGGCACCCCGTGTCCGGACGAGCTGCTCTACGAGGTGCTGGGGCCACCGGAGCGCCCGGCTCCGCCGCGTCCTTGATCAACCATTCTTTACGTCCGGTCCGGGTGCGTTGAGCCCTTTATATGCATACGATCCCAGTAGTCCGATTGGGTGCCCCGAGTCTTTTTAGGGAGTGACGACGGGATGAGCAAAGAGCAGAAGCAGGACTTCCAGGCGGCTGTCGCGAAGGCCGCGGAAGCGGCCGACCTGCCCCGCACCGTGCAGCACGCGCACGGCTTCTCCGGACCGGTCCGGAGCAAGGTCAAGGGTGGAGCGCACACGAAGGCGGAACTCAAGCGGGCCGGGACCCCGCAGGGCGACCGCATCGGCGAGCGCAGCAGAGGCCTCAGCTGACGGCGGGGCCGAGTCCGAGCCCGAGCCCGTCCCCTGTCGTGTGATGTCTTGATGCGTTGACGTCGTGATGTCGTGATGTCGTGATGCGGCCCTTCCGGCTCCGGCCGGAAGGGCCTTCGTCGTGCCTTAACGGGTTCGCCGGGAGGTGTCCGGCCGGCTGTTACGTCACCGACGGACGACCCGGACATGACCCTCGTAACGTCGTGGTCGTCGCCACCGCGGTGACGATGCCGCCGCCGACCCGAGGGACCCGAGGGAAACACCCATGCGCGCCACCTTCCGTACCGCCGCCGTCGCGGCGCTCACCACCCTCACCGCGTGCGGAGCCCTCACGGCGTGCGGTCCCGGCGGCGGGGCCGGCAGCGCTGCCGTGCTGCCGCCGGACCCCAAGGTGGGCAGTACGGCGGCGCCCGCTCCCTCGGGCGAGGCCGCGCCCGCCCTCCCGGGATCGAAGCCGACCGGGATGAAGATCGACGCGGCGGGCGTGGACGCGAAGAAGATGGTCGGCCTCTCGGTGGACCCGGCCACGGGCGAGCTCGGCGTGCCGGACGCGGACACCGACGCGGACAACCCGGGCTGGTGGACCCAGGGCGTGACCCCGGGCGAGAAGGGGGCGGCCGTCCTCGTCGCGCACTTCGACACGAAGTACGGGCCCGCGGTGATGAAGAACGTCAAGAAGATCAAGCTCGGCGACCTGATCGAGGTGCCGCGCGAGGACGGGAAGACGGCCAGGTTCACGATCCGCGAGATCGAGGACGTCGCCAAGAAGGACTTCCCGACCGACAAGGTCTACGGGGAAACCAACCGCCCCGAGCTGCGCCTGCTGACCTGCGGCGGCGAGATCAAGAACGGCCACCGCACGAACAACGTGATCCTCTACGCCGACCTGGTGGCCTGACCGCCCCGGAGATCCGAGGCCGCTCGTCTCACTGGGAGGCGTGCGACAGGTATCCGTACTGGACCGCGCGCATGCCGGCCTGGAACCGGCTGCGCACGCCCAGGTGGGCGAGCAGCCCGGTGATCACCCGGCCCACGGTGCGCGTGGACACGCCCAGGCTGTGGGCGATGGCTTCGTCCGTCCGCCCCTCGGCCATGAGCCGCAGTACCGCTGCCTGCTGCCGGGTGAGGACCTCCGGCTCGCAGGGCGCCACCGTCGGTCCCAGCGGGGTGGCGGCCTGCCAGATGTGCTCGAACAGCGTGACCAGCAGGGAGATCAGCCCCGGGCTGGTGACCAGCGCCGCCGCGGCCGCGGTGTTCGTCGCGTCGACGGCCACCAGGGCGCTGCGGCGGTCCACGATGGTGAGGCGGTTGGGCAGGACCGGGCTGGTGCGGACGTGGGCTCCGATGCCCTCCAGCCACGTCACGTACTCCCGGGCGTGGTTGTCGTGGCGGACGCTGTCGAGGTAGACGGTCCGCATCACGATGCCCCGCTCCACGTTGCGCAGGTTCAGCGGCCGGGCCGCCTCGATGCTCGCCTGCGACATCTGCGAGTCGGGGGCGAACGACAGCACTTCGGAACGGGTCTGCGCGGACAGCAGCTCGATCTGGTCCCGGATCGCGTCGATGCCCTCCAGGTACCGGATCCCGGACTTGGCGGAATCCTGGGACGAGGAGTCGGCGATCTCGGCCATCAGATCGACGACGGCGGCCCGCGTGGCCTCCATCCGCTGCTGCTGGGCGGCGAGTTCGGCCTGCTGGCGCGCGTGGAGGAGCTGGAGCGCGAGCTGCGGATCGACGGCGCGCCCCTGCCCCGGGTCGCTCCCGCCACCGCGCAGCAGCGCCATGTCACTGAGCCGGGCCAGTGCGCGGCGTACGTCGTCCGGGGCCAGCGCCAGGCGCTCCGCCAGCTCCGGAACACCGTCCCGGGGATTGGCCAATTTGCCTCGGTAGACCGATGCGGTCACGTCATCGAGTTCTAGCCGACCGAACATTGCCGCCCACCCCCTGGAAGACCATGCATTGGCACATCGGCGCAGCTCAAACGCCCTGCGTACGGCGTCAGGCTAGCGTGACCGGCGGCCCGGCCGAAGGGCGGGCGGCACGGAACCCGACGCCGATATCCGGCCGACCCAAACCTGCAGACTCCCCGTATCCGGGAACCCGGGTATCCGGGTATCCGATCTGTCCTGTGTAGGACATGTCGAGTCCAAGACACCCGCAAGCCCTGGTTCCCCCCTCCCGCCTGCGGCAGCCTTGACCACGCCAGCAGGAACCACTGCACCGCTCGGAGGACCCCCGTGTCTCAGATCATCGGTTACGCGTCAGGCGTCTTCGACCTCTTCCACATCGGCCACCTCAACCTCCTGAAGCAGGCCCGCGCCCAGTGCGACCACCTGGTGGTCGGCGTCCTGACCGACGAGGCCGCCCGCCACCAGGGCTTCCCCCCGGCCATCCCCCTCCACGAGCGCATCGAGGTGGTCCGCTCCATGAGCTGCGTGGACGAGGCCGTCGCCGACCACACCCCGGAACACCAGGCGAACCTGGACGCCTGGCAGCAGATCGGCTTCCACCGCCTCTTCAAGGCCGAAGACTGCCGCGACACCCCCCCGAAGCGAGCACTGGAAAAGCGACTTTGCCGCCCTGGGAGTCGAGGTCATCCACCTCCCGAACACCCCGCACGCCCCCAGCACCAACCTCCACCGCCTGATCCAGCAGCTCTGACCCACTGCTGCCAGAAGCAGACACCAAAGGCCCCCAGCCAAGATCGGCTGGGGGCCTCTGCGCTTGTGCCCTCGGCAGGATTCGAACCTGCGACACCCGCTTTAGGAGTTCATCCTTTGCGTCATGGTGCTTGTCTGGGGGCGTGAGGGCTATGCACTTGAAGTGCCCCGGTGGTTGCCGTCGTTCGTCGACGTTGCCGTCAAGTGCTGCCGTCAGGTAGGCGCCACATCCTGCGGGACCCGAGGGCTGAGACACCTCAGCACGCTAACTCGTCAAGCCGCAGCGGCCACCGTCCTCTGACAGGCGTGATCGACAGGCCCTCAGCCCCTGGTTGTTCTGATATTGCCATCGAGCAAGGGCCGGGGGCTGGTCTGCCGCTCGGCGGCCGCGCGTTCCTTGACGATCGTGGGGATGGCGGCCAGGGCCTCAGCCGAGCGGTCATGTTTGCTCCTCATGCCGGCCAGGGCGAAGGAGAGCCGGCCGCGGGTGGGGTCCGCGTGTGCGGGAGGATCGCTTCGTGACCACTCTCATCCCGCCTCCCGGGCCCGACCGACACCGGGCGATCGTCAGCGAGGTGGCCCTCCTGTGGGCCGCGCACCACCCCGGGCCGTTCCCCGACGTGCCGTTTGATCACAGACACGATCTGGCGTACCTGGATCTCAATATGGCCGGCTGCGTCATGACCTACCTCAAGAACGATGGCGTCCCCGGCCCGGGCCACGTCGAGGTTCTCCGGGACTGCCTACCAGAGCTCCGTGCGGCCGTAGCGCTGCTGGCGCGTTCGGCGGAGTACCGCGAGGGACTCAGGGTCTTCAGAGGCTTGCTCGCGATGGCCGAACTGATCCTCACCGACGGGGCATAAGCCGGTCGCCGCCCGGCCCACACGCATCGCAGTTTCCGAGGCACCAGCAGGGACGACCCGGCGCCAGTCAAGATCACCTGTCAGAGGGCAGCCACCTGGACGGGGAACGCGGTTTGCTCGTCGAACGATTTGCCGTGTTGCAGGCAGTGATAGAGCTGGCCGAGTAGGCGGTTGAAGAGGTTCCTCTGGGCGGCGGTGGACTTCTTCCCGGATGCCCTGGTGACTGGCGAGGCACCGGCGTAGGCCTTCAGTCCGCGGGCGTCGGCGAAGCGGGTGCAACGTCATGGGCTCGCTGTGGGGGCACACCCGGAACAGCAGCACCGGGAACGCTCTTAGCAACGGATTAGAGCCGGCTTGCGAGCGCGACAGGAAAGCCCATGGCGGCCCAGAATCACAACAACGGATAGTGGCGGGATGACTCACCGCTCCGCGTACGTGTGCCTCTCCTGCCGGATCTCCCTCAAGCACTCCGAGCAGCGGACGTACCGCTGCCCGAGGTGCCGCCGGGAGATGCTCCTGGCCGGTGACGCCTTCGAGGCTCCGCCACAGCGGGACCGGGACGCCTGGAGGGTGGTCTCCGTCCTCCTGCATGCCGGCCTGGACTTTCGGCAAGCATGCTGCGGCTGCGGACCCGGCTACCGCCCCCGAAATCTGCGTGAGGTGCGAGAGCGGCTCACGTACGCACGACGCACCGGTACTCCTGTTGCGCGCGCGCTTGCCAGCCCCTAGGCGAAAGAGCAGAAGGCAACCGCTGCGTCATCTCCGGCCTTGTACCGGGGCCAGCGCTGCCCGTGGGGGTCGGTCGCTTCGACCTCGCGCACTGTGCGGATCAGTGTGGCCGGGCCTTCGGGTCGTTCGCCTGCACGATGCCCGCCACGGCACCGCGACGCTGCTGACTGCTGCGGGTGTGGCGCCGAGGGTCATCATGGAGATCCTCGGACACAGCCAGATCAGCATCACCATGGACGTGTACACGCACGTTGTGGACGACACGAAGCGGGAAGCGATCAGCCACATGGACCGGATGCTGAGGCGCCAGCGACCGAGTACGTGACCCCGTTGCCGTCAGGCGGTGCAGTCAAACGGCCCGGAGCGTGATCGCTCCGGGCCGTTTTCCCTTGTGCCCTCGGCAGGATTCGAACCTGCGACACCCGCTTTAGGAGTGGGATCGAATCCGTGCCGGGCAGTTCCGGCCCGTGCCGCGTGGTGCTGAACCTCCTGGTCAGCGCAGCGCGGCACGGTGCCCAATCCGGCGTATGACACCTAATGCCGACCCATCCGCTCACGCATCGCTCACGCATGCGGGGGTTCTGACCTGCGCTCTCGCATCCGTCACCCGACGACAGATCAGGGACCGCCCCCGCTTCGCACCACGACAGCAGCCGAGAATCCGGCATGCCGCAGTGGCGCTGCTGCCTCGATCATCCCTGCCAGCGCGGTGTGAGCCACGCGGAGCTGAGGGCTCAATCGGCCCCCCTCCCCGAGGGGGGCTATTGCACTTCGATGCAGGCGGACGGCGCGGCGGTAGAGGAGTTCGATCTCGCGGTTGAGGGCGAGGACGGACATCTGGGGGTCGCGGGAGATGAGGTACTGGCCGAGTACGTAGAGGAAGCACTCATGCTCCTTCTCGCACATGTTGTCCCGGTCCCAGACCTTGGCGACTTCGAACTGGCTGGGGGTCATGTGGTCGAGTGCGGTTTCCCGCGGCATACCGTCCTCGCCGGCATCCTTGACGAGGTCCCACAGTTCGAGGCCGAGGTCGGAAGGCGACCTGCGTCGGGAGTTCACGGCTGTTCCCCTTTCCCGCCGCCGAGGAGTCGGGCGAGTTCGTCATCCATGTCGGTCTGGCCGGTGGTGACGACGTGCTCGCACCAGTCGCAGACCGCGCGAACCTTCTTGATGCTGTCGAGGACGGCTTCCTCTTCCTCGGTCGTCAGCAACTCTTCCTGGGCTAACACGACGGCGTTCTGCATGGACACGCAGAAGCTGGTGCACTGGCCCAGGATCCTGAGGACGGAGGACGCCGTCTCGCGGTAGCTGACCGTCGGACCGGTCTCGCTGAGGGCGGGCTCGGGTTCAGGGCTGGGACGTACCGGCCCTGGTACTCCCCACTGTGCTTCCGCCTCTCGTTCCATCCGACGGGCGCGGTCGCGATGAGCGTCACGTACCGCGCGTCGGAAGGCCGGGTCTTCGACGGCAGCTTTCAGGACCTCCGTGCGATCGGCCAGCTGCGTGACTGCCTCCGCTGCCTCCTTTGTGTCACGTAGGAGGCGCTTGGCTGTGTCGATGCGTTCGGTAGGAGTGGCCGGCACGTGGGGCAGTGAGTGGCGCGCACGCTTGGCGGCGTCGTAGTGCCAGGCGCCGCGATGGTGAGGGTCCAGGTCGTCCGACGGCTCTTCCCTGATCAACTGGAACCGGTTCGACTGCCCGGCGAGAATTTCGTGAACCGTCCACGGCACGTCGTCGCGCCTCGTGTCCGGCGGCCAGGCCCTCGTGACGTAGAGATACTTGGCGAGTGTCGTCTCCTTCACCCGGATCTGTCGGGAGAAGAGGGACCTGATGCGGGTGATCTCGCCGTCGCCACGCGGACGTCCCTCCAGCATCTCGTTCAGGATGTCGCCGATCTCGAAGTTGCTGGCGCTCTTGGACCGCACGGCACGCCGGGCGCGGTGGACATAGGCAGTCCACTGCTCTCGGGCGAAGCCATCAGGGATTTCAAGGGTGGGCATGCTCGGATCCTCTGCTTGAAGCGAAGGCCAGATGTAGGAGCACGCCCCCGAAGCTGTTACGCGCACGAGACCTGACCACCTGGCAAGCAGCGTCCCGCTCTGTCACCCATTCGGGCAGGTACGCACACCGGCGCCTAGTGGCACGGGCAATCGCCACCACGCGCCACGGCGCATCCGTCCAAACCCGCGCACAGCAGCGCGCCTCCCGGGCTGGGAATCCTCAGGAGTCAAGGAGTTCGGGAACGCCCCGGTCAGCGGCTTGCCGTCCACGTGCCGTCGAAGCGCTTAGACGAGATGAGCGCCGAGCCCGAACTTGGCGCGCCCCGTATGCGTGTGACCCCGGGCGGTCGGTGGATGGGGGAGAGCCGGGCCAGGCGCAGACCAAGTCGGTCCCATCGTCGTCGCGCCTGGTTCCGCGCGACGTTCGTCGTGATGGTGTGGTCCTAGCTTCGGACGCGGATGCGGACCAACAGCAGGGTCAGGACTCCTGGTGTCACCGCCAGAGCCGCGTACCCGAAGATCCCACGCGAGAACGCAAGTTGTGCGTACTCAGCAGGAGCGTCAGAGGACGTGACGCTGATCGCCCAGACGGCCAGCGGAATCGCGATTGTCAGAAGCGCGAGCCACGCGCCGCGCCGGGCAAGGAGAGCTTGATCCGGGTGACCGGTCAGCATCCGGACCCCAGCCGAGGCCAACACAAAGCCTGCGGCGCCGAATGCGGCGGCGAAGAGAATTGCTGACGGGTTGTCGTTGAACACGATGACAGCGATGGCCGCGTACCAAAGGCCCGCGACTAGTGACACCAACGCGGACATGCCGCGCCCCTTCCTACGGGTCGGGCCCCGAAGGATCGCTCGCTCGGGGCCCTTCTGACGGGTTAGCCGGCGGGCGGAGCGGAGGGTTTGACCTCGAAGATTTCGTTGACCGCTCCGTTGTCGCCCTTCTCGACTCTCCTGCTGCTACCCGGAGGGTCGCTCTGGTTCTGCTGCCCAGTCGGCTGCCCAGGCGGCCGTACGTCCACGGTGATCTGGCTGCCGCTGGCGTCCTTCGCCGGCTTGCCGTCCGGGCCCATGACGGGCATCCGGTCAGGCAGCTTTGTCGTGTCCACCGTGCCGTCGGCCTTTACCCACGGAGGTCGTGGAGGGGCGGGCGGCCTGTCGGAGGCTGTGGCGGTCATGACGCCTCCGGCGACGAGGATGCCAGCACCTGCCAGCACCGATACGAAACGTGCCCTGTTCAAGCGTGCCTCCTACGGTTCGATGTAGTGGAAGCCCGACCAGATGCCAACATTCCAGCCGTACCAGTCCCCGCCGTACTGGACGGACGTGTAGCCAGTCGTGCCGTAGTAGCCACCCCCGCAAGGCGGGGCGCCGCTGAAGTTCCATGACTGCGTGTACTGGCCCGACGCAGAGGCGCTGTACTGCCATTCCCCGACCAGAGCGCAGACATACCAGTCCGCGCCATCCCACTTGTAGTACTCGTACTTCGTGTATCCCTGCCTGGTAGGCGGACCGCGGGCCGTGTCCGGGACCGTCTCCACGGCTGGCTGTGCGGTCAGCGGTCTTTGACTCCTGAGCCCAGCATGACCATGCCGGTGGTGAGGCAGGAGAGGCCGATGGCAACCGGTGGGAATCCGGCGCCGGGAATGGCATACAGGGCGACCCCCACCAGCGTGGTGAGAGCACCGACTATGGACAGGACGCACGCGATGCGGAACTCGGTGACCTGGTGTCGTACCCAGGTGGTGGCTCTGACTGCGGGCATCGCGCTCAGCCGCCCATGGGCGTCGGGCGCCGGGAGACCCATACGGCCCGCAGGAGGCAGGCAACCGCTGCCGCGCTGAACACCATGCCGGCCGCGGTGCAGGCCATCACGGCCGGGTCGGGTGCGTCCAGGATCCTGGGGATGGCGTTCAAGGGCGCGAGGGCGTAGATGCAGAGCAGGGCCCAGGCGCATGACACGGCAGCGGCCCGCGTCGGCCACTTGGGCGGCGTCCAGCCGGCGAGGATCGCCACGGGGACGGGAAGGGCGAGCAGGGTGGCCGCCGCGAGGGCGATGGCGTGATACGCCGGGTTTCCGTTCACTGGTACCTCTCTGGTGCGAACGCCCACCATAGACGCCGCCCATCTGACGAGTTCATGCCGGAGTCCGGCAAGATTCCGGCTTGTGGGACTGCCGTCAGAGATCCGTCAAAGACGCGTAAGAAATGTATAAAGTAGCCGGTGGTGTGCCGGGAAGCCTGGTCGGCGAACAGGGGATAACTCTCTTCGCGGAACGGGGACTTCTGCCATGGTGCTCGTCGCTGTCTTCGGTGTGGCCTTGCTGGTCGCCGTACTGCTCTCCGGGCTCGCCGCCCGCACCGTCCTTTCCACCTCCCTCCTCTTCCTGCTCGGAGGGGCCCTGGTCAGTGACGGGTTCCTCGGGCTGATCCACATCACGGCCGACAGCGAGATCGTCTCCGTCACCGCCGATCTGGCCCTCTTCGCCGTGCTCTTCACCGACGGCATGCATGTCTCCCTCCCGAAACTGCGGCAGAACTGGAAGAACCCGGCCCGCGCGCTCGGGCTGGGCATGCCCCTCGCGATGGCCGGCATGGCGCTGATCACCCACTACCTCGTCGGCCTGGACTGGACGACCTCCTTCCTGGTCGGCGCGGTCCTCGCGCCCACCGACCCCGTGTTCGCCGCCGCCATCGTGGGACGGCGGGAAGTGCCCGCGAAGCTGCGGCAGCTGCTGAACGTGGAGAGCGGCATCAACGACGGCCTCGCCCTCCCGGTCGTACTGATCCTGATCGCCGCCGCCGGACCCACCTCCGGACACGCGCAGGCTTCCATCGGCTCGATCGCTCTGGAGCTCGGGCTGGGGCTGGTCTTCGGGATCGTGCTGCCTCTGACAGTCGCGGGACTGGTGCGGCTGAGATTGCTGGGCGCGGAGCCGAAGCTCCAGCCGCTGCTGCCGCTGGCGACCGGGATCATCCTGTACGGGCTGTGCCACCTCACCCACGCCAACCCCTACCTCGCCGCGTTCTCCGCAGGCGCCGTCCTCGCCTCCATCTCGCCCGAGGCGAAGACCCACTTCGAACCGCTAGGCGAGATGCTCGCGGAGCTGGCCAAGTTCGCAGCCCTCCTCGTCTTCGGCGCCCTGCTGACCCCGCAGCTGTTCGGGGACCTGTCAGTGGGCGGGTACCTGGCGGTCGTGCTGGCGATCGTGCTGATCCGCCCCGCCTCCCTGTGGGTGTCGCTGCTGGGGGCGCGGATCGAGCGGCGGGAGAAGCTGGTGGCCGCCTGGTTCGGTCCCAAGGGCTTCGCGTCCGTCGTCTACGGGCTGCTCGTGCTCCAGGCCGGGATTCCCCAGGGTGAGGCGGCGTACACGCTGATCGCCGTCTGCATCGCCTTCTCGATCATCGCCCACAGCAGCACCGACGTCCCCATCGCCCGCCTCTTCCGCGTCGACGACCTCGCCGGCATCCCGAGCGAGGAGCCCGCACCGACGCCGTCCACTCTTCCCGCCCCAAGCAGTGCACCCGACCAGGAGAAGCGCCATGCCCGCCCGTGAACTCGCCGAGCCCTACCCGCACGTGACGACCGACGCCCCGGCTGTGGACGCCATCCGTCTGCTGGCCGAACAAAATCTGCCCGCGCTGCTGGTCCTGGACACAGACGGCACTCCGTACGCGGCCGTCCCCGGCTCCCAGCTGGTCCGCCAGCTCGTCCCCGAGTACGTGATGGAGGACCCGCTGCTCGCCGCGGTCATCGACGAGCGGCACGCCGAAGCGATGACCGAGGCCCTCGCGGGCAAGACCGTCGCCCAGTGGCTGCCCGCCCGTACGTTCAAGCCGCCCTACGTCAGTCCGGAGGCAGGGACGATGCAGATCGCGGCCGCCATGGCCCGCACCCACGTCCCGCTGGTCGCGGTCGTCGAACGCGACGGCGACACGGGCAGGTTGCTCGGGGTGGTCTCGGCGGCCGGGCTGATGCGGCACCTTCTCGCAGTGGGCGGTCAGGCGTGAGCGGCTGGCAGAGCTGGGCCGCGATCGCCGTCTTCGCCGGCGTCTACGTCCTGATCATCACCGAGTGGGTCCACCGCGTCGCAGCCGCCCTGGGCGGCGCCGCGCTGATGCTGGCCATCGGAGCCACCGACGACATCGCCGCCTTCCACTCGGACAAGACCGGCATCGACTGGAACGTCATCTTCCTGCTGCTCGGCATGATGATGATCGTCGGCGTCCTGAAGCGGACCGGGCTCTTCGAGTACCTGGCCATCTGGTCCGTGAAGAAGGCCAAGGCCCGCCCATTCCGCGTGATGACCATGTTGGTCGTCATCACCGCGGTGGCCTCGGCGCTCCTGGACAACGTCACCACCGTGCTGCTGGTCGCCCCGGTCACCCTGCTGGTGTGCGACCGGCTGAAGCTGCCAGCGATGCCGTTCCTGCTCGCCGAGGTGTTCGCCTCGAACATCGGCGGCACCGCCACCCTGGTCGGCGACCCGCCCAACATCATCATCGCCAGCCGGGCCGGACTCACCTTCAACGACTTCCTGGTCCACCTGGCCCCGCTGGCCGCGGTCCTGACCGTAGTGCTGGTGCTGCTGTGCCGGGTGATGTTCGCCAAGTACTTCGTCTACGACGAGAAGCGTGCCGCAGAGCTGTTGGAGCTGCGCGAGCGCGAGGCGATCACCGAACCACGACTGCTCGTCCAGGGCTTGGGTGTCCTCGCCCTGGTCGTCGCCGGGTTCGTCCTGCACCCCGTGCTGCACTACGAGCCCAGCGTCGTCGCGCTCCTCGGCGCCGGCCTGCTCGTCGCGGTCTCCAAGGTGGAGACCGGTGAGGTGCTGGGCGAGGTGGAGTGGCCCACGCTTGCCTTCTTCGCGGGTCTGTTCGTCATGGTCGGAGCCCTCATCGAGACCGGCGTGATCGGCGACCTGGCCGGCTCCCTCGCGGACGTCATCGGCGGGAACGAACTCGGTGGCTCCATGCTCCTGCTCGGAGGCTCCGCCGTCCTGTCCGGGATCGTCGACAACATCCCCTACGTCGCCACCATGGCACCCATCACCAGCGAACTCGTCACCAACATGGGCGGCGACCCCGACCACGTCATGTGGTGGGCCCTCGCGCTGGGCGCCGACCTCGGCGGCAACGCCACCGCCATCGGCGCCTCCGCCAACGTCGTCGTCCTCGGCATCGCCGAACGCAACCGGCAACCCATCACCTTCTGGCAGTTCACCAGATACGGCCTTATCGTCACCGCCGTCACGATCGCCGTCTCGGCCCTCTACCTGTGGCTGCGCTACTTCGCCCTGGTGTAGGTCAGGCCTCGCCGTCCGGCCAGCCCAGCAGGCGGGCGCCGATCACGGCGGTCTGGAGCGTGTAGCGGTTCAGTGGGTCGGCCGGATCGGCGCCGGTCCGGGTGTGGATGCGGTCCAGCCGGTATGTCAGCGCCCGCACGCTGAGGGAGAGGCGTCGGGCCGCCTCTGTCGACACACAGCCGCTGTCGAAGTACGCGGTGAGGGTGTCGAGCAGCGGCTGGGCGCCGCCCCGGGCCTTGCGGAGCGGGCCCAGGGTGGTCTCGACCAGGTCGGCCATGGCCTGCCGGTCCCGGGTCAGCACCGGGAAGACGAGCAGGTCGACGGCGTGGAGCACCGGCCCGTCCAGGCCCATCCGGCGGGCGAGGTCGAGCGCGTTGAGGGCTTCCTCGTAGGAGTGGACGACCCCGCCCGCTCCCGGGTGTGGCCGGCCGATCGCGACACGGCCCCCGTCCGTGGCCGCGTAGGCCCGCTTGGCGAAGTAGGACAGGACCTCGGGCTGGTCCCCGGGGGCCACGCAGATCAGCCGGCCGTCCTTGGTGGTCAGCAGGATCTGCCGGCCCGGGAAGCGGGCGAGGACCGCCGACTCGATGCCGCGCGCCACCTGATAGCCGTCGCCGTACGGTTCGGGACCGGTGGCCACCGCGACCGCGTGGGACTGCGACAGGCGCAGCCCGAAGCGCTCGGCCCGCTCGGCCAGCCGGCCCAAGTCGCTGCCACCGTAGAGCAGGTCGTCGATGAACTCTCTGCGGGCCGCCTCCTCCTGCCGGACGGCCTGGTGCTGGGCCCGTTCGTAGCCCCCGACGAAGGCGTCCACGGCCTGCTCGACGGCCGCCAGGAGCGGGCCCGGCTCCGGGAGGGGCCGCACGGCCTGGGCTGCGGCAAGGTGATCGCGTATCAGGGCACGGAGCGGGAGTCCGGCCTCAGCCGCCCGCTCCCCTTCCGCGCGGCGTGACTCCAGCTCGGCGCGGGTCAGCCGGCGGCCCGTGGCGCAGGCATGCAAGAGCGTCTCGGCATACCCCGCGAGATGGTTCTCCGGTGTCTGTGATTCCACCACGGTCTTCCCCCGATCCTGACGCGTCCGTGACGCGCCCTTGACGCGGGGACAAGGGTGACATGTATCCGGACGGCTCCTCGCGACCGGCATCAGGGCGGCGTAAAGATTGCCGGTCACCGGCAATGCGCATCGGCGCACCGCGCGGAGAGAATCAGGGCACGGGGGATGGCCAGCGCGGCCCGGATGCCGAACTGCGGAAGCGGGGGGCGGTATCCGGGCGGCGCTGGGTTACACGGTCGCCAGGGCAGCCGCGCCGAAGGAGACGTCGAAGCGGTCGCACCAGATGGTGACGCTGCCGTAGTCGGCCAGGTTCACGTCGGTGGGGATTTCGTAGTTCTGGTCGCCCTTGTTGCCCTTGAGTTTGCCCAGGCTGACGTACTTGCCGTCGTCGAAGACGGACCAGCCCGCCTCGCCCTCCTTCACCGGGGCGTCGGTGAGCCAGACCCGCAGGTCCGGGCCGTTGCTGGTGTCGAGGTTCTCCAGGCGCAGGGTGCGGGAGCCGTCGGGGAGCCGGATGATCTTCGCGGTGCCGGTGGTGGTGTGCTCGTGGCTGATCAGGGTGCCCTGGGCCAAGGTCTGCGGGCCGGCCGGAGCGCTCGGGGCCGTCGCCGTCGCCGGGGTCGTGGGTGAGCGGGTTGGCCCGGGTGCGGCTGTGGACGGGGAGGCCGCCGGGAGGGACTCGTGAACGGTCGCGTCCTGCCACAGCTTCCACGGCTGGAACCAGTACAGGCCTACGCCCAGCACCAGCGTCGCCGCGACCGTCACCGCGGCCCACAGCCGGCCGCGTCGTTTCGTCTCCGTCACCGCGGATGCCTCTCGTCGTTGGTCCGTCGCCTGAATTCAACGCGACCGGATCGCAGCCTCACCAGCTCCGGCCCGGTGACGAAAGCCTTGCGGCTGGGCCCCGGACCTTGTGGTCATCGCTGCCTGGAGGAGGCCCACACCGCTGCCGCAACCGCCAAGGCGAGCGCCCCGAGGGCCATGGCCATCGGGCCGGGTCCCGGGTGCATGTACAGCAGCCCGCCGGCGGCGGTGAGCACCGTGCCGAAGGCGAAGAGCGGCGAGACGGGCCCGGTCCGGGAACGGCGGGTCATAGGGGTTTCTCCTGGCGGGGAGGGAGGGGCGGTGGCCCCAGGCTCCCATGCGGCGGGGCGGGGGTACAGAGCCCCCGCCCGCCGTTCAGGTCACAGGGTGCGGAGCTTGGTGCTGAAGACCTGGGCGGCGACCTGGTCGCCGAGGATCAGACCGTCGATGGCGTCCCACGGGTAGTGGACGCCGAGCCAGATGCGGCTGTCGGCGTCCTCCTTGGCGGCGGCGCTGAAGCTGGTGAAGTGGCGGGTCTTGACCGGAGCGTTCGGCTCGTCGGTGGTGAGGTCGAAGGCGATGGTGTCGGTGTTGAAGTAGCGCTTCATGATGCCCGCCCAGGCAGCGCCGAAGGAGGCGTGGCCGGAGACGTAGGCAGGGAAGCACGGGTTGACGTTGACCCCGTCCTTGTTCTTCAGGAGGGGCTTCCACTGCGGGTCGAGGCCACCCTCGCGGATCGCGGAGACGGGCCGCCACAGGTCGATCGGGGTGGAGAACTTCGCGTCGCGCACGGCTATGCCCGTGTCGGCGAGGGCGATCGAGACGAGCGCGAAGAGCTTGGCGTTGGCGTACGTGCTCAGGCCCCGGGCCTTGGAGACCTCACGGGTGGCCTGGAGCATGTGGCCCGGCGGCTTGTACGTCCCGTCGTTGTCGTTGGCCCAGAACCAGGCCGCGTTGAACTGGTCCGCGGTCCGGTTGATCACCGGCGTGGCGGCGGTGGGGGCGGCCGCGCCGGCGTTCCGTACGGCTGCGACCTGCGCCTTGTACTCGGGGCTCGCCACGAGGTTCTCGTACGTGCCGTACTGCGCGAGCGTGGTGGGCCGGAACTGCGAGCCCGAGCTCAGGGAGAACGGCTTGACCTGCCCCCAGACCGGGTTGACGGCATTGCCGTCCGAGGCGCACTTGGGGTCCGGCATGTCGGGATAGTTGCCTGTGGGCCGCCAGGCCCCCGACCTCGTGTTCTCGCTGGTGTAGCCCTGCGTGTTCTCCGAGCCGTCGCCTGCGCGGGCGTTCATCATCTGGTTGACCATCCCGCTGACGACGGTGATGTCCAGAAGATCGCCACTGGTCGGGTCGGTCCCGAAGCGCTCCTTGAAGCGCTTGTCGAGGTAGGCCGTGAAGTCGGGGGCGTTCTTGTTGGGCCGGTTCACGCCGTAGAGATTGAGCAGGATGTTGTACGCGGTGCGGCCGATGACGCGTTCCTCCTCGTCCGGCCCCTCGACCCAGCCCGCGTAGGCCGCCGCGTGGATGTAGGCCGCGGAGGTCATCTGGCCCTTCCACTTGGCCTGGTACGAGCTCTCCGCGTCCCAGATCGCGCCGTTCATCATCGCGGCCGCGCGCGCCATCGGGACCGGGCCACCCTCGACCTGCCTGAAGACACCCTGGAGGACGTCGTTCCAGTAGTGGACGGGGTCGGCTATCGACTGGGTCGGCAGCGCCGCCTCGGCGCGCTGGGGGCTCGCGGCGAGGATGGAACCGGTGGCGGCGAGGACGACGCCGGCCGCCAGCGTGCGGCGCCAGATCGTACTGCGGGGTCTGGTGGTGCGGACGTTCTCGGGCATGGCTCGACTCCCCCTGATCACAGGCATCTTGATCTCCACGAGAGGTGGCGGCGTGATCATGCGTCAAGGTGCGCCAGAGTGCTTGTAGAAAACGGCAAGGCTCCGCGGAATGACCGGCCCCGCCCGCGTGGCGGCGCAATCTCGCTCCTGGTCGAATCGTCTATGTCAGCTCTTCGACTGCTTCAGAAGCGGCTACCGGCCGGCCAAAGGCCGGCTGGCTTTGCCAGTGACAGCTGGGTCTGGCGCAGATTGTGGGCAGGGGTCGCGAAGCGTGGTGCACGGCGCCAGTTCTCTGGGGTTTGAACCAGTTGTGATGGTGTGGCTCGCTGGCTCGGGCGTTCCGTTCTCGTGCAGCAGCTCGCCGACACGTACGGTTCGCCGCCTGGCACAGTCGGCGCGGGAACAGCGCGCACCGCGCGACCTGGACGCCATCCGCTGACAGGTGGAGAAGGCCGGCCCCGACAGGTACCTGAGGGACCGGCCAACTCGGCGTCGTGCGGGTGGTGGCACGGGACCTACCGCCGCCACCTGGCTAGCCCGCGGAGTCCGGGGGAGTTCCCACAGGGCTCGTCTCCTGTTGGTCGTTGATCGGGGCTTCGAGGCCCCACCGGGCGTGGTCTCGTAGCAGCGAGGCACGTGCGACGTCCGCGAAGACGCTCTCCCATGCGACCACAGCCCAGGCCGCGGAGGGCTCGCCGGCGAAGTGAAGTCCGTCAAGGGGGGTGTGCCGGGGCCGGGCAGCGGGTTGGTTCCCAGGGGCTTGTCTCTCGTGTTCCACGGGTTCTCCAGAGGGTGTAGGCGAGGTGGGAGCCGGATCAGCCCGTGAGGAGCAGAGGCTCTCGCTGAAGGGCGGCGCGGGAGTGAGCGGTTGGCGCCCAGCGAAGAAGGACTGATCCGACACTCATGCCCCCGCCGAAGCCGGACAGGAGCACCACGTCGCCTTCGCCGATCAGGCCCTGGCGGTGTACCAGGTCGAGGGTGATCGGTACCGATCCGGAGCCGGTGTTTCCGTATCGCTTCAGGGCGAGATGGAGGTCGGCGTTGTTCAGGTCGAGATCGGGCCAGACCTCGGTGAGCATGACGCCATTCGCCTGGTGGGGGATGAAGTGGTCGACTTCGCTCGTGGATATGCCGGCCTTGGCAAGCAGCTGGTGGAGCGCTGTCGGCAGGTTTTCGTGCACGAAGCCGCGTACGCCTCGGCCGTCCATGCGGAAGAAGTGCTGGCCTGCCTCCACCGTTTTGGCGGTGGCGGGTATCCGGCTGCCTCCCGCGGGCACGCTGATCAGCCGGTGCTGGTCTCCCCGGGTGATCAGGCCTGTCTCGAGCACTCCAAGCCCCTTGTCCACAGGGCCGAGGACCACTGCCCCTGCGCCGTCCCCGAAGAGGATGCAGGTCTTGCGGTCGGTGTAGTCGAGGATGCGGGAGTAGATGTCCACGCCGATGACCAGGCCGTATTCGCCTTCCGGCTGTCCGCTGAGCATCCGCTCGGCCACGGTGAGCGCATAGACGAATCCGCTGCACACGGCGTTGACGTCAAACGCGGACGCGTTCGTGGCGCCGATAAGACCTTGGACGATGCTGGCCGTCGCGGGCTGAGGGTGATCGGGCGTCGACGTGGCGAGGACGATGAACGACAGCTGCTCGGGGCGCAGGCCCGCCTGGGCCAACGCGTTGCGCGCGGCGTGGGCCGCGAGGTCGGAAGTCGCCTCGTGGTCGGCGGCTCGTCTGCGCTCGTGGATGCCGGTCTTGCGGACGATCCATTCCGGAGTCACTCCGGCGGTGCCGCCGATCTCCTCGTTGGTCACCACGGTGGTCGGGACGTAGGAGCCGGTGCTCACGATTCCGATGGAACTCACGGTTACTCCTCAATCCGTGACGTGCCCGCCCGTAGGCGGGACGTCACAGCGGGCGGGCTAGCGGACAACGGCAGGGGCGAGTCGGCGCCATCCCGAGCGATCGGCGTGGCCGGCAAGGACTTCGTCGTCGCCGACCACCACTGGATGCCCCACGGCGCGCAGCATCGACAGATCGCTGATGTGGTCGCCGTACGCCGTCGAAGAGGCGAGGTCGATCTCCAGTACCGAGGCGGCGGCCCGTACGACGCGGCCCTTGGTGGCGCCGATCATCGGGGTCAGGACCTCGCCAGTGAACTGTCCGCGGTGGATCAGCGGGCGCGTGCCGTACGCCCGGTCCGCGCCAAGCCAGGTGCTGATGGGGTCCAGGCACGCGAAGAACGACCCGGAGATGAGCAGGACGCGCTCATTCGCTTCCTGGTGTCTGTGTAGTTCGGCGACCGTCTCGGGGAGGAAGAGGCCTTCCTCCAACTCGTGCTCGAACCACAACAGGCCCGCAGTGGTCACCTGGCGCACATTCTCGCCGGCATAGAACTTGTAGTAGGCGCGGTTGATGGACTCGCGGGGGACCCCGAGCTTGGCAGCCGACTGCAGCTCCCCGTTCAGGCGCTGGTACGTGCTGTCCGGCTCGCCCCGCATCCTGAGGTAGAACTCCAGGAACCGGAACATGCTCTTGACCCTGATGAGGGTCTCGTCCACATCGAAAAACGCGGCAGTGCGCAGCGTCATGACGCCCTTGCTCCTGTCAGGTAGGGGGCTGGCGGTGGTCAACGGCCCTGCAGGCGGCCGAGCGAGAGGCTGAACTTGCTGATCGGCTCTCCCCCCTGCAGCGCGGTCAGGTTCACGACGAGCTGTTCCGCGAGATCACGCGAGGCGAGGGCATCGGACTGCAACGGGCCGCCCTGCGTGTAGTAGATCTCGGGCTCGCCGCGCCGGCTCTCGATGAAGGCACTCATCGTGGTCTTCTCGTCGAGCTCGCCGAAGCGGGTGAAGACGACGCTCAGGTCCGTCATGAGCGTCCTTGCGGCGGAGATCCCACACAAGTCCAGAGCAGCGAACAGGGCGAGCTGTCGCGCCGCTTCCGCGAGCACCATGCCCGGGATGTGGTCCTGCGGGTGGTCGAACATGCTCGGGTGCCCGCTGGGGAGGTGCAGCGAGGCCGTCGCGACGTCCCCCGACGTGTCCGCGTCGAGCAGGACGACGTTCTCAGGGGCGGCCCGTCCGACAAGGGAAGGGGCGACGAGGGACCCCGTAATCTGGGACAGGGGGGAGGCCGAGGACGGCAGGGCGCGACCGTTCCGGTTGCTCGTACGGAGTCTGAGGTAGCTCTCGGGGCTCTTGAACCGGAGGCCCACGGAAGCCTGTCCGATCATGACCCCGTCCACGGACAGCCTGATCTCGTAGTCAAGGCCTGTCGCGCGCCCGTCCCGGAGCTTGACGTTCCCGGTCTGTATGTCCATCCGGACGGCGAAGACGGAGTCGCCCACCGTGGTGAGCTCCGGGTGCGCGAGGTGGATCCGCAGGTGCGTGAGGATGAATTTGTGGTCCTGCGGCACCCCGAAGAACTCGTGCGCTCCGGCCAGCGCGGCCTGGCGGGCGGCCTCGAGCAGCAGGATCGGGTCGTACGTGTTCGGGCGCAGCAGGTGGTCGCCGTAGTAGGCGTGCGAACGCGGGAGCTGCGCGGCGGCGATGTAACCCCCGGGTGCGACAGCCGGCTGAAGGTCGGTCACGAAGACCTCGCCGAGAGAGTCGCGGTGTACCAGTCGGCGGTCAACGGTGCGCTCGAAGGACAGCGCACTGTCCGGCTGCGGAGTTGATTTGCCCGTGCGGATCGAATCGATCGAAACAGTCGTCATGGATGGCCACTCCCGGTGAAGTCAGCGCTCGGTGAAGGTTCGACGGCGTCCAAGGCCGGCGGCGTGCTTCATGGAGCAGCGAGGCACGTCAGCCTTGTATAGATCAGATCTCTTATATCTGTCAAAGGTCAGATGGTCCAGGCGGGATGGCTATCCATCGGCAGTCGCACCTCCTGATGAGATCCGCTTGTTCTCAACTCTCGGATGTTGCTATGGTCTCTGCCAGACCTAAGATCTCTTATAGTCTTGAGACATCGAACCGAAGGAGCTGCTCATGCCCGCCAACGCCCTCGTGGTGACCGAGGTCCTCGTCGACGAGTCCGCTGTTGACGCTGCCGTTGAGGTGTGGCGCAAGCACAACGCCGCCCACCCCGTCGAGGGCCGCACCCTCTACCGAGGACTGGAGGACAACTCACTCCTGGAGCTGCTGCCCGTCGCGGGTGTGGACGCCGTCCCAGCCCTCCAGGAGGAGTGGCGGACGCTGTGGACCGAGCTGACGCCGATGCTTGCCACTGATTTCCGCCGCCAGGTGCTCGAGTTCGTGGAAGCACCGAAGTCCACCGATGACCTGCTGCCCGACACGAAGTACCTGCAGATGCGCCATGTCGAGGTGAAGCCCCCGGTGTTCGAGGCCTACCGGGAGTGGCGGGACCAGACGATCTTCGAGGTCGTCCGCGGTGCCGACGAGGTCGAGGTGTTCCTCGCCTACCACTCGGTGCTGAGCACCGAACCCGGGGTCATGTTCGTGTCCGGATTCAACGTCGACCCTGCCCAGTACACGGCCGTGTTCACCGACGAGCGCTACCAGGAGATCGTCCGTCAGGCCGGCGACCGCTACATCACCGGCGGTGAGCGGGGTCTCTACACCAAGATCTACGCCCGCATCGAGGGCTGATCCGCGTCGACGGATCGCCGGAGGAGAGGCAGATATGCCGGCACACAACCGGTCCGAACGCAGAATGCAGTTGAGGGCACCGGCCATTGGAGCCGTGTCCACGTGCCTGGTCGTCGCTACCGTCTACATGACTCAGCCGATCTTCCCGCAGATCGCACAGTCACTCCGCGTGGAGCCGGTGGACGCACGTCTTGCGTTCTTCTTCGTGAGCCTGGCGTATTCACTCTCCTTCTTCGTCTTCGGTCCTCTGTCCGACCGGATCCAGGCGAAGTCCCTGGCGGTGTGGGGAACAGCGGCGCTCGTCGTACTGCTCGTGGGCGCCTCCCAGGCGGGCAGTTTCGCTGTCCTGGTTGCGGCCCTCGCCGCCGCCGGGGTCGCTGCCGCGGCCGTGCCGGCGGCCACGCTCGCCCTGATGCCCCGCATCGCGCCACCAGGGACAGCCGGCACCTACTTCGGGATCGTCATCGCGGCTTCGGTCGCCGGTATCACCGTGGGGCGCTCGGCCACGGGCCTGGTGGCGGGCTGGCTGGGATGGCGCCAAGCCATCCTGCTCCTCGCGCTACTCAACGCCGCGTGCCTCATCGCTCTGGCCTTCCTGCCACGGACGGAATTGCCTCATGCCGGGGGCAGGGCCGTCAGGCAGGCCTACGGGCAGGCGCTGGGGATGTTCGGGCAACCGAAGGTGGCTCGCCTGCTCGGCGTCGGTGCCTTGCTGTTCTTCGGCTACCTTGGCGCGGTCACCTTCCTCACCTTCCGGCTCGCCGCCGAACCGTTCGGCCTCGGCGCTTCGGCCATTGGCCTGGTGAGTGCGATCGGCCTGGCGGCCCTGTTCGGTGCCCCTTTGTCCGGGGCGATGATTCCGCGACTCGGTGCCCGGCGCGTGGTCCTCCTCGGTCTGCCCACAGCACTCGCGGGAATTCTCGTCCTGGCCGTCGCCGGAAGCACGCCCCTCGTTGCTGCCGGTCTGCTTCTGGTCTTCCTCGGCGTCTTCTCCTGCCAACCCGCGGTCCTCGTGCTGCTCGCCGCCGTCGTACCGGAGCGCAACCGCGGAAGTGCCTCCTCCAGCTACATGCTCAGCTGCCTCTGCTCGGGAAGCCTCTCGACGATGGCGATGGGACCGGTGTGGACGGCCTACGGCTGGCCCGGCGTGGTCACGACGGCATGCGTGGCAATCGTCGCCGCGGTGCTTCTCGCGCTGTTGGCCACGCGCCGGGAATCCCCCGCCGCTTCAACTACGCACAACGATTCAGTACAGACAAGCAGTAAGTGAGGGTCACGATGGGCCAGGTCCGCAACTACGAGCTCAGCCTTACCACTCAGGGGCCGACCTACCCGCCCAGCGAGGTGATGGACGGAGACGGCAACTTCATCGTCATCGGCCGCGTGAACCGCACCGGCTCCGATGGGCGGACCCGCTCCGACTGGGGCGCGGCGATCGTGGCCGCGGACAGTCCTGTGCCGCCCTTCGGCGAGAACCACCCGTACACCATCGTCAAGGAACTCCCGCTGAACCCGGACGAGCTGTCGGCTGAGGATCGCGCCCGCGTACTGCACACGCTTCCGCTGCCGCTTCCCTGCGCGAACTACCCCATGGTCTTCGCACCCGAGCAGTGCCCGGACTCGGACCTGGTACGCCGGCCCAGCTACCCCTTCCACGCCGTACCCATTCCCGACCTCCGCCCGGAAGACGGACCGAAGGTGACCACGCCGATCACCCTCGGCCAGTGGGTACGAGCCCGCGGGCAGCTCGAAGTCAGCGTGACCGATGACGAGCGCGCGGCCCAGTTCTTCTTCGAGTTCAGTGACCTCATCCCCAACAGCGTCTACACGATCATGTCGCTGCGTGAGCACGACCTCGACCCGGCCGGACCCACACGGCCCGGGCCTCTGGGAGTGCCGAACGTATTCGTGACGGACGAGGCCGGCAACTCCACCTACAGGGCAGTCATGCCCAACCCGTTCCCGGCCCCTGGCACCCCTGATGCCAACCGCATCATCAACATCGTCGTCCTCTGGATGAGCTACCAGCAGAGCTACGGCGGAGCCATCGGCTGGTTCGGGCTCGGCGGCGACATCCACGCCCAACTGAAGCTGCCGACAGCCAGCTTCCAGGAATTCATCACCGTCCCGTAGTCACGAGTCCCAAGAGAGGAAATGACGTGGCCAGGTCCAAGACAGCTGGAGGCGTCGTTGGCGGCGTCATCAACGCGCTCGCCGGTGGCGGCATGTTCGCGGTGGCCAAATCCGGGTTCGACCACCTGGATCCCTTTCATCTGGTGGCCGCCCGCTTCGCCGTGGCCGCGATCGTCTTCGTGGCGCTGCTGGCCATGAAGGAGGGCATCAGCGCCCTCAGGTTCGACGGGCGGATCCTGAAGATCTGGTGGCTCGGGACGATCGGCTTCGCCGGGTTCAACCTGTTCGTGTACGTCGGACTCCAGACCATCCCGTCGCAGAGTTCCGCGCTCGTGATCGCGACCATGCCGGCCCTCACCGTGCTCGCGATCTGGGCACGGAGCAAGAAGCGCCCGCATGCGGCGACCCTCGGCTTCGTCGCGCTCGCCCTCTTCGGCGTCGCCTTGGTCCTGGGCAACGGAAACCCGCTGAGCGTGGTGACGGGTGGCGTCGGCTTCGGCGGACTGCTCACCCTGGTCGGCGCGGCCGGCTGGGTGATCTACAGCACGGGTGCCGCGGCCAACTTCCCGGATTGGTCCCCGCTGCGCTACACGACCCTGACCTGTCTGCTCGGCACCGTCAGCATCCTGGTGATCACCGCCGTCTCCTCCCTGGCCGGCTGGATACCCAGCGCGGAGTTCGAGGACTACACCGCCTCCTGGTGGCAGATCCTGTACATGGCCATTCCCGCCAGCGTCATCGCGATGCTCGGCTGGTTCACCGCGATCCGCGACCTCGGGCCCGCCAACGGAGCCCTGTTCGTGAATCTGGTCCCCGTGACGGCTTTCGTCGTGCAGGCGTTCCTCGGCCATGTGCCCACCGGCCCCGAGATCGCCGGCATCTGCCTTGTCCTCGGCGCCCTGATTGCATCGAACTTCCACTCCCGGAGCCGCACCGCCAAGGCTGCCGCTGCAGCCGGGCAGCCGCAGCCGATCGACTCCATCCCCGTACCCGCCGGTAAATAGGAGGAGAGACAGATGACACGCACCACTCGACTCCGCGAACGAATACGCCGTACGTCGGAGGCGTTCGCCAGCACCTACCAGCGTCGCAGCCCGGCCGTGCTCAGGATCAGCGTGGGCGTGCTCTTCCTGTGGTTCGGAGTGCTGAAGTTCTCCCCGGCGATGAGCCCGGCCGAGGACATCGCCATCCACGCCATGAGCGTCATGACTTTCGACGCCGTTCCCCCCGAGGTCACCCGGCCGCTGCTCGCGGTGATGGAGGTCGCCATCGGACTGGGACTGGTGACCGGAGTGCTGCTCCGCCTGGCTCTCACGGTGTTCTTCGTCCACATGGCAGGAGTCTTCGCCACCCTGGTGCTGCTGCCGGACGAGGTGTGGTCCACGACGCCCTTCGTCCCCACGATGGACGGTCAGTACATCATCAAGAACATCGTCCTCATCGCTGCCTGCCTCACCGTCGCGACGGCGCATGTGCAGGTTCGCCCCTCCTCGGACGACATTCAGGCCGAACCCCTGGTGATGCCGGCCGAGTCCGTTGAAGGGGCCGCTGCCTCCCAGCCCGTGGCAGCCGGCACGGGCGTCCGATAACGCCCGATCTTCGGCCCGCACCCCTTGGTGCGCCGAACCCATGACCTCCCCTGTCGCCCATGGCGCGGCTTCGTGCTGCCTTCAAACGGTGCAGCAGGGCTGGATTTCACATATCCGCAGATACGAGCACAACGAAAGGTACCCATCATGAGCAGGGTTCAGATGATCCAGCCGGCCGAGGCCCAGGGCGAGTTCAAGGACGCCCTCGACACCGTCCAGAAGGGGATGGGAGTCGTCCCCAACCTGGCCAAGGCGCTGGCGAACTCTCCCGCTGTCCTCAAGGCCTACCTCGCTCTCTCCGGTGCGGTCGGCGCGGGTCTGGCGGCCCCCATCCGCGAGCGCATCGCCCTGGCCACGGCCGAGCACAACGGTTGCGACTACTGCCTGTCGGCGCACAGCTACATCGCGGCCAACGCAGCCAAGCTTCCCGCGGCCGAGATCGAGGCCGCGCGTGAGGCGAAGTCCGAGTCGGCCGAGGCTCAGGCCGTACTGACGTTCACCCAGTCCGTGCTGAAGAACCGTGGTGCGGTGACGGACGGTGAGCTCCAGGCGGTCCGTGACGCGGGGTTCGGTGACAAGGAGATCGTGGACATCGTCTTCTCCATTTCCCTGAACATCCTCACGAACTACTTCAACCACGTCGCGGAGCTGGACATCGACTTCCCCGTCGTCCACGCGCACCCGCACAGCTGACATCCCAGCACTGAGGGCCCGCGCCTCCGGAAGGAGGCGCGGGCCCTCAGTCATGTTCGGCGTCGTCTCACATGCCGCGGACCTCGGCGACCGTGAACGGTGCGTCCGGAACACCTGGGCCGATGGGCCCGCCCTTGTCGAACTGTGACCGCACCACGTACAGCCGTCCGTGCCGGCGGACAAGCGTGGTGGGGATCTGCAGACTGGGGTCGGTGAGCTGCTTCTCCATGGTCGCCGCCATGCCGTCGCCGGCCACCCGCAAGCGGCTGAGTGTGTTGTTCGCGTAGTGCGCGACCCAGAGGGATCCGTCCTCCATGTGCATGCCGTCCCCGTAGCGAAGCGTCGCACCGTGCAGCTCGACCTTGTGAACCGCACCAGTGGCGACGTCGAGGCGGTAGAGATCGCCGGCCGCCGAGTCCACGGTGAGGAGGAAGCGGCCGGAGGGGTCCGCCTCGATTCCGTTGAGGGTGATCGTGCCGGCCGGTTGGGGCGCGACGGTACCGGACAGGTCGTACGCCGGGGCCAGCTGGCCTCCAGCACCGCCTGCCTCAGCGGCCTGCTTCACCTGCGAGGGCGTGACCTTGTAGACCAGCGCTCTGGTGGAGTCGGTCAGGTACCCGGTGCCGTCCGTCGCTATATCCAAGTCGTTGACGAGGGACGTTTCCGGAGTCGGGGATACGAACCGGGCGACGCGCTCGCGGGTACCGGTGTCGTAAAGCGTGACCCCGGCCGGGTCGATGACCCACAGCCGGCCCTGCTGGTCGACCTTGACCCCGATGGCCTTTGCGCGGCCGTCGGCCCCTGCCGGGAGGAACACCTCCGCGATTGCCTGTCCCGGAGCGGAGCGGTACACGGCGCCGGTGCCGAAGGAACCGACGTAGAGGTCCCCATTGCGGGCATCGGCTGCGATCCCCTCGGGGTAGACACGATCGCCGGGAAGAGCGAACGCCGTGACCACCGGCCGTGTCATTGCCTCGGCCGTCTCATAGGCGTCGATCGCGCTGGCAGTGGCCGGTAGCGACAGCAGTCCGGCGAGGGCGAGTCCAGCAGCAGCTAGGGGTCGGAGTGCTTGTGTGAACTGCACGTTTGCCTCGTCTCTCTCAATGGGCATCGCAATACAGATGACTGTAAGAAGTCTTACATAGATCTGACCCTTGATATAGGTTGGCGGCGCACGTACAGCCACTGCGGAGGGGGATGTGAAGGGGATGGACGCGAGACGCCTGCGATCTGCGACCCGGGAGCCGTGGGCGGAGTTCGCCACCGGCTTCTCACGACGGATGCTCGCCTCGCTACCGCGAAGTGATCAGCGCTTGAAGGGTGAGAGGTACATATCGGGACTCTTGTCCGTGCCCGGTCGCAAGACGATGCGATCCATCGCCGCCTGCGGCGGCGGAGGGGCGGCTGAGCAGAGCGTGCACCACTTCATCAGCAAGTCCTCATGGGACTGGCTGCAGGTGCGGCAGACCCTCGGCCGGAATCTCGACCGGGTTGTCCGCCCCCAGGCGTGGGTGGTGCACCCCATGGCCATCCCCAAGTGGGGCCGTCACAGCGTCGGCGTCCAAGAGTCCTACGTGGCACAGCTGGGACGCGTCGTGAACAGCCAGCAGGCGTACGGTCTCTGGCTCGCGAACGAGGATGTGAGCGCTCCGGTCAACTGGCGGCTCGTACTGCCTCCCGGTTGGCTGAGTGACGAACAGCGACGCAGGCGCGCCGAGATACCGGAGGACCTTGCGGTCGCCAGCGCCGACCAGACGATCGTCAATGCCGTGCGCGAGGTTGCCGAGGGGTGGGGTCTGGAGCGGCGGCCGGTGGTGCTTGACGGTCGTCAGGCGACGGACGCATCGGCGATCGCCGATGCGCTGTGTCGTCTAGGCATCCCGTTCGTCATGCGGATCAACGGTTCCACCCCTCTGGTGCCCGGAGACCTGGCCGCTGTGGGGGATCGTGCAGATCGCCACGTCGAGGCGTGGCGCCTCATGCAGCGTGTCCGCAGGGCTGCCCTTCCCGTCCGGTGGCTGGAGTCCGAATCCGCCCAGGCTGCGGACTGCGTCCTGGTGGCCCGGACGGGCGTGGTCCTGCCCTGGTCGACCACGACCGCCGGAACGGGGCCCAGGCGTCGGCCTTTGGCGCTTGTCGGTACCTGGAGGGGGGCAGGCGGGGTTCCCGATGAGCTCTGGCTCTCGAATCTGCTTGCGTCGCGTGCCGGCGACCTGCTGCGCCTGGGGCGGCTCATCGGCCGTGTGGAGGCCGACTCGGGGGCCGTCGCAGAGAGGGTGGGCATCAAGGACTTCGAGGGAAGATGCTTCGGCGGCTGGCACCGTCACCTCACGCTGTGCTCGGTCGCCCACGCCATCGTCACGCTGTCATCCACTTCTGCCGGCACCGCTGTTGACGGGGGATTGCTGAGCGCCTGACGCGACATACCGGTCAGTAGACGAGGGGCGGCACCGGCAGGTGCCGCCCCTCGTTTCATGCGCGCAGACACTCGGCCACGGACACCTGACAAAGAACAAGCAGTTCCCGCAGGGGCCTCAAGCGGGACCATCCTGATTCGGATACCCATCAGAGACCGGATTGTTTGGGTAACTTGTCCTCTTAATACGCGATTTGAGACGAGGAACCGACCGCTCCGGAGAACGTCGCAATCTCAAATCCTGGGATTTGAGGGCCTGTTGGCGACACTCGGTAAGCGGTCGAGTGCCTCCGTCCTTGCCTATGTTGATCTCACCGAACACGACAGCGACCAGTAGCCGGTAGCCAGCGGGGCAGGCCAGTCGTCGCGAATTCCTCCCGGGAGACACCATGAGTCTTGCCATGAAGTCGATCCGCCGCGGACGGCGCGCCGGTATCTCGGCCGCCGTTGCGGCCGCGCTGCTGGGCACGGTCGCCATCACCGGCAGCGGTACCGCCTCCGCGGCGACCTCCGTGGATGCCACCGCGGCCGCCTCGGAGTCCTCCGAGGCCGCGCAGGGCGGGGACAACCTCGTCATCCAGTGGAACAAGATGGCGTACGACGCCTCGGTGAAGACGGCTGCGAAGACCAACGGCCTGAAGCGCCCGCCGCTCGGCAGCCGCGTGTACGCCACCGTCCACTCCTGCATATACGACGCCTGGGCCGCGTACGACTACAAGGCGGTCGGGACTCAGCTGGGCGACGACCTGCGTCAGCCCTTCTACAAGCGGACCCTGGCCAACCGAAAGGCTGCGATCAATTACGCGGCCTACGATGCGCTGAACTACCTCTTCCCCGACTTCAAGGCCGACTTCGACGCCAAGCTGACGGCCCTCGGCTACGACCCGGCCAACACGGTGCGGGACACCAAGACCCCGGCCGGCGTGGCGCACACGGCCTGCGACGCCGTGATCGCGGTCCGGAAGGTGGACGGCTCCAACCAGGACAACAACTACGCCGACACCACCGGGTACACGCCGTTCAATCCGCCGCAGGACCTCGCCGCGTTCGACAAGTCGAAGATCGTGGACCCGAACCGCTGGACCCCGCTCACCAACAACGGTGTCACCCCCACGTTCGCCACCCCGCAGTGGGGCGGCATCACGCCGTTCGCCATCAACAACGCGGCCGACTTCCTGCCGCCCGCGCCGCCGACCTACGGCAGCGCCGCCTCCCAGGCGGACATCAAGAAGCTGATGGACGTCAACGCCAACCTGACGGACCGTGAGAAGGTCATCGCCGAGTACTGGCTGGAGCGCTCGGAGACCCCGACCGGTCACCAGAACCAGTGGGCCCAGTTCATCTCGAACCGTGACGACCACACCCTCAGCGATGACGTGAAGATGTTCTTCACGCTCAACCTGGCGATGGGTGACTCCGGCATCGTCGCCTGGAAGAGCAAGGAGCACTTCGACTACTCGCGGCCGATCACGATGATCCGCTACGACCAGTCGGGCAAGACGGTTCAGGGCTACGGTGGCCCGGGTAAGGGCACCCAGACGATCGACGGCGCTGCCTGGAAGCCGTATGTCACGACCCCCGCCTTCGCCTCGTACGTCTCCGGACACGCGGTATGGGGTGCGGCGGCAGCCGAGTCCCTGAAGCTGTGGACCGGCAGCGACAAGTTCGGCGACTCCTTCACCTTCAAGGCCGGCGCGTCCACCTTCGAGCCCGGCCAGACGCCGGCCGCGGACGTGACGCTGAAGTGGGACACGCTGAGTGAGGCGGCGGCCGAAGACGGCATGTCCCGGATCTACGGCGGCGTGCACTGGACCTTCGACAACCTCGAGGGCCAGAACGTGGGACGGAACGTGGCCAAGGCCACTTACGACAAGGCGATGCAGTACATCAACGGCACTGCCTGATCCGAACGTGAGCCCGCCCCCTTGTGGGGGCGGGCTCGTGCCGTCCGGGCCGGCGCTCAGGCCAACGGGTATCCCCCGTACCTGCGGCCGGGAGCCTGCGGCCCGGATGTGAAAAGAGTGAAGACCTCGCCCTGAAGGGCGAGGTCTTCACTGCGTTGTGAACCATCGACTAGCTGGCGGTCATGTCGGGACGGGCGATGCGGTGCCCTGCCCAACCGTCAACGGGTGGGCGTCTTGCGGGGGCCCTTGCCGCCGGCCTTCGCGAGGGCCGCGGAACATCGCTGGAGGCGGCCGATGAGCTCCTCTGCCTCCTCGGTGCTGAACTCTTCCGTCAGAAGGAGCTCAACCTCGACCACGGACTCATCGGCCTTGGACAGCAGGCTCTGGCCCGTCCGGGTCAGGCGAGCCTCCAGGATGTGGCTGTGCACAGGGTGAGGTTTGCGTTCGACCAGACTTCTGCCTTCCAGGGTCGCCAACACGGACGACATCGTCTGGGGCGTCACCATGCACCGCCGGGCCAGAACGGCGCCGGACAGGCCGGGTTCCTGGGAAAGGGCCAGTAGCACGCTGTATTGAGGGACATTGAGCTTGAACGGCCGCAAGCTTGTGTGCTTGGCGGCGATCAGTTCTTGCTCCACCCGCTTTAGGTGGTGTCCGAGTCGCTGGTCGATGGGGAGCCGCATGGATACACCTTAATGTCAGGTGTCTTATCTGTATACGAGGCCGAGCATTTGTGGCTTGATCGGAATCTCTGATGCCGCATCACTCAGGGTTACCCTCAGTGAGTATGTTGAGACGATCGGTGCGATGCTGGCCAGCCTCTCAATCCCGTACCCGGTGATCGCCCCACCCCCCTTGCAGTGCCTTCCCGGGCGAAGCGCCCTCCAGGCCTGGGCGGGTACGGGCCTACGCGCGCCCGCGTGGCACAGGTAGCCCTGTGGGCCAGGCGTCGGCAGGCCCGAGGCGCCGGTGTCGCATCATCGAGCGAATCATTTCCGCACAGTGACGAGGGCTTTAAAGGATGGGGCCGCAGGCGGCGGAAATTCGCCTTTGACTTTGAGTCCACTTCATCAAGTCTCAAGCGAAAGGCGAGTGCTCTTCGAGCACCCGCCCTTCGTCACGTCATTCGCCAGCGGTTATCCGTTGGACAGCTTGAGTGACGCTTCACCGTACCGAGGCCCAGCGGTCACGCCCAGGGAGAATATGTGCGACAGCTCATTTGTCACATCCTCGGTCAGCTCGATGGCGGCAGAGGCAGAATTCTCCTCCAAGTAGGAGATCCGCTTGGTCCCGGGGATCGGCACCACATCCCGGCCCTGATGCAGCAGCCAGGCCAGCGCGACCTGGACGGGTGAGTGACCGAGGCGCTCGGCGACGGAGTTGAGCCGACGCGCCAGCTCGAGATTCTTCTGGAGGTTCTCTCCCTGGTACCGGGGGTCGTGGTGCCGGTAGTCGTCCGCGGGAAGTTCGTCCAGGGATGTGATCGAGCCCGAGAGGAAGCCCCGGCCGGCGGGGGACCACGGGATCAGGCCGATCCCGAGTTCCCGGGCGGCAGGCAGGACGTCCTCCTCGATCCCGCGCTCCCAGAGGGACCACTCACTCTGCAGCGCCGCCACGGGGTGCACAGCATGGGCGCGGCGAAGAGTCTCCGCGCTGACCTCGGACAGTCCGATGTATCGCACCTTCCCGGCATGGACCAGCTCGGCCATGGCTCCTACGGTTTCCTCGACGGGGACGTTCCGGTCGCGGCGGTGCAGGTAGTACAGATCGATGTAGTCGGTATTCAGGCGCCTGAGTGACGCTTCGCAGGCTTCGGCAACGTACTCGGGCGTGCCGTTCACGCCGCCCGGGATGCCGCTGTCTCGCATCGTGAAGCCGAACTTCGTGGCAAGCACCGCCTCGCCGCGCCGGCCGGCCAGGGCCCGCCCGACGAGCTCTTCGTTGTGGCCTCCGCCGTAGATGTCCGCAGTGTCAAGAAATGTTGTACCGATGTCGAGCGCGCGTCGGATGGTTGCGATGGACGTCTCCTCCCCGGCGCTCCCGTACACATGGGACATCCCCATGCAGCCGAGGCCGACGGCGGACACCTCGAGGTCGCTTCCCAGGGTGCGGGTCTGCATGCATGCCTCCATCATTCGTGATCGTATAGATGTACGATCTCTTATCCTATGCCTTCGGGTGGCGAAGGGGTAGGGTGCCGCGCCGTCAGGCATCTCAGGATTTGAGATAGGGGTGGATTCTTCGCTTTGAATTCACGGTCGGGGCAGGTCGTTCGGAATTAGTCTTTCCGCTTGGTGTGGCCGAAAACCCTATGCTCGCGACGGTCGGCACTGTTCGGGGATGGTCCAGTTTCGCCTGATGGAGCCGAAATCGCCTGTCGGTGGTAAGTCATTGACATGGGCCTGGCTGCGGATTTAAATAGACTCGCGGCCGGGGGGCGGATGGGATGAATCCATCTGGTTTGGAGTGACCTCGGTCACATCCTGCTGGCTATACCCCGAGAGGTCCGCCGATATGACAAAGACCGCGGGGCCAACCCCGTCGATCGGTCGAAGTCCTGCCCCGCGCGAGCTCGAGGACATGCTGCGCACGGCGGCGAACATTTCCTCGCTCCGCGGGAAGTACGCAGACCTTCTCCAAGCCGCCCGCCCGCTGGACCTGTCAGAGGTGCCGGTCCTGACCCAGGCCGAGTACCACGAAACGGTCCGCCTGCTGCTCGAAGACCCGCGACACCGACAGGGTGCCATCCTCTCGGCCGGTGGTGGCACGCTGGCTCACCCCGAGCTCAGCATGCTCCCCGACGACATGTTCGCACCGCAGCTGCTGGAGCAGTGGAGGCCGCTGGACGGCGGGGACGTCGTAGCGAACCTCTTCCCGGCTGGCCGACTGCAGTCGGCCTTCCATTTCTTCAACGTGTACGCGGCTCTCTGCGGTGCTACCACCGTGCCCATCGGCCACCTCAACGACGACGAACTCGGTCAGTGGCTCGACTTCCTCGAGAACCGGGGCGTCACCGCACTCGCGGCGCCGTCGGCCGTCATCGCCCGAGTGGTGCGGATGGCCATGGCTTCGGGGCGCTCACTGCCCTGGCTGCGCAAGCTGCTGCTGAGCAGCGTCGGAGATGTGACCGCTACGGCTGAGCTCGTCGCCCGGCACCTGCCGAACGCCGAGATCTGGGGTCTGTACTGCTCGCCTGCTTCTGGCCCGATCGGCCACAACACGCCCGCGTGCTCGCCGGACACCTTCCACGTCCTGCCGCACCAGTACGTGGAGCTGGACGAGGAGCGGTTCCTCGTCACCAATACTCACCGCGAGTCGACCTTCCCGCTCCTCCGGTTCCAGACGGGTGGGCTGGGCGAGATGGCAGCGTGTGCGTGCGGCATCGCCGAGCCGGCCATCCGGGTGCAGGGCCATTCCGGAGCGAGTTTGACCTTCCGTGGCCGCACCCTCGCCGCCGAGGAACTGGTATCGCTGGCGTGCGCGGAAGAGGAAGTGGCGGAAGCTCAGGCGACCCTGGTCAACCAGGGCACGGCCGACGAGCAGCTCTGCCTGTCCGTGCGGCTGCACCCTGACGTCCCAGCTGACCAGTACACCTGCGGCTGGATCCAGAGTCAGATCCTCGGTAACCACATGACCCTGCGGGGTGCCGTGGACGAGGCGCCGGGGTCCTTCGAGGTCGTCGCGGTGGAGCGCTTGTCCGGCGCCACGATGGTCGGCGGCGCTCCGCTCCTCGTTATTGCCGAGCAGGTTCCCGAGGCCTTGTTCGACTACGAAGAGGCCAGCTGAAAGGCTGTTGAATCCCACGGCTGGCCGGCGTCGGCGGGTCGGGCCGTGAGTTCTGAGGTGGCGGGCCCGGCCGGCTGCGCATGCTCCGGTATACCCGGGGCAGCCAGGTCCGGTTCGCGCTTCCGCCGGACGAGCGCAAAGATCGCCTCGTTCACCGCCATTGGATGAGGCGCCCCGACCTCGCGCACCGCTGCGACCGCCCACCTCATCCAGTCTCCGGCCCGGTACGAGGCGGCGTCCAACCCGAGCAGGGGTCAAGAACAGCCCCTCCTTCCCCGCCGCCCGCCGATGCCCCGTAGACGTCCTGCCTTCGAGCAGGACGTCTCTCCCGGCCACCTTCGTGTCGCACTCGAGGCGTTCCGCGTCCGTGGTGGCCGCACGCCGTGCACATTCGGCTTGGCCCCGCACCCAATCCTCGACCTCAGGCCCGGCCGGGAGATCGGAGGCTGCGAGGGTCCGTGCCAGGTCGGTGACGCTGGGGGTGCCCTCGGCCATTCTGCTGGCAGTGCCGTACAGCCGGCAGGAGACGCTCGGCTCCTCGCCAGCAGTGGCGAACGGATCGACGCCGTCCATAAGGACAGTGGGTGAGCTGGGCCATCCCCGACTCGGCGGCCCGGTTTCGTCGGACACCTCGACGGATCGCCACCACCCTCGACACCCTCACCACCGCCCAGCCTTTATCGAGCCCGCTGTGGCCCCGGCGGCCAGCACATGCAGGTCGCCCTCATCCACGAGCAACTCGCCGTCCTCGCCGGAACCTCCCGGGAGACCTTGCTCCGCCATGCCCGCGGCCGCATCGCCGTCCTCGACGCCGAGCGGCTCAAGGGCGCGGCGGGCTGGCGTGGCTCCCGCGCGCCCGGTGCCCGGCATTATGAGCCCGAGCTGCTCGCCCGTGCGGTGTGATGGCGGCCATCCAGAACGGCGTCATGCCGACCCCGCACCGATCAGGGGTGCTGTCGAGATTGCCATGCGGCACTTTGACGTCGGCTGGACGGTTTACCGATCCCGCTGACCGTCGGCATCGCCGGGGGAGAGCGGTCGCAGTCAGTGCATCCATGGCGCCCGGACTTTCGATGACGGTGTACCGCAAGAGCGCTGTTCGGTACCAACTAGCCACATAAGCATGCCTCTTAGGGCTTCCCGCACACCGCTTCGGAGTTCCCTATTCCACCGTCGCCATGATCACTTCCATGCGGCGAGACCCTGCATGGACACGGTGATCTTCCACTGGAAGCATCCGCACGTCTGTTCCCCACTTCTGATGGCAAGGAGTCGACACCGTGCACAGCTCAACAAGCCGGCCCCAAGGACCAGTACGGGCCACGCGCCGCCAGGGCAGAGGCCTGGCCGTTCCCCTGGCTCTGCTGCTGCTCGCCGAGGGAGCTATCGCGGCGACCATCGCCGCTCCCTCCCTTGCGGCAGCGGATTCCCCTGCCGCAGGGCAACGCGACACCATCGCGCGCAGCGCCCAGGACCGCGAAGAGACAGCCTCCCGCCTCACCGCGCAGGCTCAGGGCCGGCGGATCGAGGTCATTGGGGCACGCACGGAGAGCACCACTCTGTGGGCGAACCCCGACGGCACCATGACCGTGGAGTCGTTCGCGGGGCCGGTGCGCTTCCGTGAGAACGGCCAGTGGGTCCCCGTCGATGTGACGCTCGTGAAGGACGCCGACGGCTCGGTGCGGTCCAAGGCCCACCCCCGCGGCCTCAGGCTCGCCGGCCGTACCGGCGCTGCCGGCGGTGACCTGGTCAGTCTGGGCCGCGGCGAGCAAACCGTGTCCCTGGGCTGGAAGGGCACGCTACCCGAGCCCGTGCTCCAGGGCGCCAAGGCCACGTACGAGAACGTCCTGCCCGCCACCGACCTGGTCGTCGAGGCCACCAGGACCGGTTTCGAGCAGTACCTCGTGGTCAAGGAGCGCTCGGCGGCCGAGCGGGCGGCGTCGTTCACGCTGCCGGTGCGCGCCAAGGGCATCAAGGCCACCCGAGGCAGCGACAACTCCGTCTCCTTCGCCGATGCCAAGACCGGCAAGGCCGTCGGCAAGCTGCCGACCCCCTTCATGTGGGACGCATCGAACGACAAGACCGGCCAGGCCGGCGGTCATCGCGCCCCGGTCGCGCTGGACGTCGTACAGCGCGGTGAGGGGTTCGACCTCAACGTCTCGGCGGACAAGGGCTTCCTGGCTGACGCGGACACCGAGTTCCCGGTCACCATCGACCCGGCCGTGTACTTCGGCACCAACTTCGACACCTTTGTCCGCAACGGCGATACGGCGGACAACTCCGGGAACGTCGGGCTGGAGGTCGGGCGTGCGTGGCAGAAGACCGAGGCGCGTTCGTTCATCAACTTCCCGCGCAACGGGTCCGTCACCGGCCAGGACATCCTCAACGCCGAGCTGAACCTGTACTCGGTGTGGTCGGACTCCTGTGAGGCCCGCTCCTGGGAGATCTGGGACACCGGGACAGCCGACGCCGCCACCCGCTGGAGCACCCAGCCCACCTGGCGCTCGAAGGTGACCACCTCGACCCAGACCTACGGCCACGGTGACTGCGGGCCGCGCTGGCTGTCGGAGGACATCACCCCGCTCGTCAAGCAGTGGTCCCAGAACAGCCGCACGGTGGACACGGTCGGCCTGCGGGCCACCGACGAAGCCGACAACAAGGCGTTCAAGATCTTCGCCTCGGCCGACGCACCCGCCAACGCCCCCTCCATCCTTGTGACGTACGAGGCACCGGCCGACCCGGTCAAGGACCACGTCGTCTACTGGAACGACGTCCTGCAGGCCACGTACAAGGCGGCCGGCGGAGCCCCCGGCCCGCTGGCCCGGGCCGGTGCCATGGTGCACGGTGCGATCTACGACGCGGCCAACTCCGCCCGCTGCGCCGAAGGCGCGACCAAGTGCCTGGGCGCCCCTTATCTCACCACGGCGACGGCGACCAACGGCGCCCTGCCGGACGTGAACAGCGCTATCGATCACGCTGCCTACGAGGTTCTGAAGTCGGTCTATCCGGACCCGAAGTACGGTTTCGACGCCGCGCTGGCGACCGCGCGCTCGACGATCCCGGCGGCCGTCACCTCCGAGCAGCGGGCCGCGGGCACCGAGGTGGGCCAGAAATCCGCCGCCGCGATGATCGCCGCCCGTCAGAACGACGGCTCGGCCCCGATCGCGCCGTACACGGGCAGCACGGTGGCCGGCTACTGGCGTCCGACGGGCACCGGCAACGGCGCCACTCCGCAGTGGGGCACGGTCAAGCCGTTCGGCATGACCTCTGGTTCCCAGTTCCGCCCGGCCGGACCGGCCGGCCATACGGTCATGGGCGCCCTGCTGGGGAGCCAGCCGTACACGGACCAGTTCAACGACGTGAAGAGCCTGGGCCGGGCCGACTCCACCACCCGGACGGCCGACCAGACCCAGGCCGCGCTGTTCTGGGCCAATGACCTCGACGGCACGTACAAGCCGCCGGGCCAGCTGTTCGAGCACACCCAGATCCTCTCCCGTCAGCAGGGTCTGACGGTCGCCGGCAACGCGAAGCTGTTCGCGCTCACTGCCTTCGCGATGGCCGACGCGGCGGTGACGGCCTGGGACGCCAAGTACCAGACCGACATCGACCTGTGGCGCCCCGAGAGCGCGGTGCGTGAGGACGGTGACGGCAACCCGAACACCGTCGGCGACCCGAACTGGCAGCCGCTGTCCCAGGACCGGGACGGCAAGCACTTCAGCCCTCCCTTCCCCGCCTACATCTCCGGTCACGCCACCTTCGCCGGTGCCTGGGCCAAGGTCATGCAGGACTGGTTCGGTACCGACCAGATGACGTGGACCGGGACCACTGAGGACCCCAACGCGCTCGGTGTGACCCGGACGTTCACCACCTTCTCCGCCGCAGCCACCGAGAACGCGGTCGGACGCGTCTGGCTCGGCGTGCACTACCGGTGGGACGGCACCGACGGCGTCAGCGCCGGCGGTAAGGCCGCCGGATACGTCACGGCCAACAAGCTCAAGGCCAACACGGCTGCCGACTGGGTCAAGTACGAGGACCTCAACAACCTCGGCGGCTGCGAGGCCCAGGGCAAGCGCCTGGTCGCCGAGCACCGCTGGACCACGTACAAGTGCACCCAGATCGCCCCGCCCGAGCCCGGCCACACGCTCTACGTCAAGTAGCCGACCCGTGAGGAAGAGAGACACAGTCATGCGTGTGCGAAACAAGACCTTCCGGGCCAAGCCCGGAAGGGTCGCCCTCGCCGTCGTCGCGGCCCTGGCCATTGGCGCGGCGGCCGCACCCCTGTCGTCCGCCCTCTCCGGCTCCGCCGGGGACACCACCGCGGCTGCCGACGGCGGACCGGACGACCTGCTGCTGCGCACCCCCGAGCTGCCGCGGATCTCCGACGGCCCGTACGCCGGATTCCAGATCTGTGGGGGCACGGCGGGCAAGCCGGTGGTGACCAGCGGGTCACCGACGCTCGCCGCGACCCTGGAGTCGATAGCCCCTCCCGGCACCGTGGACAGCGGCCACTCCTCCGGTCCCCGCCGGAAGGTCGCCTTCGAGGTCGACGCCGCGGACGGGAAGCAGGTCGTCCGCAAGCAGCTGACGAGCGACACCAGCCACGACGCCGCCTACCAGCTCCCCGAGGGGAAGCTCACCGACGGCGACTACCGCTGGCGCGTGCGGGTCAAGGACGGCTCCACGGCCTCCGAATGGACCGCCTGGTGCGACTTCACGGTCAAGCGGGCCTGAACACCCCGATAGCGTGCGGCCCGCCGGCAGTATGCTGGCGGGCCGCCGTGGTGCTGTAGCCGGTGCTGGGTCACACCTTCTGGAGGCTCGCAGCGCCGAAGGAGACGTCGAAGCGGTCGCACCAGATGCTGACGCTGCTGTATGCGGCGAGGTTCACGTCGGCCGGGATCTCGTAGTTCTGGTTGCCCTTGTTGCCCTTGAGCTTGCCCAGGCTCACGTACTTGCCGTCGTCGAAGACGGACCAGCCGGCCTTGCCCTCCTTCACCGGGGCATCGGTCAGCCAGACCCGCAGGTCCGGGCCGTTGCTGGTGTCGAGGTTCTCCAGCCGCAACGTGTGCGAACCGTCGGCCAGACGGACGATCTTCACGCTGCCAGTCGTCTTGTGCTCATGGGTGATCAACTCGCCCGCAGCGATCGTCTGTGGCCCGGCGGGGGCCGACGGCGAGGAACCCGCCTCCGGCTTTGTGGACGCCGGCGCCGACGCCGTTGCGATCGGCGCGGTTGAGGGCAGCGCATCTCGCACACTCTCGTCCTGCCACAGCTTCCACGGCTGGAACCAGTACAGGCCCACGGCCACCAAAGCGGTCGCCACCATCAGCGCACCGATCACCAGCGGCCCACGCCGCCTCCCGTCACGTCCCACAACCCCGCCCCTCGCATCCCTGTATCCGGCATGACGCATTCAACGGCACAACGTGACACGACCGCCATGCCAGCCTGATGACGGTTTCCTTACGCTCAGTTCCTACTGTCGACGACGACCTCTTGCATGGTCCGAGCGACGGACGCGGCTATGGAACAGCAGCAGGGTCAGGACCTCTGGAGTCACCACCAAGGTCACGTACCCAAAGACCCCGCGCGAGACGGCAAGTTGTGCAAACGCGGCAGGAGCGTCAGAGGACGTGACGTTGACCGCCCAACACGCCCCCTGCGGGGTTCCACCGCGACGCGCCTGACGGGCTTAACCATCCGCTGGCAACTATTCCGCGAACTATTCGCCGAGGGGATCTGCCTGCTCGTAGGAGGAGGTGAGGCGAGGGGAGAGGCGGCCCCGCAGGACCAGGGCACGCAGGGTGGAGTCAGGCGGCAAGGCGAGCTGCCCGCTCGCGGAGCTCCTGGGCCTCTGGGACTCCGTTGTACCGGCGCAGGCGGACGCGCATGTCCTGGAGGGCGGCCTGGACCTTAACGGAGCGGATGCCGTCGGCACAGTCGAGGAAGTCGCGCCAGGTGGCCATGGCTCCGTCCACGTCGCCTTGGCGTAGGCGCACGCCGCCGAGGTCGGCGAGGACGATGGCGCGGGTGCGGCGGCGGTCGAGGCCGTGGATGTCGAGGGCGAGGTGGAGGTGCTCTTCGGCGGCGTCGAGGTCTCCGAGGCGGGAGAGGATCATGCCGGATTCGTGGGCCCAGCGGCCGGGGGAGTAGTGCGCGGCCCAGGAGTCTCCGCCCGCGGCTGCCGGCTTGCCGATGGCGGTCTCGGACATGGCGAGGTGCTTGGTGGCCATGCGGCGGTCGTCGTCCTGGGCGGCGGCATTGGCGAGGGTGGCTTCGTAGTAGGCGACGGCGCGCGGGTTGTCGAGGTGTCGGCCGTAGTCCACGCAGGCTTCGCCGAGCTGGACGGCCTCGGCCCGGTAGCCGAGGTCGACGCACTGCACGGCGAGGCCGCGGAGGGCCGTGGCGGACAGCTCCGGGTCGCCAGCCTCGGCGGCCAGGCGGAAGGCGTGCGCGTAGTAGCCCTGGGCGAGTCCGCGCAGCTCGGGGGTGTCGCCTTCGTCCTGGGCCATCCAGCCGGCGAGGTGGACGAGCTGGGAGGTCGCGGCGAATAGTTCGCGGCCGGTGGCCTCGGTGAAGCGGCCTTCCAGCCATGGTGCGACGTCCTGTGTCAGGTACCGGACGGCCAGGTGGCGGGCGTGGCCGCCGCCGAGTTCGGAGGCCGAGTCGCCGAGGGCCTTCACCATGTGGCGTACGGCTGCCACCTCGCCCCGGCCCACCCGGACAGCGCCTGGGGGAGCGGTCGTGGTCCGGCGGGTGATGCTGTCCATGTCGGGCAGTCCGAGTGCGGACAGGGCGTATCCGCTGGACGCGAGGATGAAGTTCCGGCGGTCCACGTCGCTCCTTCCCAGGTGTAGGACTGATGCAACGGTATCGGCGTGGAGTGCCACCGGCACGGCCTCTGGAAGGTTGATCGCTTCCGGGTTCAGAGCCAACACCTGGGCGATGTAGGGCCACCAGTGATCCGGTGTCCGCTCACCCTCTATCCAGCGGCGCGCGTGCTGGCGCTGGAGGCGGCGCGGGTTCCCGCTCTCCGCAAGGCCGAGGGCGCGCGCCAACTCGGAGGGCCCCCAGCCCCGTTCCTGACACGCCTGCTTGATCAGATCCGCGACGGCCGGGTTCTTCGGCACCCCGTCACCCTCCCCACCTGGATTACGCGGGATTACGCAGGACTACATCCTGGGCTCTGTCCCCAAGCTGTGGATCGCCGTTGACTGAACATCACCCCCTGGATCTCCGATTGGCTCGAACAGGCCCTGCTCAGGGCCTGTTGGCGCCTGCCCGGACGCGTGAGAGGAACCACCGGTGACGACGACCGAACAGGACCCCCGCACCCGCACGACGACCCCGATCGTCCGGGGCCTCGCCCTTCTGGACAAGGACCCCCGTTACGACCGCCAGACCGGGCACGCATCCCTGCCGGTCGAGGTCTGCTTCCTCGACGGGGCGAAGACCACCGCGACGCTCGACATGGACCCCGGACAGGTCCTGCTGCTGAGTCTCCAGCTGGAGAGGGCCATCGCCCTGCGCGCGGAGGACCCGAAGGCGGCGTCCGCATGAGCCGGCCCGCGTTATCCGACCCGCTCGGAACTGCCCTGGCCTGGGTGTGGGCGCTCGGAACGGCTGCGGGGCTCGCCGTGGTCGGCCTGCTTGCGCAGGGCGAGTACGTGGATGCGCAGGCGGTCGTCGCGCACCCCTCGCTCAGCGTCGGCGACAGCGGTCCGGACGACGCCGCCGGATAGAGCGCTCCGAATCCGAACGCGCAGTTCGCTCTCACGGCGGGGCTGACAGCACCTCGCCGGCACACGTGCTCAGCCACACGAAGGGAAGCCGATGACCAGCCCGCTCACCAGTGATACGCACCCCCTGCCCGTCTCGGTCGCGTTCAGCGGCCCTGACAACACCGGGAAGACCAAGCAGATCGGGATCCTCGCCCGCCGCATGGGTTCTGCCGCCACCTCGGCGGGACCGCTGGACCACTACGACCGGCGCTGGGCGGCCATCAAGGCCGACGGCATGGGCCGCTGGTGGTTCGAGACCGGCCCCGTCCAGGAGGTCGCCGACATCCTCGCCTCCTCCTACCTGGAGCGCTCCCGGCACCCGTTCTCCGCGCCCGTGCGGTTCCTGGACCGGGGCATCCCGATGCTGGAGGCGACCGTCGCCGCCACCGTCGCCGTACGGGAGAACCTGCCCGCACCGCAGGCCGCCGACCGCGCCCGCTCCCTCCTGGCGCCGTACGAGACCGATCTCCGTGCCGCCGAGGACAGCGAGCGTTCCCTCCTGCTCCTGCACTGCGAGGACGTGGAGGAAGGGACACGCCGGAGCCTGTCCCACGAGGCCACCGTCACGGACGTCTACGCGACCTACCAGCGCCACCTCCACGAGCAGATCACCCGGCTCGTCAAGGACGGCCGGTTCGGCGAGACGATCCACATCAGTGACCGGCCGACCGTCACCATCCAGGACGAGGTCCGCCGGCTCCTGTCCCCTCTCCACCCAGCCATTCCCGGCCGGGCGATGGCCGACGTGCATGTGGCCGCGCTCGGCGGGATGTCGGAGAGCGGCAAGAGCACGGCCGGCGAGTACCTGCGTACGCACCACGGGCACGCCCGCCTCAAGATCGGCTACCTGATCGAGAACGCGGCCAGCCGGGCGGGCATCGCCGAACCGTACCGGCTCGGCCCGGTCGTGCAGGCCGAGCTGATCGTGGACGCCCTGGACCGCTACTGCGAGGCCCACCACTTCCTCGACTCCGTCAGCATCGAGTCGCTGCACGACTTCGACTCGACGGCCGAGCTCGCCAGGATGCTTGGCCCGCAACTCACCATCACCTACCTGGACACCTCCCCGGCCGTCCGCGCACAGCGAGGGACGGCAGGAGCCCAGGACGTTCTCGACCGTGACCTCGTCAAGAGCGCTCGGGGCGGCGACAAGATCGCCTCCATCGCGCAGGAGGTCATCGGCAATGACGGGGGCCGCCTGGAGCTGGAGCGGCGGCTGGACCGTATGGCGCTGACCCGTCAGTGGCCCGAACACCAGCCCAGCACGATGCCGGTCAACGCCCTGGGCCTGCCCGTGCACCTGGAGTCCTACCTTTCCGAACTCCTCGACCGCCTGACCGGGCCGCACCCGCTGATCGACCTCCTGGCCGTCACGGGGAGCGGAGCCCGCGGCAAGTACCAGCACGGCTGGAGCGACCTCGACGTGTTCGTCGTAGCCGATGCCGACTCCCTTGAGGGGATGCGGACCGTGCTGGCCGACCTGGGGGATGAACTCGGAGGGGTCAAGCTCGGCCTGACCGTGCTGACCCGCGCGGAGTGCTGGGCCGGCGCTGTCACCTCCCGGCTCCTGCACGTCCTCGCGCTCATCGGCAGCGGCGGCCTCATCCCGCTCTGGTGCGCCCCCGGCCTGGTCCTGCCTGCCCCGGACGCGGCCAGCGACATCGACGCGAGCCTGCGCGACGGTATCCAGGCGGCCATCGAGATCCGCCGCCAGCTCCTGAAGGGGACGCCCGACCTCCGCGACCTCTACAAGGTCACGGCGCTCCTGGCGAAGATCCAGCTCCGGTTCAGCGGGATCGAATGCCCCTCCGACAGCGACGCCCTGTGCCTTCTCGTCGAAGCGGGCCACCAGGACACCAGCGCGGTCGCAGCAGCCCGCACCGAGCGGGCCGCCGCCGAGGAGCTTGCCCTGGCCGTCCTGCGGGGCTGGCTGGCCACCCTGCCGGGGGAGGCAGCGTGAGCGCGGCCAGCCTTCCGAGGAGGGCGGCGGGGCTCGCCTTCCGCAAGGAGGTCGCCACCCGCGAGGCGGCCGAAGCCGAAGCCAGGGGCTGGGCCCAGCTCGTTTCCCGCCTCCAGGTGCCGACCCTGCTCGGCCGTCCGGCACTCCCGGACCGCCATCTGCTCGCGTACGAGGACGTCTTCGCCAGCGGGCGTTGCGAGTTACTGCTCGGCGACGTGATCAGCCTGGCCGACCGGGACCCTTCCGAACTGCCCCGCCTGGGCCGGCTCATGGACGGTGTCTGCCACGACCTGCGGACCGCGGCGGCCGACACCGGGAAGGTGGTCCCGCTCGCCGAGTGCGTGCCCGACCTCTACCTCGACCGGATCCGGCCCGGCGGCCGGCTCGACCTCTGGTACCTGCAACGGGACCTGCCGATCGCCCTCCCCCACACCACCGCGACCCTCACCCTCCAGGAACTGGCCAGCTACACCGTCACTGCCAACGGACGACCGCTGACGCTGGATGTCGCCGCCATCATCGACAGCGCCCGTCAGGCCCTGGCTCCGGACCGGCGATGGCTGGCCGGACTGACCCAGGGCGACCCCACCGAGCCCAACATCGCCGATCCGCTGTGCTGGCTCGACTTCGAATTCGCCGGCCGCAATACCGCCGCCGGCGAGGCAGTCAACCTGCTCTGGTACCTCATGGCCATGGGCGGCTGGCTCGTCCCCCGCTACCAGAGCGACGTCTACGCCCGCACCCTCCGCCTGGCCCTGCCCGCCCAGACCACCCCGAGCATCGACCACCTGGAACTGCACCCCACGACCCGGCACATCGACCTCCGCTACTCCTGGAACACCGGCCCCGGCCGCCACGCAGCCATCACAGGAGCGCTGCACGGGCTCTGCGAGCAGGGCGGGATCGGCATGGCCGACCTCCGCGCCTTCCTCGCCCTGCGGATCCTCGGCGTGATCCCGCCGGCGCGGCTCAGTGGCCACGACCTGCTGCTCGTCCTCATCAAGCTCGCCGAGAGCCAAGACCCGGCCACCGGCCTCGACACCTTCTTCACCACCGCACCAGCCGCTCACTCCGACCTCCGCGAACGGAGCAGCCATGTCCCTGCCCCTGCTTGAGATCCCCCTCCAAGCCCGCCCCCTCCAGGGCCGCAACGCCCTGGTCACCGGTGGAGCTACCGGCATCGGCGCCGAGATCGGACGGGCCCTCGCGGCAGCCGGAGCCACCGTCGCCGTCAACCACCTCGGGCAGGACCCCGACGCCCACGCCCTCCTCGCCGCCTTCGAGCGCGACGGCAGCCCCGGCATCGCGGTGAACGCCGACCTGACCGACCCCACCGCCGTGCAGACCATGGCCGACCTCGTCCGTGCCGAGATCGGCCCCGTCGACATCCTCGTGAACAACGCCGGCTCCTACCCCCGCGTCCCCTGGCAGGACACCGACGAGACAGCCTGGAACTACTCCCTCGACGTGAACCTCACCGCCCACTACCGCACCTGCCATGCCCTGACCCCGGGCATGATCGAACGCCGCTGGGGCCGGATCGTGAACATCGGCAGCGTCAACGCCCGCGCCGGCCGCACCAACCTGGTCGCGTACAGCACGGCGAAGGCGGGCCTCCTGGGCCTGACCCGCTCCCTGGCCCGCGAGCTCGGCCCGTACGGAATCTGCGTGAACACGGTCCTGCCCGGCGCCATCCAGGTCGAAGCGGAGACCGTGATCCCCGCCCAGCACCGGGCCCGCCCGGAAGACCAGATCAACCGCCAGTGCGTCCCGCGACGCGGACGGCCCGAAGACGTCGCGGCCCTGGTCGCGTTCCTCGTGGGCCCGTCCGCGTCGTTCATCACTGGGCAATCCGTCCACGTCGACGGCGGCTGGCTGCTGCACTAAGACGTCAACATGCAAGGAGAGAAAGCCGAATGATCGAACGAGTCCGAGCCGTCCTCGTCACCGCGGACGACACGATGCTGGTCATCCGCCGCACCAAGCCGGACGTCCCCGAGTACTGGGTGCTGCCCGGCGGCGGGGTCGAGGAGAACGACGAGTCCCGGGAGGCCGCCCTCCACCGCGAGATCCACGAAGAGATCGCAGGGAAGGCCGACATCGCCCGCCTCCTCCACACCATGGAATCCGACAAGGAGCGTCAGCTCTTCTACCTCGCCCGCATCGCGACGTGGTCCTTCGAGGACCGCACCGGCCCCGAGTTCAGCGCCGAGGGCCGCGGCGAATACGCACTGGAAGAGATCCCGCTGACAGTGGAGGGGCTCGACAGCATCGCCCTCAAGCCCGAGGAGATCGCCCACGTCCTGCGCGGCGCCATCGTCGCCGGCACCCTCTTGAACACCTCGGCACTCTGACTGTCGTGTGAATGTGCGGATGGGGCCAACGCGGAAGTGCGTTGGCCCCATCCGTGGTTGTGCGATCAGGCTGTGAAGGTCAGACGCGCTGCGACGCCACGTGCTGCTGGGGTGAGACCTGCAAGGACTTCCCGGGCGTAGGGAGTGTCCAGGTGGGTGGCCAGACTTTGGACGGCGGCCCAGTCCGTGGCCAGCTGTTCGAGGACCTGCTGCGCCCGCTGGATCGCGTCCTGGCGCTGGACATGGTGCTGTTCAGCGAGCTGGTGGGCCTCGACCCAGGTGAGTTCTCCCTGCTCGGCGCGCTGGGTGAGGCTGGGCGCGGTGTCGCCGTCGGCCTGCCTGATGTTGTCGATCTCCTCGACGCGTCGGTGGATTCGTTCTTCCTTGAGTCGCCGGTCGAGTGAGGCGATGGCCTCGTCGAGGGTGAGGAGTCCCTCAGATACCTGTTCGGCGAGGTCCGGGGCGTGCTGGCACAGCAGCTCGTGACGGGACTTGTCCACGGCGCGACGCGCCTTGTGCTGGCGGGCGATGTCGTAGGCGGCGTCGAGGCGGATGGAGCCGATGCGGACCTGCTCGGCAAGGTCGGGAGAGTACTGGAGGACCGTGGTGGCGTTGGAGAGCCTGGTCAGGCTGATGGCGTGGAGCTTCGCGTGGGTGCGCAGGGAGTGTTCCGAGAAGGAACGGGCCATCGCGAGGATCATGGACCGCTGGCCCTGGCTGAGGTGCCGGCGTACTGCGTTCGCGCTGAAGATCAGGCGGATGGGGTCGTTGCCGTCGTATGTCGTGAAGTGAGGTTCGACTCCGGCGATCTCACAGGCGGCGAGGCGGTTGCGGCCGTCGAGGAGGACGCCGTCGGGGTCGAGGACGATCGGCTTGAGGAGGCCTTCGTTCTTGATGGACTGGGCGAGGTCGTGCATTTCCTCCTCGTTCAGCATCGGGAACATGGAGGCGACGGGGTGGGTCTTCAGGATGGGCTCCTTGTCGGGTGGGGTGTCGGGCTCAGCGCGTACGGCGCTGCTGGGGCGGTTGGGCTGCGCCAGCCGTGGGTGGCGTGGACGGCGGCCGCCTCGGGGCGGGCTGGAGAGGCAGTTCGGCGAGGTGCCGTAGACGCCACACCAGTACTTCGCTGATGGATGCCGCCGTTGTCAGGTCCCGTTGACCTGCCGCTTCGGTGAGCAAGGCGGCTGGGTCATGACCCGCGGCTTCGGCGTCGGCGAGGATGGTGGCGAGTGCGGGCCAGCCGGGCTCGGCCAGCACTCGCGCGGAGTGTTCCGAGAGTGAACGGTGCAGGGCAGCCGCCTGCCGGTGAAGGACCGGACCCGGGAGGAGACGGCCGCGCTGGGACAGGGCGCGCAGCGGCTCCACGGCTGCAGCCCCGAGGGTGGTACGCAGGTATCCGGCTGCCTGGTCCGCGGCTTCGGCCTGCTGGTCGTGGTGGCGGATGTGGTGCCAGTGCTGGGCTGCGACGACGGCCAGCAGAACGGCGTCGAGGAGGACCGCCAGCAGGGCTCCGTCCTTCGGGGCAGGTTCACGCACGATCGCCTTGATCGCCCGACGTGTGGCCTGGGCCTGCTGGTGGCGCGCGCGGATCCGGGAGCGGCTGGCCCGCTCGAAAGCGCCGGCTGCTTGGGCGAGCTGCGGCTTGTATCCGGCCGGAACGATCAGGACGAGTGCGTCGAGGGTTTCGGCGAGCACGGTGATATGCGCCTGGCCCGTGGCCTCGTCGGCCTGGTCGAGCACCTTGGGGATGCGGCCGGCCGCTTCGGTGACCTGACGCCACGCCGTCTGCCGCTCTGGGCGCAGGCTTACGGGGACGGATTCGGTGGGGCCGAGGCGTTCGGTGATCTTCGGGTAGGAGAGGTCGGAGGCGAGGGTGGAGCCGGAGAACCAGACGGGTTCGTCCTTGGCGTTGGTGTCGTCCGGGAGCGCGACCTTGTAGCCACGGATGTCGCCGGAGGGGAAGTGCTGGACGTCCACCAGTACGCCCGTGCCGCGGAGGATGGTGAAGAACTCCTCGGTGTTGGTGGCAGCGGCCACCGCGGTACGGACGGTGGTGCGCAGGCGTTCGCGCGGGGTGGTGGCGTGTCCGGTGCGGCGGGCCTTCTCCTTCTCGGCGCGGGTCGGGCGTTTGGCAGCGGTGCGGTCGCCGCGCAGGACCTGGCGCAGGCCGTACTCCCTCTCGATCGCGGCGCATTCCTTGTCGGCGTGCAGGTAGTCGTTCCAGTGCCGGGGCTCGCGGAGGTCTCCTCGGACCTTGGTGGCCACGATGTGGATGTGGTCTTCGGCGTGGCGGACGGCGACCCAGCGGCAGGCGTCGGGGTCGCCGGCGGGAGCGATGCCGGTGGCGTTCAGGATCCGGCGGGCGATCGTCGCCCACTGCTCGTCAGTGAGGACCGGGTCCTCGGGTGCGGCTCGCACGGAGCAGTGCCACACGTGCGTCTTCGGGGCCCGGTCGCCGGCCTGCTCTACGCGGAGGTCGAGGGCGGTGGTGAGTTGGGCGAGGGTGGCGTTCGGGTCGCGTCCGGGATCCGGGGCGAAGCCGTCCCAGGAGTCCACGAGGTGGGGGTCGGTGTGCTCGTTGGCGCGGCCGGGTCCGTAGAGGTAGTTCAGGACGCCTCGGGTCCTGCTGCCGGCCTTGCCGATCTTCGCGATCAATCAGGCCGCCCGCTTCGACGTGGCCGCCTGGTGCGAGGCGAGGTCGATCGCCTCGGCTGCGGTACGGGCGAGAGCCAGGACACGTTCGGCCTGGGCCAGGACGGCACTGTCCACAGGATGGGGACGGCCTCCTGCGTTGAGCTTGTAGGCGATCTGGTTGACGTTCTTGCCGATCGGGGCGATCTCCGCGCGCAGGGCGGCGAGCTCGTCGATCAGGTCGTCGAAGGAGGTGCGCTGGCCGGGTATCTCGAAGTCGCCGTGGAGGTAGGTCATGACGATCGCGCCCACGAGGTGAGCGGCGGCGAGGCCGAGGCGGCGGGCTTCGGCGAGGATCGACCGCTTCTCGATGACGCTGTAGCGGACGTCGACGCGATGGGTGCGCTGCACTCCTTCGCGGGCACGGCGGCGGGCGACGCGGTACAGCGCAGCCTCATCAGCGGCACGCGCGACGACGGGAACGTCGACGGGTTCGCTCGCCCCTCCCTGCTCCGGTGCGCCCCCGCGCCGGGGCGCCTCCGCCACCCCCGGGGCGGAGGCTGCGTTGGACCGGCCCTTGGACGGTCCAACGCCATACCTTGCTGCCTGGTCTGGGGCTGTGCTGGTCGGTATCAGCTCTGGTGTTGGGGGCAGTTCGTGCGGGTGATTGCTCATGGGGGACTCCTGAGTCGGTGGGCTCACGGTGGTGGGAAGTACGGATAGGCGGGCCAGGAACCGGTCCGGCCCGCGCCGCTCGGTACGAGGCGGGCGGCGTGGGGCCAGGCCGGTCAGCCAGTGGTGTCGGCAGAATCGGCGTGGAGCACGTCCATCGCACCGACCAGGCGGTCCTTGCCGACGGGGTAGCCCTCCTTCCGGACGGCCGCTTCGAACCTCTTGCGGGGGATCAGCCCGTCGGGTCCCCGCGGAACGGTGCGTCCGATGGAGACGAGCTGCTCGTCGCTGGCAGCAGGACGGCGGCCCCTGCGCTTGGCGAGTGGCTTGGGGACATCCGCCTCGGTGACCGGAGGGCTTTCCGCCGCCCCATCGCTATCGCTCGACGGCACTGGTGGTTGTTCCGCGGCCTGTTCCGTCAGAGGGACGGCAAGCTCGTGCTGGGTCTGGTGATGGCGGGTGACGAAGTAGAAGTGGACGGCGCCGGCGAGGGCGAGGGGCGCGATGGCGGAAAGGGCGCCGACGGTCACGTCGTCCAGATGGAGACCGTCGTGGCGGACCTGCTGGTTGAGGCGGATGGCGTGCAGGGCGTTGGCCCAGATGCTGGTTGCTGTGGCCAGGCCCACCAAGGCCCAGACGTACATGCGGGCCCGCATGGGGGCTGTGCGCAGGAGCAGGAGGGCGCCGATGCCGATGGCGATGAACCCGTCGATCACGAGGGGGAAGGCGTACGTGAGCGGTCCGGGGATGTGGGTGGCGACTGCCATCTGGCGCAGGGCGGCGTACGAGAGGGCGAAGGCGGTGACGCCGAGGAGGGTGATGCCCAGGCGGATCGCGGTGACCCCGAGCGCGGTGGGGGCCGGGATTGTGGGTGCGGACAAGCGGGAGTGCTCCTAGGGGATGGGTGCGGCGGCCTCCGCCGTTTGCGGGCAGGGCAGGGCAGGGCGAGGCCGCCGCCTGGGAAGGGTGGGGACCCGTTGCGACTCGTCGCGTGCCTGGTCAGGGCAGGTACGGGTGGGGCGGTGATGTCGAGTCGACTCGTTGCGGGCCTGCGACTCGTAACCGGTCTGACCTGCGGCGCGACGGGTCGCGACGGGTGGTGCCAGGTCAGGCCCCGGCGGCAGGTTCCGGCTGCGGGGCAGTGCAGTAGCGGGCCCAGGCGTCGGAGAACTGCAGGCGGGTGAAGCCCTTGGCCTGGACGTCGCCATGGAAGCGGCGGTTGGCCGAGCTGATGCCGTAGTCCTTCAGCAGGATCTGCAGGCCGCGCGGGGTGAGGCCGTTGGCGGTGTAGTCAGGCCAGGGCGTCTCGTCGTCCTTGTTCAGGATGTCGATCAGGCGGCTGGTGCGGATCACCGGCGGATTCCCCTCGGCTTCGAAGGCGCGGCGGATGTCGGCCAGCAGGCGGATCCCCAGGCCGCTGTTGTCCTGGTCCTGATCCGCCTCGTGCTTGGTCATCGCCCGGCAGGCGGTGCGGGCGAGGTCGGGCCACGGGCCGCCCGCGAGGTCGGCGACGGCGACCAGCGGCTCCCAGGTATCGGCGGCGCGGTCTTCGACCGGCATGGCGGGTTGCAGCCCCGTCGCCTCGGAATGGAGCGGGGTCAGCCAGGCGGCGAGCCGGTCGCGCACGGCGTTCAGCCCGGGGATGTCGCGCGCGCTGCGGAATGCCGCCACGCTCTCGCCCGGCCTGCGGCGGCGCATCCGGATCACGACTGACCGGTCCATGATCGTGTCGGGCAGGTCGCCGATGCCGGCGAGGGCCGCCATGGCGAAGGTGGGGAACTTCGTCACCTCGTGGTTGGGCCCGGAGACCCGCAGGGTGGGCCGACCGCGCTGGGCACCCGCGTTGAGGAGGCCGCGCATCTCCTCGTTCTTCTCCGCGACCTTCGCGGAGCCGAACAGGGTGTCGGCCTCGTCGACCAGGAGGGTGGGTGGCGTTGCGGTGATCGACCGGAAGATCGCGGCGGCGGAGGCGTTCACCGTGACCAGCGGATCGTGAACGGTCTCGGTGATCACGTCCAGCAGCCGTGACTTGCCGCACCGCTTCGCCGGACCGACCACGGCCAGCCGGGGCGCGTGCTGCCACGCCGTCTGCAGATGCGTCGCCGCCACCCACAGGGCCACGGCTGTCAGCGCCTCGGCGCTCGGAAGGATGACGTACCGCTCGATCTCGGCACGCAGATCACCGAGCACCTGCTCGCCCAGGCTCACGGGGCCGATGAGTCGGGCCCGCGGAGCTGCGAGCGGGGTCGGGGTCTGAGGGATGGAGGGCGCCTCTTCCTCCGCTCCCTGTACGGGATCTTGCAGGTGGGCGCCCGGCTGACCGGGTATCGCCGTCACCGGCCAGGCGGTGGGGGTCGACGCGGCATCGGGGGAGAGTGGGGTCAGGTCCAAGGGGCAGCTCCTTCTTCGGTGGCCAGGGGCATGCAGCAGCGCCCGGGTACCGGGTGGTCCGCGCTTCGCGGCTGGGGGTGTGGGGTGTGTCGGGGCCCGCCGGGCTCGGTGCGCCGGAGGCAATCCGCCGTCGCTCGGAGGTAGTTGCCTGGCTCGGGGGAACACGAACAGTACGTACGACCCCCGCCACAGTCCAGCGATTCCGTGTCAGCTCCGCGCAGAATCCGACGGCGCGGTGCCGCGTCGTCACGCGGCGAGTCCCAGCAGGTTCAACAGGTCGGCGGTCACCACCCGGTAGGCGTTGCCGAACCGCAGGACCTTGCAGGGGTACTGGCCTCGCTTCGCCAGCTCGTATCCCTTGCTCCGCCCGAGCCTCAGGGCCCGGTTACCCGTGTCCAGGTCAACGGCCACCGGAAGGGCAAGCAGCTGCTCCCGGCTCATTCCCTTCGGCTGGCCGGCCATCTCGTCATCGCGCACGCGGCGCTCCCGTCCTCACAGCCCACGGCGAACACGTCCTCGCATTCGGCTCCGGGCCTTGATTACTAACTCTGAAGAAGTGAATGTGTCTCCATGACACAAAATCGTTTCGATGATGGAGATGAGGACGACGTACCCGAATGGGCCGACCGAGTCATGGCCGACGTGGCTCGCGAAGTCCGACGGCGGAGGAAGGAGATGAAGTGGAGCGCCCAGGACCTGGCCGACCGGTGCGAGGCGATCGGCTTCCCGATCCCCCGCAACGTCATCGCCAACATGGAGTCGGGCCGGCGTGCGGTCCTGCCGCTGGTCGAGGTGATGGTTCTGGCGAAGGCGCTGTACACCCACCCGATCCACTTGATCTACCCCGTTGGGTACGTGAACGAGGTGCAGCAGCTCCCGCTCACGCACCTGGTGAAGCCCGCTGAGGCCATGCGCTGGTTCGCCAACCTGGACCACAGCTTCACCGCGGGCGAGCACTACATGCTTCGCGGCCATCTCTCCCATGAGGCTGCGGTGCTCGCCGCCTTGGAAGCGATGCGGGGCGAGAGCCGCCAACGGCAGATCGCTAAGCAGACACCCGACGACGCCGAGCGCGCCCAGGCGCTGCGCGCCCAGGCCGACTTCGCCGAGCGTGCCGCTCAAGCCAAGGCTGCACTTCGCTGGGAACGCCAGGACATCTACGGGCGCGGCGGCACCCTCCCCGACCTGCCGTTCTCAGCCAGCGACATCGACCCACCCGAAGGCTACGAAAGGGACACCGATTGAAGGGCTCCACCCACCGCCGCTGCTACTGCCGCGACCCGAAGACCGGCAAGCCACTGGGTAAGGCGTGCCCCAAGCTCGCCACCCGCAAGCACGGCTCGTACTCCGTCCGCCAGGAGCTCCCGCCCCGCGAGGACGGCACCCGCCGCTCCTTCAGCCGTGCCGGCTACGAGACCCTCAAGGCCGCCCAGGCCGACCTCGACCACATACGCGCCCTCCTGGGCCTGGCCGAGACCGATGACGTCGAAAACCTGGCCCAGCTCGCGGACATGCTGGAGCTGGTCGCCGAGGAGAAGGCTCCGCTCCCCGACATCGAAGCGACCCGGCGGCGCCTGAGCCACGGGCTGGACCTGACCAGTCGGCTGACCGTCGGGGAGTGGCTGGACATGTGGCTCTCCGGCAAGAAGGGGCGGCCGAGCGCCATCAGCCGCGACGAGAGCAACATCCGCGTGCACCTCAAGCCGCGCATCGGGCACCTGCGGCTGGACCGGCTCCGCGTCATCCACCTGACAGAGATGTTCGACGCGATCGCCGAGGCGAATGTCGAGATCGCCGAGGGGAACGCCGCACGCCGGAAGGCGGTCGAAGACCTCGCGCTGATCCCTTGGAAGGGGCGCGACCACCGCACCCGGCGCAAGGCGATGAAGGCTGCCATCGACGAGATGGATCCCTACTGGCGGATCGTGGGACCTTCCACGCGCCAGCGCGTCCGCTCGACGCTGCGGGCCGCGCTGAACGCCGCGATCGCCCAGCAGCTCATCACCTTCAACCCGGCCGCGCACGTCGACCTGGAGGCGGGCAAGCGGCCGAAGGCGCTCGTCTGGACCGGCGAACGCATCCTCCACTGGAAGCGGACCGGCGAGAAGCCTTCGCCGGTGATGGTCTGGACGCCGGAACACACCGGCCTCTTCCTCGACCACATCGCCGAGGACCGCCTGTACGCGCTGTTCCACCTGATCGCCTTCCGCGGGCTGCGGCGCGGTGAGGCGTGCGGCCAGCGATGGACCGACACCCACCTGGACGCCGGGCTTATCACGGTCGCCAAGCAACTCGTCGTCAACGGCTGGGAGGTCTACGAGGACGACCCCAAAACCGACGCCGGCGCCCGCACCATCGCCCTCGACTCCGACACCGTGCACGCCCTGCGGCGCCACCGGGTCCAGCAGGACAAGGACCGGGCCAAGTGGGAAAGCGCCTGGGTGGAGACGGGCCGGGTCTTCACCCGCGAGAATGGGGAGCTCCTCCACCCCGCGAACGTCACACGGCGCTTCATCGAGCTGTACGAGGAGATCGGGCTCCCTCCGGTCCGCCTGCACGACCTGCGCCACGGCGCCGCAACGCTGGCCCATGCGGCGGGGGCCGACCTGAAGGACATCCAGGAGATGCTCGGCCACTCCTCGATCACCATCACGGCGGACACCTACACGAGCCTGCTCCCCGAGGCCGACCTCGCGATCGCCGAGGCCGCAGCCCGGCTCGTACCGCGCGCTCGGGCGGCCGTCCAGGAGGCCCCGGCCAAGGCTCCCGAGGCTGCCGAGCCCGGAGGAGAAGGTGCAGCGCCCGTGCCGGATCGTGCCGATGCATCGGCAGGCATCCCGGAGCCCGCTGGCACGTCCGCTCACGCACCGCTCACGCAAACGGCCCCGGACGCGGAGTCCGGGGCCGAATAGGGCGCCTCCCTGGGGAGAAACCCCAGGTCAGCGGCTTACAGGTTGTGCCCTCGGCAGGATTCGAACCTGCGACACCCGCTTTAGGAGAGCGGTGCTCTATCCCCTGAGCTACGAAGGCGGGCCTTGCGTAGAACGTGGCTGGACACTCTGTGTGAGAATCCGGCTCGCCTCGGCAAGGTCCTGGGCTGCCACAAGGGCAGCCCAGGGACAGGGTAGCGGATGAGAGCGGGGCTCCGCGGCTCAGTTCTTGGGGGATCCGGTGAGGCCTTCTGCAGTCTCTGCGTCCGCGTCGGCGTAGGTGGGGTCTTCCCGGTAGCGGGCCGCGCTGGTGGTGTTCTGAGGGGGCGAGTGGGGCCCACCTCGGGAGCCGGCGGTGTGGGTGCCGGACGGCTGGGTCACGCCGCACACTCGCGTCACGAGCGGTGCGAAGTCTCCTTCTGGGAGCGGCCTTCTCCCGCGGCTCCCAGCGCAAGGCAGGTGGCAACAATCGAGAGTGAGGCCAGGGCCGCGAAGAGGTGGGGATAGCCGCCGAGTGGGCCTGCGAGGGCGGCGCCGGCCCATGGCGCCAATGCTCCCGCGATGTGGGCCGGGGCGCCGAGGAGGCCGGAGAGGCGGCCGTAGTGGGTGGTGCCCCAGCGGTCGGTGACTGCCGTGGCCTGGAGGAGGGTGAGGTTGCCCCGGACGACTCCTGCCAGGACCGCGAGGGCGATCAGCAGGGGTATCGGGCCTGCGGTGAAGGCCAGTGCCGCTGTCGTTGCACCGCCGAGGGCGATGAGGGCGGCGGTGCGCGTGGTGACGGACGTGCGGGTCGAGAGGGCCGAGTAGAGGGTGCGGCCCAGGGTTTGGCCGGCCCCTCCCAGTCCGAGTGCCCAGGCGGCTTGGGTGGGGGTGGCGCCGCGTTCCGTGAGGAGCGGGATCAAGCCCATGACCACCGCGTACATGGCGAAGCCGGAGAGGGTGAAGGCCACGGCCAGCAGGATGAAGGGGCGGCTGCGCGGGATGGGCGTGGTGCCGTCCGTGGCGGGTGGATGCGGTGGGGCGGCCGGCCAGGGGGCGCGTAGGGCCAGGGCGTGAGCCGGGATCGTGACGGTGGCGAGGATCACCGCGAGGACGGCGTACGTGGCGCGCCAGCTCAGGTGCTCCGCGATGGCTGCCGTGAGCGGCGCGAAGACGGTGGAGGCGAGACCGCCGGCGAGGGTGACGATGGTCAGGGCGCGGATGCGGTCCGGGCCCCACCAGCGGGTGAGGGCGGCGAAGGCCGGCGGGTAGAAGGTGGCGGCCATGGTGAGGCCCGCGAGTACCCAACCCAACGTGAAGACAGCCAGGTTGGGGGCGGTCGCGATCACGAGGAGTGCGAGGGTGCCGAGGGCGGAGCCCGCGGTCATCACCGCGCGCGGTCCTCGGCGGTCGAGGATGCGGCCGATGGGGATGCCGGCGACCGCCGAGACGAGGAGCGCGAGGGAGAAGGCGGCTGTCGCGGCGTTGGTGGACCAGCCGGTGTCGGCCGTCAGGCGCGGGAGCAGGACGGGGAAGGCGTAGTAGACGATGCCCCAGCTGGTGATCTGTGTGGCGCACAGGGCGGGCAGCGCGGCGCGCGGCCGCGACCGGACCCCCGTCCCGGTCGCGGCCGCGTCGGCCTGGGTGTCGGCCACCGGGGTCAGCAGCCGCCGGAGGAGGCGGGGGCGCCGATCGTGAGGGTGGCCGGGGCCGCGCAGCAGCCTCCGCCGCTGGTCTCCTCGGCCGCCTGGGGCTGGTCGAAGAGGCCCGCTCCGCCGCAGACTCCGGTCTCGGGGAGGGTGAGTTCGACGCGTTCGGCGGCTTCGTGGTCGCCTGCGAGGTGGGCGGCGATGGAGCGGACCTGCTCGTAGCCGGTCATGGCGAGGAAGGTGGGGGCGCGGCCGTAGGACTTCATGCCGACGAGGTAGACGTCCTTCTCCGGGTGGGAGAGCTCCTTGACGCCGTGGGGGTAGACCGTGCCGCAGGAGTGCTGGTTCGGGTCGATCAGAGGGGCGAGGGCGGTGGGGGCCTGGAGGCGCTCGTCGAGGGAGAGGCGCAGCTCGTTCACGAAGGCGAGGTCGGGGCGCAGGCCGGTGAGGACGATGACCTCGTCGACGGGGTCCAGGCGGCGGCCGTCCTCGGCGACCAGGACCAGCTGATCACCGTGGCGCTCGACGGCGTCGGTACGGAAGCCCGTGACCGCGTCGGCGTGGCCGTTGTCGACGGCGGCCTTGGCGGCGAGGCCGAGGGCGCCGCGCGCGGGCAGCTGGTCGGCGCTGCCGCCGCCGAAGGTGGAGCCGCTGATCCCGCGGCGCAGGATCCACACCGAGTGGGTGCCGGACTCCTCCCCGGAGAGCTCGGCCAGGTAGGCGAGGGCGGTGAAGGCGGAGGCGCCGGAGCCGATGACGGCGGTGCGCTTGCCGGCGTAGCGGGCGCGGACGGCCGGGTCCTTGAGGTCGGGGATCCGGTACGAGATCCGGTCGGCGGCGGCCTTCTCGCCGAGTGCGGGCAGGCCGTCGCCGCCGATGGGGCTGGGGGTGGACCAGGTGCCGGAGGCGTCGATGACGGCGCGGGCGGTGAGGCGCTCCTCGGTGCCGTCGGCGTTCAGGACGCTGACGGTGAAGGGCTGGGCCTCGCGGTCGGCGTCGACGATGCGGTCGCGGCCGAGGCGGGAGACGCCGGTCACCGTGGTGCCGTAGCGGACCGTGTCGCCGAGTACGTCGGCGAGCGGCTGGAGGTACTGCTCCGCCCAGTCCGCGCCGGAGGGGTAGGTCGCACGGTCGGGGGCGGTCCAGCCGGTGGGTGCGAGCAGCTTCTCGGCGGCCGGGTCCACGAGCTCGGACCAGGTGGAGAAGAGGCGTACGTGACCCCATGAGCGGACGGCGGCACCGGCGGCGGGTCCGGCTTCCAGCACCAGGGGCTCGATGCCGCGCTCGACCAGGTGGGAGGCCGCCGCGAGGCCGGCGGGGCCGGCGCCGATCACGATGACGGGCAGGGCTTCGGTGGATGCGCTCACGACGGGCTCCCGGTTTGATTCGATGAACGTCGATGTCCTTCTGGAGTCAGCATCCCACCGCGTATCGACGTACGTCAACATAGACATCTGTCGAATTTGGAGGGAGGATTGCTTCATGCCCTCCACGAAGCTGCTGCCGATGCTCGAAGACGAAGCGGCGGCACCCTGCTGCCCGCCGCTGACCGAGCGCCCGCTGACGGCCGAAGAGGCCGAGCGGACCGCCCTGATGTTCAAGGCCCTCGGTGACCCGGTGCGGCTGCGGCTCTTCTCTGCGATCGCCTCCCACGAGGGCGGCGAGGCGTGCGTCTGCGACATCTCCGACGTCGGTGTCTCCCAGCCGACCGTCTCCCACCACTTGAAGAAGCTGCGCGAGGCGGGCCTGCTGTCCTCGGAGCGCCGCGGGACCTGGGTGTACTACCGGGTGGAGCCTTCCGTCATCGCCGCGATGAGTCAGATGCTGGGCCGCCCCGCCTGACCTGCCCGCCTGGTACGCGAGGGCGAGCCTTCCGGGTGCCGCTTTAATCGACTATCGTCGATGATCGATGAATGAGACGACGAAACCCGGTCAAGGGCTGAGCCCCGAGGACGCGCAGACGTACTCAGGGTGGTTCAGGGCCCTCGCGGACCCCATGCGCGTACGACTGCTGAACCTGCTGGCGGAGGAGCGGCGCCCCCTGACGGTCGGGGAGATCACCGAGCGACTGCCCATCGGCCAGTCGACCGTGTCCCACCACCTCAAACTGCTGGCCGAGGTCCGCTTCGTGCTGCCCGAGCGGCAGGGCACTTCGGTCAGCTACGAGGTCAACGCCGCCTGCCTGGAATGCTTCCCGGCAGCCGTGTCGGCGATCCTCGGGCGGCAGCCGTGAACATCGCCCCCATGACGCGCGATCACGCCGACAGGGTCCTGGAGATCTACCAGGCCGGGATCGACGAGGGCAACGCCACCTTCGAGACCGAGGCCCCCACCTGGGCCGAGTTCGACGCGGCGAAGCTGCCCGAGCACCGCTTCGTGGCCTTCGACAACGCCGGCAAGCTGCTCGGCTGGGTGGCCGCGTCCAAGGTCTCCGACCGGTGCGCTTACGCGGGCGTCGTCGAGCACTCCGTCTACGTCCACCCCGACGCCAGGGGCCGCGGCGTCGCCCGCGCCCTGCTCGACGCTCTGATCACCTCGACCGAGGCGGCGGGCATCTGGACGATCCAGTCCGGGATCTTCCCCGAGAACACCGCGAGTCTGGCCCTGCACCAGCGCGCCGGCTTCCGCGTCATCGGCACCCGTGAGCGCATCGGCCGCCACCACGGAGTGTGGCGCGACGTCGTCCTGCTGGAGCGCCGCAGCCCGCGGATCGTCTGAGCGACTCGACGGCGTAGGGGCCCCGACACGGATCGGGGCGAGCCGGGACCGCCACCGGCGTCTTACGGCTTGAGGAGATCCGCGATCTCGCGCGCCGCGTCCCGTGCCGGGCGGCCGACGCCGATGAGGGTGGCGGAAGCCGGGCCGGTCCAGTCGCCGTAGCCGAGCAGGTGCAGGCGCGGCTCGTCCGCGGCGCGGGTGCCGACGGTGGCGATGTGGCCGCCGCTGCCGCGAAGGTGCAGCGGGGCGAAGTGGGCCAGGGCGGGGCGGAAGCCGGTGCACCAGATGATCGCGTCGGCCTGGGCGCTCGTGCCGTCCTGCCAGACGGCGCCGTCTGGGGTGAGGCGGCTGAACATCCGCTGGGCGTGCAGGAGTCCGGCGTCCCGGGCCGTGCGGACCGGGGGTACGGCCACGATGTCGCCGAGCGAGGCGATACCGCCGGTGTCGGTGCGGCCGGCGTCCAGGGCGCGGCGGCGGGCGGTGGCGGCGTCGAAGAGGGCGCGGCCGTCGATGTCGTCCGGGAGGTAGCGGGGCGGGCGCTGCGTGACCCAGGTCAGGTCCGCCGTCCCCGCGAGGTCGGCGGCGATCTGGGCGCCGGAGTTGCCACCCCCGACCACGATCACCCGCTGCCCCGCGAACTCGCCCGGGCTGCGGTACTGCACGGTGTGGAGCTGGCGACCCGCGAACTCGCGGCGGCCCGGGGTGGCGGGGAGGAAGGGCCGCGTCCACGTGCCGGTGGCGCTGATGACCGCGCGGGCCTGCCAGTCGCCCGTGTCGGTCTCGACCCGCAGGTGCTCGCCGTCGCGGTGGACCGCGTCGACCGATACGCCCCGCCGGACGGGAAGTTCGTACCGCTTCTCGTAGTCGGCGAGGTACGAGACCACGTGCGCGGCGTCGGGATAGACCTCCCCCTCCTGCGCGGGCATGAAGCGGCCGGGCAGGGAGGAGTAGGCGGCAGGGGAGAAGAGGTGCAGCGAGTCCCAGGTGTGCTGCCAGGCCCCGCCCGCGCCCGCCTGGGCGTCGAGGATGGTGAACTCGACGCCCAGGCGGCGCAGGTGGTAGCCGGCGGCGAGCCCGGACTGGCCGCCGCCGATCACCACCACATCGGTACGGGAGGTCATGCGGCTGCCGTGAACTTCTCGCGCCAGGCGAGGGACACGTAGACCAGCGCGATCAGGACCGGGACCTCGATCAGCGGGCCGACGACTCCGGAGAGGGCCTGGCCGCTGGTGACGCCGAAGGTGGCGATGGCGACCGCGATGGCCAGCTCGAAGTTGTTGCCGGCCGCCGTGAAGGCGAGCGTCGTGGTGCGGTCGTAGGCGAGGCCGATGGCCTTGCCGAGGGCGAAGGTGCCGAACCACATCACCGCGAAGTACACGAGGAGCGGGAGCGCGATGCGGGCCACGTCCATGGGCTGCGAGGTGATGTTCTTGCCCTGGAGGGCGAAGAGGATGACGATCGTGAAGAGCAGGCCGTAGAGGGCCCAAGGGCCGATCTTCGGAAGGAACTTCGACTCGTACGCGGCGCGGCCGAGCTTCTTCTCGCCCAGGCGGCGGGTGAGGAACCCGGCGAGCAGCGGGACGCCGAGGAAGATGACGACGTTCAGCGCGATCTTCCACATGGAGATGTCGAGGTGCTCTCCCTTGCCGAGCCCCAGCCAGCCGGGCAGCAGGTCGAGGTAGAACCAGCCGAGGACTCCGAAGGCGATGACCTGGAAGACGGAGTTGAGGGCGACCAGGACGGCGGCGGCCTCGCGGTCGCCGCAGGCGAGGTCGTTCCAGATGATGACCATGGCGATGCAGCGGGCCAGGCCGACGATGATCAGGCCGGTGCGGTACTCGGGCAGGTCCGCCAGGAAGATCCAGGCGAGGGCGAACATCACGGCCGGGCCGACGAGCCAGTTGATGACGAGTGAGGAGACCATGAGCTTGCGGTCGCCGGTGACGGAGTCGAGCTTGTCGTACCGGACCTTGGCGAGGACCGGGTACATCATGACCAGCAGGCCGACCGCGATGGGGAGCGAGATGCCGCCGATCTCGACCTTCGCAAGCGTGTCGTTCAGGCCGGGGATCAGGCGGCCGAGCCCGAGGCCGAGGCCCATGGCCAGCAGGATCCAGACCGCCAGGAAGCGGTCCAGGGTGGAGAGCTTGGCGACGATCGAGCTGTCCTCGCGGACAGGCGCGGTCGTGGTCATCAGCAGGCTCGCTTTCGGTTTGTCTCATAGGTGGTGCGAGCGGTGGCGGCCAGCTCGCCGAAGGAGTCCGCGAGGGCCTCGATGACCTCGGGCTTCAGCTTGTAGTAGATGAACCGGCCACAAGGCTCGGTCTCGACGACGCCCGCCTCCCGCAGCACCTTCAGGTGGTTCGAGAGGTTCGTCTGCCGCGCGCCGGTTTCCTCCACGAGGTGGGTGGTGCAGAGGGTCTCGCGGGCGAGCAGGGTCACGATCTGGAGCCTGATCGGGTCGGCGATCACTCGGAGCAGATCAGTGGTGGCTGACGTCATCATGCACTGATACTCTCACATCATTCGGGGCTGACACCAGTCGAGGATGACCTCTCCCGGGAGGTCTCCGGCGCTGCGCCCCGTAGCCCGCGCCCATGAAGGAAGAGCTGATGACCTCCACCCCGCTCGCGTCCGTGCTGTTCGTCTGCATCCACAACGCAGGCCGCTCGCAGATGGCCGCCGGCTTCCTGCGGCACCTCGCGGGCGACCGTGTCGAGGTCCGCTCCGCAGGCTCCGTCCCCGGAGACCAGATCAACCCCTCCGCCGTGGCCGCCATGGCCGAGCTCGGGATCGACATCTCGGACCAGAAGCCGAAGGTCCTCACGCCGGAGGCCGCGAAGGCCTCCGACTACATCATCACCATGGGCTGCGGCGACGCCTGCCCGTACTTCCCCGGCAAGACCTACCTCGACTGGCAGCTGGAAGACCCGGCAGGCCAGGGCGTCGAGGCCGTACGACCCATCCGCGACGAGATCAAGGGCCTGATCGAGGGCCTCGTCGCAGAGATCGACGCCAAGAACACGAAGAAGCAGGAGAGCTGACCGCATCATGACGACGAACACCGAGGCCGGCACCGACGAGGTGCGCGAGGTCATCATCATCGGCTCCGGCCCGGCCGGCTACACGGCTGCTCTCTATACGGCCCGTGCCCAGCTGAAGCCCCTGCTGTTCGGCAGTTCCATATTCGTCGGCGGCTCGCTCACCACGACCACCGAGGTCGAGAACTTTCCCGGCTTCCCCAGCGGCATCGACGGCCCGGACCTGATGGACAACATGCGGGCGCAGGCGGAGAAGTTCGGCGCCGAGATGATCGACGACGACATCGTCTCCGTCGACCTCGGTGGTGACATCAAGCTGCTGACGGACTCCGAGGGCACCGTCCACCGTGCGAAGGCCGTGATCATCGCGACCGGCTCCGGCTACCGCAAGCTCGGCCTGCCGAACGAGGACGCACTCTCGGGGCGCGGAGTGTCCTGGTGCGCCACCTGTGACGGGTTCTTCTTCCGCGACCGCGACATCGTCGTGGTCGGCGGCGGCGACACCGCCATGGAGGAGGCCACCTTCCTCACCCGCTTCGCCCGCTCGGTCACCATCGTCCACCGCCGCTCCACCCTGCGCGCCTCCAAGGCCATGCAGGACCGGGCGTTCGCCGACGACAAGATCTCCTTCGCGTTCGACAGCGAGGTCGCCGAGATCAAGGAGACCGGCGGCATGCTCTCCGGTGTCGTCCTGCGCGACGTCCTCACCGGCACGACGCGCGACCTGGACGTGACGGGCCTGTTCGTCGCCATCGGCCACGACCCGCGTACGGAACTCTTCGCCGACCAGCTCGAACTGGACGGGGAGGGCTACCTCAAGACCCAGGCCCCCACGACCCGTACGAACATCCCCGGCGTCTTCGGCGCGGGCGACGTGGTCGACCACATCTACCGCCAGGCCATCACCGCGGCCGGCTCCGGCTGCGCCGCCGCCCTGGACGCTGAGCGGTACCTGGCCGCGCTGGCCGACGTACGGGTGGAAGCCCTCGCGCCGGTCGCGTGAGGGAAGGGGCCGACGGTGTCCCCGTCGGCCCCCGTAACGCACTCCGGGCCCGCTCCATCGTGATTGCGACACGACGGACCGGGCCCGGTTCTCATTTCCTGCTGCGGTGCTGCGGTGCTGCGGTGCTGCGGTGCTCCGTGCTCAGGCGGCTGCCGCCGGAGAGCACGTCAGGGTTTCCGGCAGCTCCAGGCGTACCGTGCGGTCGCAGAGACGCTCCACCTGCGCCGGATCGTGCGAGACGAGCAGGACCGTGCGGTTGCCGCGGAGGGCGGCCACCGACTCCTCGACCGTGTCCCGGCTCCGCTCGTCCAGCGCGCTGGTGGGCTCGTCCAGCAGGAGCGCCGCCGGTTCGAGGGCCAGGGCGCGGGCCAGACACAGCCGCTGACGCTGTCCGTTGGAGAGCGACTGGGCAGGAGAGTCCAGCCGGTTGCAGACCTCGTTCCACAGGCCCGCTTCCTTCAGGGCCTGTTCCACCCGGTCGTTCAGGTCGGCCCGGGACGCGCGCACCAAGTGGCGCAGCCCGAAGAGGGCGTTGTCCAGAATGCTTCCACCGAAGACGACGGGCGTCTGCGGCACCAGGACGACCGTGCTCCGCAGGCCGGAGTCGCCCTTGCCGTGACGGAAGGGGCGTCCCAGCACCTCTAGGTGGCCGTCACGGGTGAGGCCGTGGGGCAGCAGGTCGACCAGGGCGCGCAGCACCGTCGACTTGCCGGCGCCGGAAGGGCCGCACAGTCCCGTGGTGGAGCCCTGCTTCAGGTCGAAGGTGACAGGTCCCACCAGGGTCTTCTTGCCGTCGAGGACCCGCAGGTCGCGGACGGATATCACGTGGTCCATCGTCGTGCTCCTTCGAAGCGGTTGCGCAGGGCCACCGCCAGGCTGAGAAGTACTGCGGTGATCAGGACCAGGACCAGGGCACTGCCCCACGCTTGAGTGATCGCCTCGGGGGCACCCGAGTCCTGGGACAGGGTGAAGATGTGGGTCGGCAGAGCCTGCACCGGGGCGTTGACGATCCCGGTCGGCAGCGCGGGCGCCCCGAAGAACACGGTGGCGGTGAAGATCAGCGGGGCTGTCTCTCCCGCCGCGCGGGCCAGGCCGAGCAGCAGGCCGGTGAGGGTGGCCGGCCAGGTGTACGGGATGACCACGGAGCGGACGTACTGCGCACGGGTCAGGCCGAGTGCCAGGGCGCTCTCGGTGATTTCGGGCGGCATGCTCCGGATGCGACCGGCTGTGGTGAGGGCGATGACCGGTACGACCACGGGCACCAGCACGATGGCCCCTGCCAGCCAGGACCGGCCCCAGCCCATGGCGGACGAGAACAGGACGTAGCCCGCAAGGCCCAGCAGGATCGTGGGAGTTCCCCCGATGGCGACCGTGAGGGTCTCCAGTACGCGCGTTGTCTTCCCTGACGCCCGGATGCCGATCAGGACACCTGCGGCATAGCCGAGGGGCAGGGCGATCAGCGCCGTGGTCGCCAGCAGCAGGAGCGTGCCCAGGATCTGGTCGCGTACCCCGCCGCCGGCAGCGCCGGTCGAGGGTGAGAACCAGAAGGCCGGGTTGAGCGCGGAACCGCCCCGTGTCAGCAGGATGGCGAGCATTCCGAGGAGCAGGGCTCCCGGCAGCGCCAGCGCCGCCATCCGCAGCACCGTCGTGAAGCGGTCCCGCGGGATGCGCATGCGGCCGGCGGCCCCGTGGCCGCGCAGGCCGCGCTTCGCGGGACGGACCGAGGACTTTCGGGTGCCCCACACGGTCGCCGCGGCCACCAAGAGGAGCAGGATGATGCCCAGGGCGCACAGCGCCGCGAAGTAGGGGCCGGAGGTGCCGGCGAGCATCGGCTCGGGGCCGGCCAGCTTGGTGGTCAGGGTCTGGCCGGGGCGGACCAGGGAGGAGAAGAAGTCTCCAGGCGAGCCCGGGAGCCTTCCGTCGGCGCGGCCGATGACCATGAAGACCGCGATGGCCTCGCCGAGTCCGCGGGCCAGGCCGAGCAGGACGCCTGCGCGCATGCCCGCGCGGGCCTGGGGCAGTACGGCTGACCGTACGACCTCACGGCGGGTCAGACCGAGGGAGTACGCGGCCTCCCGGTAGCGGGCGGGGACGGCCGACAGGGCGTCCACGCTGACCGCGACGATCGTCGGCATGATCATCACGGCGAGGACGATGCCGGCGGCGAGCAGACTGTCGCCGCCCGGTACGTCACCCAGCATCGAGACGAACGGCCGGATCACCATGATGCCGATGAGGCCGTAGACGATGGAGGGGACCGCCGCCAGCAGTTCCACGCTCAGCCGCAGGGGCCGGGCGAAGCGCGGTGACAGGTACTCCGACAGGGCGATGGCCGCGGACCAGCCGACCGGGACGGCCAGCAGCAGTGCCAGGACGCACACGACGGCCGAGCCGTAGATCATGGACAGGGCGCCGAAGGCCCCGTTCACCGGGCTCCAGGACGGGTCGGAGACCAGGTTGAGCCAGTCGACGTCACCGCTCGCGATGCCGGTGGCGAGGTATCCGACCAGTACCGCCAGGACGAGGACCACCGAGAACATCCCGGTGTACACCCATCCCCACACCCATCTGGCCCGCCGCGGGCGGCCGCCCCGGACGGGCGGCCGCGACGCGGTGGTTTCTGGCGTGGTGGGTCCGGGCGCCTCGACCGGGCGCTCCAGAGTGACGCTCACCGTCAGAGACCCATCTGCTGACGGGTCAGGTAGCCGTGCTTCGGGAGGAGCTTCTGGCCCTCGGCCGAAAGCAGGTAGTCGATGTACTGCTTGACGGAGCCCTTCGGCTGCCCGTCGGTGATCATGAACAGGGGTCGGGTCATCGGGTACTTGGAGGACGCGACGTTCTCCAGGGTCGGTGCGACGCCGTCCAAGGGCACGGCCACCAGGCCGTCACGGCCATCGATGAAGCCGGTCGACAGGGGGGCGATGGAACCCCGGGTGGACTCCAGCTTGTTGCGGGTCTCCAGGTTGCCGCCGACCACCGCGTAGTTGGCGGACTGCGGGGGCAGCGGGGGCTTCCCCTTGCCGTAGACGAACTTGTCGAGCACCTCGCGGGTACCGCGACCGGGCTCCTTGTCGTAGACGAAGACGTTCAGGTCCGGGCCACCGACCTGCTTCCAGTTGGTGATCGTCCCCTCGAAGAGGCCCTTCACCTGCTCCTTGGTGAGGTTCTTGACGCCCCCGTCGGCGACCTCCTTGGTGATGATGATGCCGACCGCGTCCGCGCCGATCTGCGTCGTGACGAAGTCGGTGTTGGGGTAGGTCTTCTTGTCCTCGTCGGACAGGGGCTTCGAGCTCAGCGCCACCTGGATCTGCTTGGAGCCGAGCTGGGAGATGCCGCCGGCGGAACCGCCCTGGGTGGCCACCGTGATCTTCAGGCCCTGGCCCTTGAGGGCCTCGGCGGCGTCCGATGCGACCGGGGCAACGGTGGTGGATCCGCTGGCCTGCACCGCGGAGGAGCTGGCCTGGGCGGAACCGGCGCAGCCGGTGAGCACGGTGGCGAGGAGCAGCGCGGCGGACGAGGCGACGCCGGCCTGCTTCTGCTTTCTGGTGAGGAGGGACGGCGTGCGGTGGAGCGTGGTGGTCATGGCAGACATGGCGGTGCCTTTGCTGGTGAACGGTGGGTGGACTACGGGTGGGTGGAGGACGGGCCACCCTGGTGATCAGGAGTCTGATCGGTGGGAGGGTGCCGGAGAAGAGGTTCCGTGTGGCATGAACCGCTTGCGGCACCCACCTGCCGATCGGGGGCCGGAGGCTAGTCGGGATCCGGCTTAATGACGGTCAAACAATGGGTGAACAGAACGATCTTCGACGTGGGCGTTCAGCTGGTGGACGTAGGCTGACCTGTATGTCCGTAGAACAGGTGACCGGGCAGCCCCCTCGGCTCCTTGCGTTCATCGACGAGGATCCGACGTGTGGGCCGCCCCTCGAAGTGGATCCGCTGCCCAGGGAGCGGGCCGAGATTCTCGCGCGAACCCTGAAGGGCCTGTCCGATCCGACGCGTCTGCAGATCCTCAGCGTCCTGCTCGCCGCTCCCGACGGCGAGGCGTGCGTCTGTGACCTGACGCCGCTGCTGGGTCTGGCCCAGTCCACGGTCAGTCAGCACATGAAGGTCCTCTCGGACGCCGGCCTGGTCACGCGCAGGAAGCGCGGAACCTGGGCCTGGTACGCGGTCGCGCCCGACCGGCGCGACGTGCTCAACACCCTCATCTGGGGCGACGCGGAGCAGCAGCCCTAGACGTCAGGCCGCGACGGCCGCACGGGCGGCCACTTCGGCCGCGAACGCCTTGATCAGCGGGTGGACGTTGCCGGGGCCGGAGACCAGCTCCGGCTGGAACAGCGTGCCGATGAAGAACGGGTGGCCGGGGACCTCGGCCGCCCGGGGTGCGCCTTCGGTGTCCCAGCCGCTGAACAGCACACCCGCGTCGGCCAGGCGCTCGACGAAGTCGGCGTTCAGGCCGTACTTGCAGTGGTACGTCTCGGTGGTCATCTCGGCGTCGTCGTAGACGGCGGCGAGCCGGCTGCCGGCCGTGAGCAGGAGCGGGGCCTGCTCGCCCGCCAGGCAGCAGGTGAGCGGCACGATCAGCGGGGTCGGTGCCTCGGGGTCGTACTGCACGTCGTCCGCGTCCGTGAGGCCGACGACGGTACGGGCGTACTCGATCAGCGCGTGCTGGAAGCCGCCGCAGGTGCCCAGGTAGGGGACGCCGTTCTCGCGGGCGTGCCGGACGGCGGACAGGACTCCGTCCTTGTTCTCGTACGGGGAGCCGGGCACGACCCAGATTCCGTCGAAGCCCTCCAGGGACTCGGGACCGGCGATGGTCTCGCTGGGCACCCACTCCGTGTCCACGTCGAGCTCGTGCCGGAAGCTGTCGAGCCGGGCGTGGGCGGGGGACTTGCCGTGGTCGCCGATCAGCGCGATGCGCGGGCGGGGGCCGGTGGCGGTGGTCATGCGGGCTGCTCCCGTGTCGTGTGGGTGGGCTTGTCTTCGTGCGTGATCCGCCCGAGGCGGACGTGTCCGTGGGGGGCGAGGCGTGCGACGAGGCGGCCGTCGCGCTCGCTGGTGGTGGAGGCACCGCCGAGGAAGAGCAGCGGGCCGTCTCCGGTCGGCAGCAGTGCCTCGGGGAACAGCTCCTGCTCGGTGTCGGTGCCGTTGCGCACGGTCAGGACGTGCGCCCGGCCGTCGGCGCCGCTGGCGACGTACGCCTCCAGGGCGGGGCTGCCGGCATCCACGGCACGTACGTCGGCGTCGTCGGCGAAGGCGGGGGCGAAGGCGGGGGCGAAGGCGGCCCCGCCAGGGGTCGACTGGGTGACGGGGGCGGTGGCGGTGGCGATTGCGGTCACAACAGACTCCGGCCGGTCATGGCGGGGCCGTTCGGGCGGCCCAGCAGGTGCAGGACGGTGGGTGCGATGTCGGCGAGGCTGCCTCCCTCGGCGAGGTTCTCGCCGGTGAGCTGCCCGGGGGCCGGGACGACGACCGCGGGAACGGGGTTGGTCGTGTGACCGCCGTACGGGAGCGGGGCGCCGTCGGGGCCGGGCTTGGACATGCGCTCGGCGTTGCCGTGGTCGCCGACGAGCAGGACCCAGCGGCCGGTCTCGGCGGCGGCGGTCAGGATCTTCTCGACCTCGCGGTCGGTGTGTTCGGCGGCCTTGACCGTGGCGTCGTGGTTGCCGGTGTGGCCGACCACGTCGATGTTGGCGAGGTTGGCGATCACGAGTGTCACGTCGTCACGCCGGGCGGCGGCGGTGATGGCTTCGGTGACCCGGGCGAGGTTCATCTCGGGCCGGGCGACGTAGTCGGGGGCGGTGTCCGCGGTGATGCGGACGTGCTCCTCGACCTCGCGGACGCGGTCGTCGCGGCCGTTGACGTAGTAGGTGACGTGCTCGAACTTCTCCTGCTCCGCGATGCGTACGGAGCGCAGACCGTGGGATTCGAGTGCGTCGGCCAGGCCGCCGGAGGCGTCCGCCCGCCCGACCAGGGCGGGGATGTCCGCCTTGGTGTCGTACTGGGTCAGGGACAGGACGTCGACGTCGGTGTCGGTGAGGATCTGGACGAGGTCGTCGGCGAGCTGCTGGATGCGGTCGCTGCGGAAGTTGGTGAACAGGACGGTGTCCCCGTCGCGGACGGTGGCGAGCGGCTCGCCGTCGGCGTCGGTGAGGACGGTGGGGGTGACCCACACGTCCCCGTTCTCGGCGCCGGCCAGCACCTGTCCGTAGTCGCGGGCGGTGGCGCCCTTGCCGTCGGTGATGGCCTCGCTGACCTTGGCGGTCAGCTCCAGGTCGCCGCTCTTGTCGAGGCCGTAGCCGCGACCCGAGACGGTGGCCAGGGCCCCCACGCCGCTGGCGGTGAAGAAGCTCTCGACGCGGGCCAGGTAGTGGCCGGCGGTGCGGTCGGCGACGTCGCGGCCGTCGGTGATGGCGTGCACCCACACGCGCTGCACACCGCGGGACGCCGCGATGGTCAGGAGCGCGCGGAGGTGGTCGACGTGGGAGTGGATCATCCCGTCGGAGACCTGGCCGACGAGGTGGAGGGCGCCGCCGTTGGATGCCAGCCGGTCGAGGGCCGCGGTCAGGCGCGGGTTGTCGCCGAGCTCCCCGTTGTCGATCTGCCGCTGGACCAGGACGCTGTCGTAGTCGAGCGGGCGGCCGGCGCCGATGACCATGTGCCCGATCTCGGAGTTCCCGACGGTGCCGGGCAACAGTCCTACGTGCTCACCGGAAGCCTCCACGACGGTGGAGGGGTGCTTGGCGGCGATGGCATCGAGGACGGGGGTGTGGGCGTTGGTGAGCGCGTTGCCGGGTCCGGGCGCGGCGTGGCCCCAGCCGTCGAGGACGAGCAGGATCCCGGGAGTGCCAGTGCCAGTGCCAGTGCCGGTACCGGTGTTGGTGTCGGTGTCGGTCATCGCAGGGTGTCCAGGGTGTTCCAGAAGGCCGGGAAGGACTTGGCGACGCAGCCGGGGTCGTTGATGACGACGCCGGGGGTGCGCAGGCCGATGATCGCGAAGGTCATGGCGATGCGGTGGTCGTCGTAGGTGTCGATGACCGCGCCGTGCGGGGTGCCGCCGTGGATGGTCATGGCGTCGTCGTACTCGTCGACGGTGATGCCCATCTTGCGGAGTTCGGTGGTGACGGCCGCGATGCGGTCGCACTCCTTGACGCGCAGGCTGGCGATGTTGGTGATGTGGGTCTTGCCCTGGGCGAAGGCCGCGACCGCCGCGAGGGACGGGACGACGTCGGGCATGGCGTCCATGTCGACCTCGATGCCGTGCAGTTCGCCACCCTTGACGGTGATCGAGTTCTCGGTGATCTCGACGTGGGCGCCCATCCGGCCCAGGACCTCGGCGAGGCCGACGTCGCCCTGGTGGGAGGTGGAGCCGATGCCCGGGATGGTGACCCGGCCGCCGAGGATCGCCGCGGCGGCGATGAAGTAGGACAGGCCGGAGGCGTCGGGCTCTACGACGGCGTGGCCGCCCTTGAAGGACTGGCCGGCCGGGACCTTGAAGCTGCGGTAGCCGTCGCGCTCGACCGTGATGCCGTGCTCGGCGAGGGTGGCCAGCGTCATCTCGACGTACGGCTTGGAGACCAGCTCGTCGACGATCTCGATCTCGGTGTCCTGCTGGGCGAGGACCGAGCTGATCAGGATCGAGGACGTGTACTGGGAGGAGATCGCGCCGGAGATCTTCGTCTTGCCGCCGACGAAGTTGCCGCCGGTGACCTGGATCGGCGGGGAGCCGTTGCCGCGCACCGCGACCGCCTCGACGCCGAGGGCCGGAAGGGCCGCGAGCAGGTCGCCGAAGGGGCGCTCCTGCATGCGGGTGTTGCCGGTGACGGTGGTGATGCCCTCGGCGAGGCCGGCCATCGAGATCAGGAAGCGCAGCGGGGTGCCCGCGCCGCCGACGAAGATGTCGTCCTCGGGGGCGACCATCGGCTTGCCGGTGGGAGTGAGGGTGAACCTGTGGTTGTCGTGGTCGACCTCGACGCTGACGTGCCCGAAGGAGGCGACGGCGTCGGCGAAGAAGATGGTGTCGTCGGAGACGAGGGCGCCGTCGATCACGCCGGTCTTGCCGTCGAGGGCGGCCAGAGCCGCGATGGCGATCTGCCGGTTGGTGTAGCTCTTCGATCCGAGGACGCGCACCTCGTGGTCGATCGAGTCGATGGTCTCGACGGCGAGCTGTTCGGCCTTCAGGCGGGGGTCGTTGAGAGCGCTCATGGGGTGGGACTCCTGATGCTGGGGTGTGATCTGGGTCACGCGAGTACGGCGCCCGAGCCGGGCATGGCGTCGGGAAGTTGGGGGGTGACGGCAATTCGCCACTGCGCCAAGGTGGGGCTGGAATTCAGCGCACGGCGGCAAATCTCGGCCGCTGCGGACAATGCGCCGTCGAGGCTGCTGGTGCGGTGGAAGAACGTCAGCTCGATGCGTCCGGAAGTCGTCTTCGCGTGAACGTGTTCGAGGTCGTCGCCCGGCATTGCCGCGGCCCAGACAATGTCCGTGACCACGGCCGATTCCAGCTTCGCGGCCTCGGCTTCGCGGGCGGCGACGAGCGTGGCGGTGGCCATGAACATGGGCCCTCCAGGCCGGGCGGTAAGTCCTGGTACGGACCACACGTGCTGATCTGCTTCGGCCTGAGTGACGGCGCTGTAGTGCTCCGTGTGGCGGCACTTGGGGCTGCAGCCATGTCCGCCGGCGGGCGAAAAGCCCAGCATGACCGCGGCGGCTCTGTTCATCAGGCGCAGGGCTTTTCGCGCAGCGGGCATGGCTGTCCTCCGTGTGGTGGGGGTGGATTGCACTTCGGTCAGGGGGCGTTCTCGACGCGCTGCGGATTCCGTTTCCGAGGACCTCCGCTGCCCTGTGATCACTAGTTTGCTGAGCATTCCGAGGGGGCGGAAGGCTTAGTCGCTGGCATGAAGTGCGACCGGCAGGCACCTGCCTGAAAGTGGCCGGAATCCCGGCTCGCGATGCCCCGAACAATGCCTGTGCGGGTGCTCAGCCTGCGGACATCCCTTGTCGGGCAGAACTCTGACCTGCCAAGATCGGCCTCCGCCGATGGAGTTGAAGGATCGTCTCGACATATGAGACGTCAAGCGGGGGGTCGCTGTGCTGGCGAGTTTGGGACTGGATACCGAGGCCGAGTCGATCTACCGGCTGATGCTGACCCAGCAGGACTGGGGCGTTGCGGAAATCGCGGTCCACTTGGCCTGCCCGGAGGAGTCCGTACGGGGCGGCTTGGACCGGCTGGCCGAACTGAACCTGCTACGCCGCTCCATGCAGGCGCCCGGCGGACTCAGACCCGTCAGCCCGGACCTCGGCTTCCAGCTCCTGCTCCAGCGCCAGCAGGCCAATCTGCTCGCGCAGCAGCAGCAGTTCGCCGAAAGCCAGGCAGCCATCAGCAAGCTCCTGGGCGAGTACTCGGAGCTGCGGACCGGTGAGCGTCACGGTGTCGAGTACCTCCAGGGCATCGACGCCATCCAGGCCCGCCTCGAAGAGCTCGCCCACCGCTCCACGAGCGAGTGCCTGTCCTTCATGCCCGGCGGCGCGCAGTCCCCTGCCAGCCTGGATGCCAGCCGGCCGCTCGACGAGGACCTGATGCGCCGGGGCGTGCGGGTCCTGACCGTCTACCTGGACAGCGTCCGCAACGACAACCCCACGGTCGAGTACGCCCAGTGGCTCCACGGCAACGGCGGCGAAGTCCGTACCGTGCCCGCCCTGCCGCTGCGCATGGTGCTCTTCGACCGCGAGGTCGCGCTGCTGCCGGTGGACCCGAACAACACCAAGAAGGGCGCGGTCCAGCTGACCGGCCCCGGAGTGCTGACCGCGCTGGAATCCCTCTTCGAGCAGGTCTGGGCGGGCGCCGCCCCCATCGGCAGCACCCGCGACCGCGACGAGGTCGGCCTCACCGCGCAGGAGCGTGAGCTGCTGCGTCAGCTCACGCAGGGCGCCACCGACGAGATCGCCGCCAAGAAGCTGGGCATCGGCCTGCGCACCGCCCGCCGCATGATGTCGGACATGATGGCCCGCCTCGGTGCCCGCAGCCGCTTCGAGGCCGGGGTCCTGGCGACGAAGGCCGGCTGGACCGACTGAGCCCGCGGCGCCTACGGCCCCAGGTGGGACATCAGCAGGTCCGGGCCGGTCGTGCGGCGATCGGAATCATCTGACGGCTTCGGCCCGGCAGCCGCACGACCGGCAGGCCCGGCGCGCAGTGCGTACCGGGCCTGACCTGGGGGTGTGGAAATGTGGATCCGTGGTCGCTAGCCGCAGCAGCCGCCCTCCGGCTGCAGGGGCTGGATCGGCTCGTACGCGGAGCCGCCGAGCAGCTTGGCCTTCAGGCGGCCGATCGCCGTGGTCGGCTCGTCCTCGGTGGTCGCGCCCAGCGCCTCGCGGCGGGCCTGGCCGAAGGCGGCGTGGAGCTTGGCGACCTCGGGACGCAGAGCCGCGTCGGTGACGAGGATCGCCGAGCGGATCTGGCGGGGCTTGAAGCCGCGCAGCCGCTTGGCCTCATCGGCGCCCGGACCGGCCTCGATGGAGGTGACGCCTTCGGCGTACGCGTCGCGCAGCGGACGGTCCAGGACGATCTCGAAGTAGATGCCGCTGCGCTCGCCGAGCGCCTCGTAGTCGAAGCCGGCCCACTTCACGAACAGGCGCTTGCCCTGGCGGACGGTCACCGAGACGGCGGCGACCTCGTCGTCCTTGTAGGCGAGGTAGGCACGGACGTCGGCCTCGCCCTCGACGAGCGCGCTGAGCAGCGCGCCGATGTGGGCCTCGTCCTCGCCGCCGCCGTACTTCTGCCGGTTCTGGGTGATCAGCTCGGAGATCCGGCCGACCAGCGGGCGCAGCTCCTCGCGGTCCTTGCGCTCGATGCGGGTGCCCGAGTTCGCCGCGCGGTCGCGGTCCTCCTTCACACGGCGCCGCTTGCGGGCCGGGAGGGAGGCGAGGTACGCGTCGTAGCTGTCGTGCTGGAGGTCGAGGAGGTTGTTCTCGCCGTGGAAGGCGATGTCGCCGCCGTACGCCTGGAGGGCGAGCGCGAGGACCTCGCTGTACGGGCTGTCGTGCAGCCAGGGTGCGACGATCGACCGGACGCCCGCCTCGGCCGCGGCCGGGACGATGCGGTCGATCAGGTCCGCGACCAGCAGCGGGTCCTCGACCGAGGCGGAAGCCTCGGAGCGGTAGCCGAGCGGGGAGCCGAGCAGCAGCGCCGGGAAGAAGGCCTCGGTGCCGAGCGCCTCGACGGTGTCGTTGGTCGAGTCGCAGCAGGACGTGGCCGAGCAGCAGGCGACCGCGCCGTTCTTGGGCTGCCAGCCCAGGTAGGTGCGCGGGTCGACGTCCACGATCGGGTCGGCGTCGAAGAGGAAGCCGGGAAGGAAGGCGAGCTCGCCCTCGCCGCGGTCGGCCACGGTGTACCAGGGCTTGGAGCCTTCGAGGCTGGCCTCGGTGGCCTTGAGCCAGTGCGCAAGCACGTACGGCGCGGGGTCGGTGGCTTGCGGAACGCTGCCGCCGAGGGCCGCGACGGCGTCATCGAGGGAGAGGCCGGTGCGTACGTCGGCCGGGTCCTCCTGTTCGGCGGAGCCGCAGCAGGAGACAGGCTCGGGCTTGGCGGGACCGCAGCAGCCGGTGGCCTGGGCGGGCTCCGGCTCGGGGGCCGGGCCGCAGCAGCCGGAGGGCTCCTCGGCCTTCGCGGGTGCGGCTTCCTCGGTCGTGCCGCAGCAGGAGGACTCCTCCTGCTCGGCGGCCTCGGGGGCTTCGGCGGCGGCCTCGGCGGCCTCGGCGGCCTCGGTGACCTCGGTGGTCGAGCAGCAGCCGGTGGCCGGCTCTTCCAGCACCACGAGCACCGGGACCGGCTCCTCAGTGGTGGCGCTGCAGCAAGTGGTGCTCATCTTTCTTCTCCTCGGGTGGGGGCGGCTCTGGGGTGTGGGCCGGGTCAACGGGGGTGCGGTGCGGGGTGCGGGCCGGGGATCAGTCCCAGCCGGCGCCGTTGGTGGAGGGGTTGATGGGAGCGGAGTCCCAGCCGGCGCCGGCCAGCGTCACGGGGGCGGCGTCCCAGCCGGCGCCGTTCGGGGCGGTGTCCCAGCCGGCGCCGGCCAGGGAGCCGAGCGACGAGGAGCTCAGCGCGGAGGCAGAACCAAGTCCGATCACGGACACCAGGACGGCGGCGGCAAGGCTCATCGAGGTACGCGAAACAGACATGGCTATCCCCTTGGAATGACAGTGGCTTTTTGGTGACCGGCGGCCTGCTGGCCGGTTCCGGTGGTCCCCGGGGGCTTGTCGCCCTCCCGGTGTTCATGAGTCTGTCCGAGGTCACCCAGGGTGTGGAAGGGATCACTGCTGGCATGAAGCGCGCCCGGCACCCTCATGCCTCAACACGACCAAGGGCCGGTTGCTTCGCGCGTGGCGCGAAGTCAACCGACCCTTGGCCGGAACGAGTTGGATCAGGCGGAGAGCATCTCCGGGGAGGGGTCCAGCGCCTGGCACAGCACGGTCATGCTGCCCGGCGCGATCCGGTAGTACGTCTGGCGCCCGCGACGCTCCCGCTCCAGGAAGCCGGCTTCGAAGAGCACCTTGAGGTGGTGCGTGACCGTCGGCTGGGTCAGCCCCAGCGGCTCGGTGAGGTCGCAGGTGCACGCCTCGCCGCCCGGCTGGGTGCGGATCAGCCCGAGCAGGCGGAGCCGGGTGGAGTCCGCCACGACCTTCAGTGCGGCCGCGAGGTCATCGGCCGCCTCGGGGGTGAGGGGGCCGGCAAGCACGGGGGAGCAGCAGAGCTCCGAGATGGGCGTAGGCATACCCGATCCAACGACGGTCATCTATGGATTGTTCCCCAAACGCATTGACAGTCATCTATGGATCCGACAGAGTTCAACCCATCGACAGCCGTCTATGAGTTGAGTTGGAGCTTTCCGTGTTCGACACCGTCCTTGACGTCCTGGGCAAGACAGCCCAGGACGTCGGCCACACCCTCGCGGCGAACTGGCCCTTCCTGCTGATCAGCGTGATCGTGGCCTCGGCCATCCCGGTGTACGTCGGCGCGGAGCGGCTCTCCTCCTGGCTGCGGCGCAAGACGCTCTGGGCGGTCATCGGGGCCGTCGTCCTCGCGACGCTCACCCCGTTCTGCTCCTGCGGCACCACGGCGGTCGTCCTGGGCGCCCTCGCCTCCAGTGTTCCGTGGGCCCCGGTCGTCACCTTCATGGTCGCCTCGCCGCTGACCAGCCCGGAGGAGCTCGTCTACTCCATAGGCCTGTTCGGCCCGGACTTCGCCGTGACGTTCTTCGTGGCCGCGATCGTCCTCGGCTTCTTCGCCGGCGCCATCACCTGGCTCATCGAAAAGACCGGCTGGCTCGACGGTCAGGCCCGCCTGACCTCCACCGAGGCCGAGAAGAAGGCCGAAGAGAGCTGCTGCACCAGCGGTGACGCCGAGGACGACATCTCGGGTGGCGGCGTGAGCGCCCCGGCCGGCTCCGGCGGCGGTGGCGGCCTGGCCCGTACGGCCCTGCTGAACCGCCCCATCGCCCCGGCCCCGGCCCCCGCGCCGGTCGAGACCAGCCTGGTCAAGCGCTGGAAGCTCGACGAGTTCGGCAACGAGCTCATGATCACCAGCAAGCGCCTCGCGCTCTACTTCCTGGGCTTCGCGACGCTGGGCTTCCTGATCATCAACTCGATCCCCACCCGCTACCTGACCGAGTACCTCGGCGGCGGCCACTGGTACTCCGTCCCGCTCGCCGCGCTGATCGGCATCCCGGTCTACCTGAACTCCGACGGCTCGCTGCCGCTCATCGCCTCCCTGATGAAGGGCGGCATGGGCCCCGGCCCGGCGATCGCCTTCCTGATGACCGGCGCGGGCACCAGCGTCGGCGCCATCAGCGGCATGCTCCTCATCGCCCGCTGGCGCGTGGTCGCCCTGGTCGTCGGCATCCTCTTCACCGGTGCGTGCGTCCTCGGCTACACCGCCCCGATGTGGCTCTGATCTCCACGGCCCAAACGATCCACCCGGCCTGAGCGCCAACGCAACAGACGGCAACGGCCCGCCCCCTGCTCCGGGGCGGGCCGCAGCCATGTCCGGGGCACCTCCCCGGCCGGCCGGTCAGGCCGGGATGGCGCGGGAGTCCTGCGCGGCCACCGACTTCATTGCGGAGAGCTGCCCTATGAGGGCGTCCAGACGGTCGGAACGCACCTGGTAGTACACCTCGTTCGCCCTCCGCTCGGAGGAGAGCACGCCCGCCTCCCGCAGCTTCTTCAGGTGGTGGCTGACCGTCGGCCCCGAGACGGAGAAGGACGCGGCGATCTCCCCCATGCAGACCTCGCCGGCCGGGCAGCAGGCCACGATGCTGGCGATCCGCAGCCGCACCGGGTCGGCCAGCGCCTTGAACGCGGCTGCCAGGTCCACGGCTTCGGCGGCAGTCATGGGCTCAGGGCAGCAGGATGCGGACATCCCGGCAGGTGCAGGCTCGATCATGCGCCCAATCTGGCCGATGAGAGCTCCCGCGTCCAGATCTGCCCGAGAGGCGGGACGCGACCCTCAAAGCATTGACGAACATCTATGAGTCCTGCCATCCTCAATCCATAGACACTCATCTATGAATCGAGGATGTCATGTCGTCCATTCGCCGCTCCATCCGCAAGTTCCGCCGGGCCCGCAACGACGCCTTCGTCGCCACCGTCAGCTTCTGCGACGGCTGCGCCGAAGTCAGCGACGCCGCACGCCGCTCCGCCGAACTCCGCCGCGCCCAGGACTCCGTGGTCGCCTCCTACGGCGTACGCATCTGAACCCCGACGCACCCGCACCGAACCCCACCCCGAGGAACGCCGTGAGCACTGAAACGTCCACCCCCGAAGCGATCAGCCCCGTCCGCCCGGCCCGACGGGCGGCGCAGGTCCCGCCCTCCGCGACCGCCGCCCTGGACGCCCAGGCGAAGGCGCTGATCGCCCAGGGGGTCGACGTCATCAACCTCACCAGCGGCGAGCCGGCCTTCCCGACCGTGGAGCCCGCGGCCCAGGCCGCCCTCGACGCCATCGCCACAGACTTCACCCGCTACACCCCGGCCGCCGGCATCCCCGAACTCCGCGCGGCCACGGCCGACTTCATCAACCGCCACGGGACGACGTACGAGCCCGGCCAGGTGGTCATCACGGCCGGCGCCAAACAAGCCCTCCACTACGCCTTCACCACCCTCGTCGAACCGGGCGACGAAATCCTCATCCCGGCCCCCTACTGGGTCAGTTACCCCCACCTCGCGGCCCTGGCCGGAGGCACCCTCGTCCCCGTCCGGCCCGCCCCGGGCGCCGGGCTGAAGGTGACTGCGGACCAGCTGCGCGCGGCGGTAACGGACCGCACGAGGGTCCTCCTCCTCAACAACCCCGCCAACCCCTCCGGCGTCGTCTACGACAGGACCGAACTGGCAGCTCTGGTCCAGGTGGCGATCGACCACGACCTGGCGATCATCAGCGACGAGATCTGCGACCACTGGGTCTTCGGCGAGGCCACGCACGTCTCCGTCGCCGCCCTCGGCCCGGAAGCCGCCGCACGCACACTCACCATCGGCGGCGTATCCAAGACCTTCGCCATGACGGGCTGGCGCATCGGCTGGGTCGCGGCCCCCACCCCCGTGGCGGCGGCCATCACGGCGATCCAGAGCCACACGGCCTCGGCCCCGTCCTCGATTTCCCAGAAGGCGGCACTCGGCGCCCTGACGGCAGACCTCACCACCGAGCTGGAGCGCCGGCGCCTCGAACTGGACGACCGCCGCCTGACCACGATCAAGGCCCTGGCGGACACCCCCGGCATCGAGGTCGACGGCACCCCGGAAGGCGCCTTCTTCCTCCTCGCCGACGTCTCCGGCACCTACGGCCGCACCCTGGCGGGCCGCACCATCACCTCGGCGGCGGACTTCGCTGAACTCCTCCTCACGGAGGCCAACGTCGCGGTAGTCCCCGGCGCCGACTTCGTCGCCCCCCACCACGTCCGCATCTCCTACACGGTCCCGCCGGACCGCCTCGCGGAGGCGCTGGTCCGCATCAGGGAGTTCGCCGCGTCATGACGACCGCCCCGACAGGCGCGCGATGGCCCCCGGCGTCCCGTCCGGCGGTCTTGTCCGCGATCTGAGCCACTGACTGTTCGTCACTGTCCGCTGTCTGATAGTTGTTTCAGCGGGTACGGGCACATGCCCGTGGCGGTGTCCTGTGACACCGCGGGGAGGACGCACATGAGCACCACCACTCGGGACGAGATCCTCGCCGGCGAGCAGCGGGCGGTGGACCACGCGTACGACTGCTACGCCACGAAACTCGGCGAGCTGAGCGGGACTTCGGCCGCCACCGCCTCGGCGAGCGGCAAGGACGGGATCGCCAACCGGGCCGAAGCGGATGCGCGGGCGGAGGCCTACGGAGGCCTCGGCGACGAAGCCCTGGTCTTCTCCCGCGTCGACGCGCCGGAGGACCCGGGAGGAGACCCCCGCCCCTGGTACATCGGGCGCCGCGGCGTGCAGGACGCCTCGCTCGAACCGGTGGTCCTGCTGTGGACCAGCCCCCTGGCGAAGAAGTGGATCGAGACCCGGCCCGAGAACCCGGGCGAGGTGGTCCTGCGCCGGCAGCTCCGCTGCGTACAGCGGATCGTCGAGAGCTACTTCGACGAGATCTCCCTCCCGGCGCCCGCCGCCGCGCCCTCGGCCGTACGACCCGGGCCCGCAGACGTACCGCAGCCCCGCCAGGTTCCCGACGACAACACGGCGGAGGAGGCGGAGGGGGCCGCGGACCCGGTCGCCGACCCGGTCGCCGACCCGGAACGTACGACGGCCCCCACCCCCGGCGTCGGCTTACGAGGGCAGCGGCGGAAGGCGCTCCAGGTCCAGGAGGACGACTTCCTGCTGCAGGAGCTCCAGCGCTCGCGCGGCGGTCGGATGCGCGACATCGTCGAGACCATCCGCCGTGACCAGATGGAGCTGGTCACCGGCTCCCCCTCGGACATCCTCGTCGTGCAGGGCGGCCCCGGTACCGGCAAGTCGGCGGTCGGTCTCCACCGGGTGACCTGGCTCGTCAACAACGAGCACTTCAAAGCCCCGGACATTCTCGTCATCGGCCCCCACCAGCGGTTCCTCGACTACGTGGGACAGGTGCTCCCCACCCTCGGCACCCGGGACGTCAACGCCGTCCAGCTGGACCGCCTGTGGGAGGGCGAGATCCTCGGCAGCGACCAGCCGAAAGCGCGTCTCGTGAAGTCCGACGAGCGCATGGCGGCCGTACTGCGGCGCCGCGTCGAGAGCGACTACCGCCCCGAGGCCCTCGACGCCCTCACCGTCGACCCCTCCTTCGAGGGCGACGAGCCCGCGGTCGTCGTCACCGCCGGCAGCATGACCCTTCGCGTGCCGAAGTCCGAGGTCCTCGCCCTCCTCGACCGGGCCCACACCGGCGCCGGACCCTTCCGGGAGCGGCGCGACCGGTTCCGCGGCCTCTTCGTCGACCGACTGCTCCAGGAGCTCGCCGACATCGCGCCGCGCCGCGGGCAGGCCGGCACGATCCGCCGCGACCTGGAACGCAACCGGCGGGTCGAGCGCCTCGTCGAACGCGTCTGGCCGTCCCCCGGATCCCGTGAGGCCTTGCGCAGCCTCTACGACTCGGCCGACCTCCTACGGGACTGCGCGGCAGGCCTCCTCGACGAGGACGAGCAGGCGACCCTGCTGCGGGCCCGTGCCGCCAGCGCCGACGCCGATCCGTGGACGCTCGACGATCACGTCTGCCTCGAAGAGCTCCGCGTGCTGATCAGCGGCGACACCCCACCGCGCTACGGCCACATCGTCGTCGACGAGGCCCAGGACCTCACGCCCATGCAGGCCCGCTCCCTGCGGCGGCGCTGCGCCGCGGGCGGTTCCATGACCGTCCTGGGCGACCTCGCGCAGGCGACGGGCGTCCACATCCCCACGAGCTGGGACGTGCTCGGCGCACTCCTCTCCGACCACGGCGACTGGAGCGTGGCCCAGCTGACCACCAGCTACCGCGTCCCCGCCGAGATCATGGAGTTCGTCGCTCCGCTCGCCCGGACCATCGCTCCGGACCTGCCGTACCCGCAGGCTGTCCGGGAGGCGGGAGGGGACGCCGTACGGACCGTGGCGACCGAGCCGTGGAAGCTGCTCGACGACACCGTCGCGCACGTGGCCCGGCTCCTGGACACCAGTGACGGCAGCACCCCCCGCTCCGTGGCCGTCGTCGTTCCCGACGACTCGGACTGGCTGGACGCCATCAGCCGCCGGATCGCCGAGGACGGCGGCACCGGCGGGCGGCACGGCGAAGCCGTCTCCGTACTGGCCGCGGCACAGGTCAAGGGCATGGAGTACGACCACGTCCTGGTCGTCGAGCCCGCCACGATCGCGGGCCGCGGCCCCGCCGGGCTGCGCCAGTTGTACGTGGCCCTCACCCGCAGCACCCAGAGCCTGACGGTCCTGCACACCGCCCCGCTGCCCGACGTGCTCACCGGCACCGGCGACGCCCGCGCGGCGACGGCGCCCGACGCCGGGCCGCAGGACGGCGGGCCGCAGGACGGCGGGGCCGGCAGGCTTCCCCGGATCGGCACCGATGTCCGGGTCGAGGTCGTGGACCGGGCCCCGGGGGGCCGCTACAAGGTCAAGCCGTTGTCGCCGGTGATCGACCGGCCGCTCGTCCTCACCGTCCGCCACGGATCGGTTCCCCCGTTGCTGGGCGATGAGTTGGACTGCTGGGTGTTCGCCAACGAGACGACCCAGACGGTGCTCACCGCCGACCAGCGCGGCCGGTCACCCCTCTCGGAGCGGACGGCGGGGCGCTACCTCGCGGCACTGGAGGTCCTCGGAGAGCTGACCGAGGGCGAGGGCAAGGGCAAGGGCAAGGGCGACGACGAGCGCGAGGGTGCGGGCGAGGTTGCCGACGCCCGCAGCCGCCTTTCCGAACTCCAGGGCATGGCCAACCGCGTCCTGCGACGCGATCAGGCCGACTGGGTCGACGTGCTGCACCTGCTCGGCGATCCGGACAGAGAGCGGCTCGGAGTGCTTCGCGACCTCGCCGCGATGACCAGCCGTGCGCTCAAGGAGGGCACTTTCGACGCGGGCCGGCTCGCGGAGGGGCTGGTCACTTCAGGCTGGGCAGGGCCCCTCGCCGAAGCCCGGCGAGAGCTCCAGGAGGGCTTCGCCGCGCAGACGGCGCCGAACTCCGACGGCGCGGTCCCCGTAGCCCCGACGCAACCCGATCAGAAGGAAGAAGCGCAGATGACCACCGCGGACACCGCCACCGCACCACCGGCCGCGACCACGAAGGACGGATTCCTCCGAGCGCTGGAAGCGGCCGCCGAGGCAGACCGTACGAGCAAGAAGCACGAGGCGGTCCGCCACGGGCTGAAGGCATCACTGCTCTGGGCGGACCTCCAGCCGACCGACTCCCCGATCGTCGACGTCAGCTGCGTCACCCGGCACGGTCTCTTCCTCTACGAGGCCCTGGGCGCGGGCTGCTCCACCTACGCCGACCTGCGATCGGGCGCGACCCGCCTGCTGGAGATCAACCACACGCTGCCCGCGCCGGCCGATGGTCTCTACCTCGTTCTCTCCGAACCGCCCGCCGAGGACTGGTCCGTGGACACGATTCGTGACGTCTTCCACGTCAATGTCATCTGGCGCAGCCCGGCCGGCTGGGACGGCGAGAACGCGGACGTGGCCGTCGGAGCCTCTGGATGAACATCAGCCGTGCACGTCGTGGAAGGGGTGGAAATGGCTAGGGTGAGGGGCTACTTCGAGTATCCGGACGGAATGACTCCCGGGCAGGCAAAGGACGGTGGCCTCCACCAGAATTTGTACGACAAGGAAAAGCGCCTCTCCGGGCACGCCACATTCATTCCCGACGAAGAGGACGACGAGGACGACGAGGGCGAGTACGACTGGCCCACGGGACCGTCGGCACCCTTCGCCGGTGCGAGCGGGCACGAGGGTGAGTCGGATTCCCGGTCGCGGGAACGCATGGACCCCGAGGAGATGATCGAAGCCCTGGTCACCCTCATCAAATTCGCAGAGTGGACCGCGCCACGCCTCAGGAGGTGGTGGAAGGGCCAGGCCCTCCCGTTCGTGAAGTCGACGCGCGCCAGGTTGGCCCGGACCCGCAAGGACGGCAGCTCGGACGCACCCGAGGAGTCGGCCACCCGGGTCGGATCCGTCCCCTCGGAGTCCGCGCGGGACGCAATGGCCGATCCCGAAGAAGATCGAGTGAGCATGAGCAGCGAAGAGGCGTCGGCGCGCTTTGCCGCGGCTCTGATGGCCAGGCTCTTCAGCGATGAGCAGATGAGGATTCTGCGCAATGCCCGGATCGAGAGCGAGGACGGCTCTCCGGAGGCGAGTGCGGTCGAAGAGCTCGCGACTCGGCGCATCAGGGAGCATGTCAGATTGATGCTCGAAGAGAATCCTTCCCTGCTCACCGGGGAATCCCTGGCCCACATCGGAAAGGTTCTCGAAAGCATTCGAGTCGTCGGCGGAGAGTATTCCCTCGAGAGGTGAACTGCCGTTCCGATCCAAGCCCCTGAGTGCGCCCCCGCCGGGGGAGGTCGCCGGACGGCCGCCGGAGGACCGGCCGAACACCCACCGGCGGAGGGCGGCGGGCGGAGGCGGCGGGCGTGCGGCCGCAGGGCTGCTCCGCTTTTACGCAACTGTGATCGCTCGCATGTCCCGGACTGTCTCTTTTGCCGGAGCGCCGTGGTGATCTAATGATCGCCTTGCCGCCGACGGAGTCCAAAGGCTTTCGGCGGGACCGGAATTGGCAGTTGGCGGGGGACCTCCGGATGAATGACCAGCAGCAGCCGCCGCAGCCCGCGGGGCTCCCGCGCCGGCGCAGGTGGGTCGTCGGGGTGGCGGCCGGGTCCGTGCTGCTCTCCGGTGTCGGGGTGGCGGTCGCGCAGGTGATCAAGTCGCCGGCCCAGGCCGCCGCGGACTCCGCGGCCCCGCCGCCGAGCGTGCTGACGGCCCCCGTGGAGCAACGGGTGCTGGTGGCCTCGGTGGTGGTGCGCGGCACCGTCACCGCGCAGCAGTCCGTGGACGTGACCCCGGTGGGCGCGGCCCCCGGCGCGGCCGGCGCCGTCGTCACGAAGCTGCCGGTCGCCGTGGGGGGCCGGGTCGAGGAGGGCCAGGTGCTGCTGGAGGTCTCCGGGCGCCCGGTCATCGCGCTACGGGGCACCCTCCCGGCGTACCGGGACCTCAAGCCCGGCTCCGAGGGCGGCGACGTCGCCCAGTTGCAGCAGGCGCTCGCCCGGCTGGGCCACGCCACGGGCGCGGACCGCGCCGGGCGCTTCGGGGAGGGCACGAAGGCGGCGCTGTCGGCGCTCTACGCCTCCGCGGGCTACGACCCGCTGCCCGCGCTGCCCGACGGGAACGCCTCGGTGGTCGACGCGCGCAATGCGGTGACCTCGGCGGAGCGTGCCGTGGAGGACGCGCGGGATGCCGCGGACCGGGCCGCGAAGGCCGCCTCCGCTCCGCCCCCGGCTGCACCGCCGGCTCCGTCCGCCTCGCCGTCCGCCCCTGCGGGCGCCCGCGGCACCGATCGGCGCGCGGCCGACGGCAAGGGCTCCGATGTCGCCCCCGACCCCGGTGCCGAGGCCGACGTGAGCGCACTGCGCAAGCAAGTGGCGCGAGCCAAGGAGGACTTGAGCGCCGCACGTGCCCAACTCGTGCAGATCCTGGCGGCGGTCGGCCCGATGGCGCCCGTAGCGGAGGTGGTCTTCCTGTCGAGCTTCCCCGCCCGGGTGGACTCGGTCGCCTCCAAGGTCGGGGCTCAGGTCTCCGGGAAGGTGCTCACCGTGTCGGCCGGCGCCCTCGTGGTCAACGGCTACCTCCAGGAGTACCAGAAGGGTCTGGTGCAGCCGGGGCGGCAGGTGGGGATCGCGTCCGAGGTCACCGGCGTGACCGCGGTGGCCTCGGTGGCCTCGGTCGCCGACACGCTGGGGCAGGAGCAGCCCGCCACCGGCACGGGGCAGCCGTCGGGTCAGCAACCGGCAGGCCCCAAGGGCTACTTGATGGTCGTCCAGCCCAAGGCTCCGCTGGACCCCAGGCTGGCCGGCCAGGACGTGCGCCTGACGATCGAGGCGGCGTCGACGGGCGGCGAGGTCCTGGTGGTTCCGGTCTCGGCGGTCTCGGCCGCCGTGGACGGCAGGACGTACGTGACCGTGCTGGAGGCGGACGGCGTACGCCGCCGGGTGCGGGTGACCACCGGAACGACGGGCGACGGCCACGTCGAGGTCAGGCCCGCCGAGGGCGACCGCCTGGCCGAGGGAGACCGCGCCGTCGTGGGCGTGCGCAGCGGGCCCAACGGCTCGCCGGACGGCGCCCAGGGCGGGCCGGAGAAGGGGAAATGACCTCCTCGCAGCCCGCCGCGCCCGCACCCGCCGCACTCCCCGCCCCCGCCGCCGCCGTAGTGGAGCTCCGGCAGGCCGGTCTGACCTACCCGGGCCCCCCGCCCGTGCAAGCCCTGGCCGCCTGCGACCTCCGCGTGGAACGCGGAGAGTTCCTGACCGTCGTGGGCCCCTCCGGCGCGGGCAAGTCCACGTTCCTCAACATCGTCGGGCTGCTCGACGCCCCCACCACCGGCAGCTACCTGCTGGACGGGGTCGACACCGGCACGCTGCGGGACGCCGACCGTACGGCCCTGCGCGCCCAGCGCATCGGCTTCGTCTTCCAGGCGTTCCACCTGCTCCCGCACCGCACCGCCTGGGAGAACGTCGCCCTGGCCCTCGTCTACCGGGGCACCGGCCGCGCGCAGCGGCGTACCAGGGCCCGGGAAGCCCTCGACCGGGTCGGTCTCGGCCACCGGGCGGACGCCCTGCCGACCACCCTGTCCGGCGGTGAGCGCCAGCGCGTGGCCATTGCCAGGGCCCTGGTGGGGGCCCCTTCGCTGCTGCTGTGCGACGAGCCGACCGGCAACCTCGACACAGCCACGGCCGGTTCGATCCTGGAGCTCGTCGACGAGCTCCACCGGGACGGCATGACGGTGGTGGTCATCACCCACGACCCCGCGGTGGCGGCCCGCGGCGACCGCTCCGTGGCCATCCGCGACGGCGCACTGAGCGAAGTGGTCCGCCCGTGAACCGCCCCGGGTTCCTCCGCCGCGGAAGCCGCCCGGCCCGCCCCGCCCGCCCCGTACCGCGCTCCCGGTTCGCCTGGCGGGAGCTGCTCTCCGAGTGCCTGGCCGGAGTCCTGCAACGCCCCGGCCGGTCGGCGCTCACCGCGGTGGGCACCGTCCTGGGCGTCGGTACGTTCGTGGCCGTCCTCGGGCTGACCGCCACGGCCTCCTCGCAGATCGACGAGCGGTTCAACACCCTGACGGCGACCGAGGTGACCGTCGAGGACGTCTCCGCGCAGGCGAGCGAGTTCGTGGACCAGGCCTTCCCGCCCGACGCGGACGAGCGGGTCTCCCGCCTCAACGGCGTACGCCACGCGGGCGTCTACTGGACCGTCCGGCTCGGCGCGGGCCAGGCCGTACGGTCCACCCCGGTGGGCGGTCCGGCGGCCGGCCCGGGACCCGGAGACCTCCCGGTCGTCGCCGCCTCCTCCGGAGCGCTGGAAGCCGCGGCCCCCACCCTCTCCCAGGGCCGGGTCCACGACGCCTGGCACGATGCCACCAAGCAGCGCGTGGCCGTGATCGGCAGCGGTACGGCGTCCCGGCTCGGCATCACCACCCTGGAGACCCGGCCGGCCGTCTTCATCGGCGACCACGGGTTCACCGTCATCGGGATCGTCGAGGACGTGGAGCGCAAGGCCGACCTGCTGCTGTCCGTGGTGGTCCCGCGCTCCACGGCCCAGGAGCTGTGGGGCGTCCCGAAGGGCGATGCCAGGATGCTCGTCTCCACCCGGCTGGGGGCGGCCGCGCAGATCGCGGCCGAGGCGCCGACGGCCCTCTCGCCCTCCCACCCCGAGTACTTCAAGGCCGTCCCGCCGCCCGATCCCAGGACGCTGCGCGCGAACGTCACCGCCGACCTCGACGTGCTGTTCCTCCTGCTCGCCTCCCTCTGCCTCTTCATCGGCACGATCGGCATCGCCAACACCACCCTCGTCGCCGTCATGGAACGCACCGGTGAGATCGGGCTGCGCCGCGCCCTGGGCGCCCGTACCCGGCACGTCACCGCACAGTTCCTCGCGGAATCCGCGGCCCTCGGCAGCCTCGGCGGCCTGATCGGCACCGCCCTCGGCACGATCACCGTCGTCGCGGTGGCGCTGGTCCGCGACTGGACGCCGGTACTGCACCCCGGCATCGTCGCGGCCGCCCCCGCGCTCGGCCTGGTGACGGGCCTGCTGGCCGGCGTCTACCCGGCCTGGCGGGCCGGCCGCGTACAGCCGGCCGAGGCCCTGCGCCGCTGAATCCCTGCGCCGCTGAATCCCTGCGCCGTTGAATCCCTGCGCCGCTGAGGCCGCGTGCCGCAGGCCGGGGGCCTGCCGGGCTCACCGCGTCAGGAACCGGGCCCGCAGCCGCTCCGTCGTGGCCGGGGTGATGCCGACCTCGTCCGCGAGGTAGGAGCGGACCGAGCCGTAACGGGTGGCGAGATCGGCCAGGGTCAGGCTCAGTACCTCGGCGGGCGCACGGCCGTACGAGGGCCAGCGCATCGTGCGGCCCGGGTGGGCGGTGTGCCAGTCGGCCGTCAGCCGGGCGGTCGCCAGCTCGGTCAGGGCGAAGTCCGCGAGGATCTGCTCCTCGTCCACACCGAGGAGGGTCAGGACCAGCGCGGCGATCAGTCCGGTGCGGTCCTTGCCGGAGGTGCAGTGGAAGACCGCCGGGCCGGGGCCCTCGGCGAGCAGCTCGATCGCGCCGCGGATCTCCGCCACGCCGTCCTCGGCGACCTCGGCGAACCGGTCCGCGAGGAACCGCCACGGGTCGGTGTCCGGGTCGATCTCGGCCTGGTCGTACGGCCGGTGCTCGATGCTGTGGTTGGCGTACGTGAACCGCTCGGGCTCCGGTATCCGGCCCTTCGCCTCGATCTCCCAGGGGTAGCGCAGGTCGATGACCGTCCGCACGCCGAGCTCCAGGAACCGTTCCCAGTCGGCGCCCGCGAGCTTGCCGAGCGAGTCCGCCCGGTAGAGGGCGCCCCACACGACGGTGGAGCCGTCCTCGGTGCGATAGCCGCCCAGATCGCGGAAGTTGTGCAGTCGCTCGAACTCGATGTGGCGGGTGCGGGTCATGCGGATCCCCTCGATGCCGTGCCGATGATCTTCCTGCGTGACGAGAGGCTGCCACACCCGCGGGCTCAGCCCATCCGCAGTGCCGCCGCGAAGTCCATCTTGTCCTCCAGCCGGCTCAGGTTGCGCCCGGTCAGTGCTTCGATGCGACTGATGCGGTAGCGCAGCGAGTTCACGTGCAGGTGCAGTGCCTCTCCGCAGCGCGCCCAGGAGCCGTCGTGTTCCAGGAAGGACCGCAGGGTGGGCACCAGATCGGAGCGGTAGCGCCGGTCGTAGTCGGTCAGCGGGGCCAGCAGCCGGCGGCTGAACTCCCGCCGGACGTCGGCCGGGATCAGCGGCAGCAGCGCCATGACGTGCGCGGTGAGATCGTCCGGCCCGCACGCGGCGACCGCTTCCGAAGGGGCCGCGACCTGGCGGGCGTTACGGGCCTGGGCGAGCGCGTGCCGCAACTCCGCGGCCCCGCCCACCGGGTCGCTGACCCCGAAGGCCAGCCGCTCGCCGGCCCGCAGCCCGCGCGGCAGCGAGCCGCCGGCGACCCGTACGACCGCGTCGGGGGTCAGCAGCCCGTCCGCCCCGACGAGCACGAAGGCGACGGCCTCGGCCCCGTCCCCGGCCGCCGTGACGGCCATCCGCGGCCCGGCGTCCGGACCCAGGCAGCGCGGATGCAGCAGGACCTCCTCCAGCAGGTCGCGCACGGACGCCGGTACGGGAAACCCGTGCACCCCCTTCGGGTCCAGCCGGGCCGATACGGCCTGCCAACGAAGCCGGCCGTCCGCGCCGTCCGTGCCGTCCGCGCCGTCCGTGCCTTCCGCGCCGTCCGTGCCTTCCGCGCTGTCCGGGCCGGTGGCCCCCGCCGCGAGCCGGGCCGCCGCCTCTTCCTCCTCGAACAGCGCCTGCCCGCCCTCCCCGGCGGCGGCCGAGCCGACCAGCGCCAGCAGCCGTTCGGCGGCGCGCCGCCGCATCGTACGGTCGGTGTCGCGGCCGCCGCGCTCGACCGAGACCAGCCGCGCGAGCCGGTCCAGCAGGTCGACGCGTTCGCCGTTCCAGTCGGCGCTGTCGGCCTCGACGGCGATCAGCCAGTCGGTCAGCGCCGCACCGGGAGCGCACTCCCCGTCCCCGTCCCCGGCCCCGGAGCGGACCGGGAACAGGGAGAAGGCCGTCCCGCGCGCGACCGTACGGTGCGGTGCCCGTTCGCCCGCCCGTTCGGCGGCCAGGAACCGCCCGGCCAGCGCCGAGGCCGTCTTCTCCGGCAGCGGCGGCCGCGCGCCCGCGATCTGCCGGCCGGTCGGGGAGAGGATGTGCGCACGCAGGTCCAGCTCGGCCAGCAGCAGTTCGAGCAGGGCGTCGGCCCCCGCCCCGGCCTGCCGGTCGGTGCTGAAGCGCCGGTGCCGGTCCACGAGCGCGGCGAGACCGCCGATCCTTTCCTCGGTCCGGCCGCGCGCCACGTACTCGGTGACCGAGGTGAACGGCACCTCCACGCCCACCGCGAGCAGCGGCAGCCCGTAGCGGGCGCAGGCCTCCACCAGATCGTCGGGGACGTGGCCGAACTGCGCCTCGCCCGCGCCCAGCGCCACGGCGCCCGCCTCCACGAGGACGCGGACGAACGCGTCCGACCGGTCGGCCCCCGACTCCCGGCGGTGCCAGGCCAGTCCGGACAGCACCAGGTCACCGGGGGACACGAAGCGCCCCGGGTCGGGCAGGTCGATGGTCACCGTGCCCAGCACGGGCCGGTCGAGGTCCCGCTCGCCGCCGGTCAGGCGCAGCAGGCGCGGCAGACACGGGTCCGTAGGCGCCTGGGCCTCTTCGGACGACAGCAGATCACGCAGCCTCATGGCTCCAGCCTGCCATGCGCCGGCACGTTCGCTTTTCCGGCCTCGACCCGTTGAACCGCAGGTCAGGCCTTTACGTTGGGGTAATTCCACGGAAATCGGGGTGAGTGCGATGGTCCCGGTTCATGGGATCGGTGACTGCCGGACACCCCGGCCAGGGACCGCACTTGCTCCGCGCGGCCGGGGAACCCGACTTCCCACGGGTCGCCGTCCCCCGGCGCCGGGGGACGCGGTACGGCCGATCGGCACTCCCGGCTGGTGCCGAACGGCCCTCATCCCGGCCGTCCGCCGCTGCCAGCCTGGGGGGAGACAGCGATGCGAAGGAGAGTGCCGGCCATGGGGATCACGCTTCCGCGGCCCGCCCAGGACGACGACTGGTGGAAGAAGGCGGTGTGCACCGCCGACGAGGAGTGCGCCGAACTCTTCTACTCCGAAGCCGCGGGATCCGCCGCCCGGGCCAAGCGGATCTGCCTCTCCTGCCCGGTCCGCGGAGCCTGTCTGGAGTACGCCCGGGAGATCGGCGAGAACTCCGGGATCTGGGGCGGCCTCACCGGACACGAGCGCCGCGCCCGCAGGCGGTAGGGCCGCCCCGGCGGAAGCCCGGAAGCCCGGAAGCCCGGAAGCCCGGAAGCCCGGAAATTCTGAAGGGCGGGCCCGGCCCTACAGGCCCATCGGAGCGTGCAGTTCGACGAGGATCTCCACCTCGACGGGGGAGTCCAGCGGCAGCACGCTCACGCCGACCGCGCTGCGGGCGTGGATGCCCGCGTCGCCGAAGGCGGTGCCCAGCAGCTCGCTCGCGCCGTTGAGCACGCCGGGCTGCCCCGTGAAGTGCGGGTCGCTGGCCACGAAGCCGACCACCTTGACCACGCGCTTCACGGCGGAGAGGTCCCCGGCGACGGAGGTGACGGCGGCCAGCGCGTTGAGCGCGCACTGCTGCGCCAGCTCCTTGGCCTGCTCCGGGGTGACCTCGGCGCCGACCTTCCCGGTGAGGGGGAGGGCGCCGTCGACCATCGGGAGCTGGCCGGAGGTGTACACGTAGTGCCCGCTCTGCACGGCGGGGACGTAGACGGCGACCGGCGAGGGCGTCGGCGGCAGCTTCAGTCCGGCCGCGGCGAGGCGCTCTTCGGGGGTGCTGGTCATGGGCGGATCTCCTTGTGGTCGCTGTCGCTGTCGCTGTCGCTGTCGCTCTGGCTGTAGCTCTGGCTGTCGCTCCGTGCCGCTTTCGCCCTCCGGCCGCGGGAAGATGATGACCGGCTTGATCATGCCCGGCTCCTTGGCGGCGAGCCGCCCGAAGGCCTCCCCGACCCGGTGGAACGGGAACTCGTGCGTGGTGATCACCGTCGGGTCCACCAGCCCGTCCCCGATCAGGTGCAGCGCCCGCGCGAGCCGCGCCCCGCTGCTCTGCGGCGGCCGGCAGCGGGCGTACGTGATCTTCCCGCTCCCGGACAGCCCCCCGCGGGCGGCCCGCGCGGCGGCGGGCGCGGCCGTCGCCATGATCGCGCGGTCGGCGCCGCCGCCGGTCAGCTCCAGGATCCGCTCGGCGGTGTCCTCGTAGGCCGGGTCGATCACCACGTCGGCCCCGAACCGCAGGGCGAGGCGCTGGCGCTTCATCTCCGGCTCGACGGCGATGACGCGGGCCCCGCGCAGCCGGCCGGCCGCGATGGTCGCGCCGAGCCCGACCGCGCCCTGGCCGAAGACGACGACGCTGCCGCCCGGGGGCGGCCCCGATTCCTCGGCGGCGGCGAAGCCGGTGGGCAGCGCGCCCGCCGCGTAGAGGGCCTGGTGGTCGGAGATGGTGTCGGGGAGCAGGACCAGTCCGGCCCCGGCCGCCGGGGCGCGAAAGAACTCGGCGAGCCGCCCGTGGCCCTCGACGCCCACGCGCCGGCCGACGTAGGAGGGGCAGACCCCGGGGCCGACGGTCTCCACGACGCCGACGGCCTCGTGGCCGAGCCCGGTGGGTGCCCCGGCGGCGGTGTGCCCGTCCCAGGCGCAGATGAGCGCGGCCGTGGTGCGTACGAGGACCTCGCCCGCCCTGGGCTGGGGGACGGGCCTTTCCAGCAGGGCGGGCGGCTCGCCGGTACGGCGCAGCACGAAGGCCTTCACGAGACTCCTTACTACGTCGTTACACGGTTCGGTTTCCAACCATGCGGGTACGGCCCCGGTCCGGCGGGGGGCCGTAGGTCGGGACCTGACGGGCCTACGGTCAGCACTTCGACCCGCTGCTCGTCCCGTTCCGGGCCCTGCCGCGTCCCGTCGGGCGGTCGCAGGGGTCGCAGCGGCCGGGCGCCGGGCGCAGCCCGCACCGCCGTGTCCCCGTTCCACCCGCGGAGCGCACCGCTCACGGCCGGGTGACCCGGACCTGGTAGCTGCCGTTGCGCAGTTCGCCCACGACCGAGACGCTGATGCCCGACTTCTCGTCGGTGAAGGTCTCGCCCGGCCGGAACGGCGCGTCCGAGAGCTCGGCGTGCACGTTGGACCGCCGGGTGCAGCCGCCGCTCGCGGACGAGCTGTCGGAGACGGTGACGGGCCCGCGGCCGGTGTCCACGTCGGAGTCCACCTTGTAGATGAGCACTCCGGGCTTGCAGACGGCCTCGTCGTTCCCGGCGCGGGTGCGCACCTCCACCGCGTACCCGGCGCTCTCCGAGACGGGGATGAAGGCCAGCTTGGTGCCGCCCTCCACGGCCAGCGGGCTCAGCACGTGGTCGCTGACCCCGGACTTCCCGGCGCAGCTGATCTGGTTGCTGTCGAGCCAGCCCAGCTTCCACTTGTGCCAGCCCAGCAGGTCGTTGTTGGCGCCCCAGTCCTCGCTCATGATGTCCCAGTGCCCCACCGTGCCGCCGCCGTCGGCGGTGTAGAGGTCGGGCAGGCCGAAGACGTGCCCGTTCTCGTGGGGGAGCACCCGGTAGCCGGTCTCCCGGTAGGAGCCGGAGCCGTCGTCCTGGCGGCTGTAGACGAAGGACGTGTTGGCGAGCGGGACGCCGTCGGCCATCGGGGCCTCGCCGTTGCCGGAGAAGGTGACGGAGAGGACGGTGTCGAGGGCGGAGGGGCCGGCGTTCGGAGTGACCAGAATATTTATCAGGTCATACCGGGAGAAATCGACCTCGGCGTCGGAGGTTTTGATGATGTGCTCGACGAGCTGGCGGTAGCCGGGCTCGTACGCGGAACCCCGCTCGATCCCGTACGCCGCGAACGGCATCGGCATCCGCAGCCAGTTCTTTATCGGCGCCTCGGCCCGGTAGGTCAGCCGCCCGTAGGAGCTGATGCGAAACCAGTCGGACGTCTGCGGGAAGAACTCCGCCATCCGGTCGGCCGCCGTGCCCTCGCCCTTGGCGTCGGGGAAGTCGATCATCAGGTTCAGCGCCCGGACCTCGCCGGTCGAGCGCGAGTACCCCGGCGAGGTCGGCAGCCCCTCGGACATCTGCACGCCCATCGCGCCGGAGATCCGGCAGGGCGCGAGCATCGACTCGGCGCTGGTCGCGCCCACCGGGCCGGCCGCCGAATGGCTGCGACTGGATATGCCCGCGCTCGCCGTCGCCGTGATGCCGAGGGCCAGCGCGGTGATGCCTACGTACACGCTGGTGCGGCTTGGCTTGCGTATCCGGTGGCGCGTCTGCGGCATGGAGATCGGCCTTCGGGTCCGCGGCAGCCGGCCGGGTCCGGACTGCGCTCTGTGGGCTCACCCTCCGACGGCTCGGGCGGGCTCGCGCGTCGGGAGAGGCCAAACGGGATCAAAGGGCCTGGAGTGGTGTGACCCACGTCACACGGGAGAGTGAAATAAGCGGGGACCCTCTCCCCGTTTGAACCAGAGTCCCCGTGAACCGGGGAGCCGCTCCCCGTTTCGAGGGGGGCGAGCGGTCCATCCGGAAGTACGCATCACCCGCCAGGGAGCCGTCCATGAAGAGCCCCGCCACCACCGATCCGGCGAGCCTGCCCGTCCCGGGCCCGGAGGCCGGCCTCGACCTCGCGGCTCCGGCCGCGGGCGCCGCGGGTACGGGTGGGGGTGCGTGCGCCGCCGTGGGCGCGGCCGCGGGCAAGGTCAAGGCGGCGGTCAAGGCGGCCGGCAAGCGCGCCCGTACCGGCGCGGAGGCGGTCCCGCGTCCGCGCGCCGACGCCGTCCGCAACCGGGAGCGCATCCTGGCCGCGGCCCGCGACGTGCTCGTGGAGTTCGGCCCCGCCGCCCCCCTCGACGAGATCGCCCGCCGGGCCGGCGTGGGCAACGCCACGCTCTACCGGCACTTCCCCGACCGGCCCGCCCTGATCCACCACGTCGTGCTCTTCGGCATGGACCGGGTGACCGGTCTGGCCGTCGACTCCCTCGCCGAGGAGCCGGACGCCTTCGCCGCCCTCGTCCGCTTCACGCACGCGGCGGCGGACGAGCGGATCGGAGCCCTGTGCCCCGCGCTCTCCAGCGACTTCGACCACGACCACCCCGAACTGCTCGTCTCCCGCGAGACCTTGGAGGAAGCCGTCGAGGCCCTGCTGGCCGCCGGCCGCGCCTCCGGGCTCGTACGCACGGACGTCGGCGTCGGCGACCTGATGATCGCGCTCTCCCAGCTCAGCCGCCCGCTCCCGGGCACGGGCTGCTTCGACGCTGACGTGTTCGTCCACCGTCATCTCCAGCTCTTCCTGGACGGGTTGAGGGCCCCGGCCCGGTCCGAACTGCCGGGCTCGGCGGCCACGCTGGCGGACCTGAGGCGGAACGCCATGTGACGCCCCGGAGTCCCGCCCCCGGCGCCGTAAACGCGCCCTGATTCTTTCTTTTCAGTCATCTCGCACCGCGAAGTGGGTACCCCCATGTCAAAAACAGCCGCGAACCCGCCGCTGTCCGTCGCCGCCGCCGATCCCAGTCGCTGGAAGGCCCTGGTCTTCATCGCGCTGGCGCAGCTGATGGTCGTCCTCGACGCCACCATCGTGAACATCGCCCTGCCGTCCGCCCAGACCGACCTCGGCATCTCGGACGGCAACCGCCAGTGGGTCATCACCGCGTACGCGCTGGCCTTCGGCGGACTGCTCCTCTTCGGCGGCCGCATCGCCGACAAGTGGGGCCGCAAGAACGCCTTCATCGTCGGCCTCATCGGCTTCGCCCTGGCCTCCGCGCTGGGCGGCGCCGCACAGGGTGAGGCCATGATGCTGGGCGCCCGCGCCCTCCAGGGCGCCTTCGGCGCACTGCTCGCGCCCGCCGCGCTCTCGCTGCTGGCCGTCATGTTCACCGACGCCAAGGAGCGCGCCAAGGCCTTCGGCATCTACGGTGCGATCGCCGGTGGCGGTGGCGCCGTGGGTCTGATCCTCGGTGGTGTCCTCACCGAGTACCTGAACTGGCGCTGGACCTTCTTCGTCAACATCCCGTTCGCGATCGTCGCCGCCGTCGGCGCCTGGATGATCATCCGCGAGCCGGCCGGCGGCCGTAACCGCGCACCGCTCGACATCCCCGGTGTCCTGCTGTCCACGACCGGCCTGGTCGCCCTGGTCTACGGGTTCACCCGCGCCGAGTCGGCCGGCTGGTCGGACGGCCTCACCGTGGGCATGTTCATCGCCTCCGTGGTGCTGCTCGGCGCGTTCGTCCTCGTCGAGTCCCGTACGAAGAACCCGCTGCTCCCGCTGCGCGTCCTGCTGGAGCGCAACCGCGGCGGCGTCTACCTCTCGCTGGGCCTCGCCGTCATCGCGATGTTCGGCCTGTTCCTCTTCCTCACCTACTACCTGCAGGTCGTCAAGGGCTTCTCGCCCGTCACGACCGGCTTCGCCTTCCTCCCGATGATCGTGGGCATGATCGCCGGCTCCACGCAGATCGGCGCCCGCCTCATGACGCGGGTCCCCCCGCGCCTGCTGATGGGCCCCGGCTTCATGGTCGCCGCCAGCGGCATGCTGCTGCTGACGCAGCTCGAGGTCGGCTCCTCCTACCCGGCGCTGATCCTGCCGGCGCAGCTGCTGCTGGGCCTCGGCATGGGTACGGCCTTCATGCCCGCCATGTCCCTGGCCACGTACGGGGTGAACCCGGCCGACGCCGGTGTCGCCTCCGCGATGGTCAACACCTCGCAGCAGGTGGGCGGCGCGATCGGCACCGCCCTGCTGAACACGATCGCCGCCTCCGCGACGACCGCGTACCTGACCGACCACGCGGCCGAGGCCGCGGCGGGCGGCCCGGCGGCGCAGCTGATCCAGGCCCAGGCCATGGTGGAGGGCTACTCCTCCGCGATCTGGTGGGCGGTCGGCATCCTGGTCGCCAGCTCCCTCATCGCCCTGACCCTCATCACCACGGGCAAGCCGGGCGCGGGCGCCCCGGTCGCCGAGGGCGAGGACGCCGACATGAAGATCCCGGTGATCGCCCACTGACCCCACCTTCGCAAGAGGGGGCGGGCCCCGACGGGTCCCGCTCCCGGGTACGGGAATGACTGATGACCCCGCATCGTTCAAATTTGAACGATGCGGGGTTAGTCTTTGTGTGGCGGCCCGCCGTGACGATTCCTGGAGCTCTTGATGCCGACGCCCGAAGCCCTGACCCCCGCCCGGATGCCGGCGCTGTACCTGAGCCACGGAGCCCCGCCCCTCGCGGACGACCCGCTGTGGCCCGCCGAACTGGCCGCCTGGTCCGCGGACCTCCCGCGCCCCCGCGCGATCCTGATGGTCTCCGCGCACTGGGAAGAGGCCCCGCTCGCCCTCGGGGCCACCGAGAAGGTCCCGCTCGTCTACGACTTCTGGGGCTTCCCCGAGCACTACTACCAGGTCCGCTACGACGCTCCGGGCGCCCCCGAGCTGGCCGCGTCGGTCCGCAAACTCCTCAAGGCACCCGGCACCCCCGTCCAGGACATCCCCGACCGCGGCCTCGACCACGGCGCGTACGTCCCGCTGGTGGAGATGTTCCCCGGGGCCGACATACCGGTGCTCCAGATATCCATGCCGACCCTCGATCCGCGCCGCCTGATGGAGATCGGCCGCAAGCTGGCCCCCCTGCGCGACGAGGGCGTCCTCATCGTCGGCAGCGGCTTCTTCACCCACAACCTGGCCGCCCTGCGCCACACCGGCCCCGGAGTTCCCGCCTGGTCGGCCGAGTTCGACGCCTGGGGCCACGAGGCACTGGCCGCCTCCGACATCGACGCCCTACTGGACTTCGAAGCCAAGTCCCCGGCGGGCCGCCTGGCCCACCCCCGTACGGAACACTTCGCCCCCCTGTTCGTCACCCTGGGCGCCGCGGAATCCGACCTCGCCACCGCAACCACCCCGGTCTCGGGCTTCTGGATGGGCCTGTCGAAGCGGTCCCTGCAATTTGGCTGACCGCGAGCAGCTCTGGTGCCCCAGCGGCTCGGCGTACGCGCCGGAGTCGCTGGTCCTCGCGGTCCGCCACGGCCTCGACGGGCCCCCGGCCTACCTCCCGGCCCCCCGCCCGGCGGCCGAAGCCCTGGCCGAACTCGCCGACGGGGTGGAACCACGCCGCCTGCTGCGCCTGGCCTCCCACTGCGTCCCGCACTGCCTCAACCGCGCGGGCGACACCTGCACCCTGGCCACCCGCCTGACCTCACCCCCGCCGAAGGCCGCCGCGCCACCCGCCTGCCACCTCCGCCCGGCCTGCAAGTGGTGGACCCAGTCGGGCCCGCCGGCCTGCCACGCCTGCCCGCAGGTCGCTACCCGCCGCCCCGGACCGGACCGGTGACGTCCTCCCCGATGGTGAACCCCTTGGCGGGGCCGGTCGGGATCGCGACCGGGGTCCCGTACGCCGTCCGCGACTCGTCCTCGTAGACGGCCTTCCCGGGGTTGGGGGAGGTCAGCACGGTGACGGTGCCACCGTCGTCGAAGTCGTCGATCAGGACGTAGACGGGAACGGCGGCCCGGGCGTAATCGCGCCGCTTGCGCGTCCTGTCGCGCGTGATGTTGTCGCTGCCGGGGGAGACGACTTCGACGATCAGTGCTACGGCGGAGGCGTCGACTCCGAGACCGTCCTCGGTGACGTGTCCCTCGGTGTCCTCCAGTGCGACGAACAGATCGGGGATCCACACCTTGCGTTTGTGGATGACGTTCATGTCCTGGCGAGCGGCGAACTCGCCGCCGGCGAGGAATGCGACGAGCTGATCCCTCAAGCGATTGACGGTACGGCCGTGCGAGTAGCGACCCGTGGGTGACACCTCGATGAACCCCTCGACGATCTCGGCGTGGTAGCCCTCGGGGAGTTCCATGGCTTTCCATGCCTGCCACAGGACGTCGTCAAGGTCCGACGGGGGAGTCGCGACCTTCGGCATTACGGCCTCCAGCGTCTCGTGTGCGAGAGCGGTCATGTGCAGCACCTCCTCTGAGTGTGGGCGTCGCAGACCGGACGGCACAAGCGACTCTCCGATGCCCGGACCGCAGCCGCCCATGCCACAGGAATATGCCCAACCTTCACTCGGACGGGGAGGCCATCGCCGGACGAGGCAACCAGAAGCCGCCGGGGCTCGTCTCCTGGGGTGGGAGTGCAGCCGGGGGCGACGCTGCGACAGGGGCGAAGGCGGCCGTGTCAAGTGTGACGGTGGTCTCATCGCCGCCTCCCTCGGGTGGCCCGTCAGGCCGCTGGGGTCGACCGCAATCCCCGCCCTGACCTGCGGATCTTCAGGCCCGGCGGCATCGCCGATCCGATCGGATCGGGGGGCGGCGGGGCAGGATACTGCAAGATCTCGAAAAACAGGGAGCAACGTGGGAATTCTGTCCCGATTCCAGTCGTTGTTTCCTTCGGAAGCGGGCACTCGGGAGAGTGTCCGGGCAGCCGAACCAGCGCAGCCGAACCACCGCACCACAGCGACCGAACTCATCGCAAGGGAGCACGCATGGCAACCCGCGCCGTCGCCCGTCGTCAATCCGCGAGCAGCGCTCGCGCTGCGAGCGGGGAGATCGCAGACCGCGACCTGGTCGGCATGTACCTGGACGAGATCGCGCGTACCCCGCTGCTCGACGCGGCCAAGGAAGTGGAGCTCTCGCAGATCATCGAGGCGGGCGTGTACGCCCAGCAGATCCTCGACGGCGCGATAGAGCGCAAGGGCAAGAAGCCCTCCCGGGAGGAGCTCGAATTCCTGGCCGCGGAGGGTGAGCGCGCCAAGGAAGTCTTCATCCGGTCCAACCTCCGCCTGGTCGTCGCCGTGGCCCGCCGCTACCCGCGCAGCGGTCTGCCGCTCCTCGACCTCATCCAGGAGGGCAACGCCGGCCTGGTCCGCGCCGTGGAGAAGTTCGACTACGCCAAGGGCTTCAAGTTCTCCACGTACGCCACGTGGTGGATCCGCCAGGCGATCACCCGCTCCATCGCCGACCAGTCCCGCACCATCCGCCTGCCCGTCCACCTGGTGGAGGAGCTCGGCCGGATCCGCCGGGTCCAGCGCGAGTTCAACCGCGAGAACGGCCGCGACCCGGAGCACGCGGAGATCGCCGCCGAGCTGGACACGACGGAGAAGCGCGTCGGCGACGTCCTGGACTGGGCGCGCGATCCGGTCAGCCTGAACATGGGCGTGGACGAGGACGGCGACACGCAGTTCGGCGATCTGCTCGAAGACACCTCGGCGATCTCCCCCGAGCAGTCCGTCCTCTCCCTCCTCCGCAGCGAGGAGCTGGAGGACCTGCTGGGCAAGCTGGACCAGCGAACCGCGTCGATCATCAAGATGCGTTACGGCATTGAAGACGGTCGAGAGCGTACGCTTACTGAAGTCGGCAAGCAGCACGGGCTGACCCGCGAGCGAATCCGCCAGATCGAGAAGCACGCGCTGCTCGAACTGAAGAAGATGGCCCGCGACACCGGCTTCGACGCGGTGGCCTGACGGCCCCGAGTCACAGCCCCCCATACGAGCCCCCGGTGCCTATCCCCCCCAGGCGCCGGGGGCTCCCCTTTGCCCGATCCGGCACCGCCGTCGCCCGTTGCAGCCCCGCCGGCGTTCGAGGAACGGGGTCCGGGGCGGAGCCCCAGGCCCTTACGGGTCCGGGCGCAGCCCGGGGAACGGGCGAAGGGCGGGTAGGGGACAGCCCCGCAGGGCCCCGGCTACGGCCCGGCCGCCTCCGCCAGTCGCGCCCCCAGCGCCCGCGCGGCCTCCACCAGAGCCCCCGGCCCGTGCACGGTGAACGGCACCCCCACCAGCCCCAACCGGGCCACCAGCCACTCCGGCGAGTCCGCGGACTCGAACCGCACCCGAACCCCGCCGCCCTCCTCTACAGCCCCGGAACCCGGTTCCACCACCACCCGTTCCCGGAGCCACCCCGGCAGGGCATCGGCACACCGCTCACCCGTGAAGGTGACATCCACCGGGTAGGTCCCCCCACCCCGCAGCCCCAGCCGCACGAAGTCCACCGCGTCCATCGGCAGCTCCCGCGGAGCGAACCTCGCCCCGGTCGCGTACGGCTCGCTCATCCGGTCCACCCGGAAGGTCCGCCAGTCCCCGCGCTCCATGTCGTAGGCCACGAGGTACCACCGGCTCCCGGTGCTGACCAGCCGGTACGGCTCCACCAGCCGTCGCGAGGCCACCCCGTCCCGCGCCCGGTACGCGAACCGCAGCCGCTCCGGACCCGCCACCGCCGAGGCGATCGCCGTCAGCGTCCGCGGATCCACGCTCGCCCCGTCGCCCCGAGCCACCGCGACCGTCGCGGACTGCAGCGCGCCCACCCGCCGCCGCAGCCGCCCCGGCAGGACCTGCTCCAGCTTCGCGAGGGCGCGTACGGAGGCCTCCTCCACGCCCTCGATGGCGTGCCCGGCCCCCGCCCGCAGCCCCACCGCGATCGCGACGGCCTCCTCGTCGTCCAGGACGAGCGGCGGCATCGCGGCGCCGGCCACCAGCCGGTAGCCCCCCTCCGCCCCCAGCGTGGCCTCCACCGGGTACCCCAGCTCCCGCAGCCGGTCGATGTCGCGCCGGATCGTACGGGCGCTCACCCGCAGCCGCTCGGCCAGCTCGCTCCCGGGCCACTCGCGCGGGGTTTGGAGCAGGGAGAGGAGGGAGAGGAGGCGGGCCGGGGTGTCGGTCATGGTTCAAAGGTGCCAGCCAAATAGGACACCAACTGACCTAGATGCCGTCTAGGTTTCTCTCCATGAGCACCGAGACGACCCAGTCATCGCCCGAAGGAAAGAACGGGCCCGTACAAGAAGAGCGGACCGACCCTCCCGCAGAGACCAACCCGATCGGCAAGACCGGCGGCGCCGGCACGACGAGCGAGCCGGGCGCGCCGGGCGAGCCCGCGGCCCCGGCCGACCGCCGCCGCTGGATCGCGCTCGCCATCGTGATGACCGCCGCCTTCATGGACCTGGTCGACGTCACGATCGTCAACATCGCGATACCCCGGATGCGCGAGGACCTCGGCGCCTCCACCAGCGCCATCCAGTGGATCACCGCGGGGTACGCCCTCGCCTTCGCCGCCGGCCTGATCACCGGCGGCCGTCTCGGTGACATCTACGGCCGCAAGCGCCTCTTCCTCATCGGCATATCCGGCTTCACGGCGGCCTCGCTGCTCTGCGGTCTCGCCCCCAACCCCGATGTGCTCGTCGCCGCCCGCATCCTCCAGGGCGGCATGGCGGCCATGATGGTCCCGCAGGTGCTCGCGATCATCCACGTCACCTTCCCGCCGCACGAGCGCGGCAAGGTCTTCGGCCTGTTCGGCGCGATCATCGGCCTCGGCGCCGTCTCGGGCCCGATGCTCGGCGCGCTGCTCACCGAGTGGAACATCGCCGGTCTCGAATGGCGCCCGATCTTCCTGATCAACCTGCCCGTCGGCATCGCGGGCGTGATCCTGGGCCGCAAGTTCATCTCCGAGTCCAAGGCCCCCAAGGCGCTGCGCCTGGACCTGGTGGGCGTCGTGCTCGCGACCCTCGCCCTGGTCATGCTGATCTTCCCGCTCACCCACGGCCGCGAGAACGACTGGCCCGTGTGGGGCTTCGTCTGCATGATCGCCTCGCCGCTGGTCTTCGCCGCCTTCATCGCCTACGAGAAGTACAAGATCCGCAAGGACGGCTCCCCGCTCGTCGAGCTCTCCCTGTTCAAGGTCAAGAGCTTCGCGGGCGGTATCGCCGTCCAGCTGACCTTCGGCCTCGCGACCGGCATCTTCTTCCTCGTGTGGACGCTCTACATGCAGATGGGCCTCGGCTGGAGCGCCCTGAAGGCCGGCTCCACGGGCATCCCGTTCTCGATCGCCGTCTCGGCCGCCGCGGGTGTGTCCGTACAGAAGCTCGTACCGCGCTTCGGCCGCAAGGTGCTCCAGGCCGGCGCGCTGATCATGGCCGCGGGCGTACTCCTCTACATCTGGGAGTCGGACCGCTACGGCATGACCATCACCTCCTGGCAGATGGCCGCCCCGCTGATCGTCATGGGCGTCGGCATGGGCCTGATCATCGCGCCGCTGACCGACACCGTGCTCTCCGAGGTACCGCGCGAGCACGCCGGCTCGGCGTCCGGGCTGATCAACACCACCGGCCAGATGGGCAACGCGCTGGGCCTCGGCCTGACCTCCGTCGTCTACTTCGGCTTCATCGAGGACGACCGGGTCTTCGGGCCGCCGTACGTCGACGCGTTCCACAACGCCATGTGGTGGGTCGTGGCCGTCCTGGTCGTGATCTTCTCCGTGATGTTCATGCTGCCGCGCAAGGCCGTCCCCATGGCCGAGCGCGAGGGCGGCGCGGAGCACGCGGGCTAGCACCGCGCGCCTGCGCACCTCACTCACGGGCATGTCCGCTTCTGTTGGCGGACATGCCCGTTTGTTTTGTTTCCAGGCGCAAACGGGCGTACGATCCAGGAGAATCCACAGAGTCGGGCATCGAACGGATCTGAAACCACATGTACGCACCGGAGCGCCAGCAGGAGATCCTCCGCCTCGCCCGCGAGGCGGGCCGGGTCGACGTCCTGTCCCTGGCCGACCAGTTCCAGGTCACGGCCGAGACCGTGCGCCGCGACCTCAAGGCCCTGGACCGGGCCGGGCTCGTACGCCGGGTGCACGGCGGTGCCATACCGGCCGGCCGCCTCGACTTCGAGCCGGACCTCACCGAGCGCGAGGCCACCGCGGCCGACGAGAAGGACCGCATCGCGGCCGCCGCCCTCGCCGAACTCCCCGACGGCGGCAGCATCGTCCTCGACGCGGGGAGTACGGTGGCCCGCCTCGCGGCCGCCATCCCCGTCGACACCGCGCTCACCGTGGTCACCCACGCGCTGCCCGTCGCCGCCCGGCTCGCCGACCACACCGGCATCGACCTCCACCTCGTCGGAGGCCGCGTCCGCCACCGCACCCGCGCCGCGGTCGACGCCTGGGCGCTGCGCGCCTACGCCGAGATCCGCGCCGACGTCCTCTTCCTCGCGACGAACGGCTTCACCGCCGAGGGCGGCCTGACCACCCCCGACCTCGCCGAGGCCGCCGTCAAGCGCGCCGCGATGGCCGCCGCCCGCCGCGTGGTCCTCCTCGCCGACTCCGCGAAGGCGGGCCAAGAGCACTTCGCGTGCTTCGGCGCCTTCGCCGACGTCGACCTCCTCATCACGGACAAGGGGCTCAGCCCCGCCCACAAGGCGGCGATCGAGGCCGCCGGTACGGAAGTTGTGCTCGTATGATCCTCACCGTCACCCCCAACCCCTCCCTCGACCGGACCTACGAGGTCCCCTCGCTGGACCGCGGCGAGGTGCTCCGCGCGAGCGGCGACCGGGTGGACCCCGGGGGCAAGGGCGTGAACGTCTCCCGCGCGGTGGCCGCCGCCGGCTTCCGTACGACGGCGGTCCTGCCCCTCGGCGGCACGCCGGGCACGATGATCGCCGAACTCCTCGGCGCCCAGGGCGTGGACGTCACGGCGGTCTCCATCGCAGGCCTGACCCGCTCCAACATCTCCCTCGCCGAACCGGACGGCACCCTCACCAAGATCAACGCCGCCGGTCCGGCACTGACCGCCGCCGAATCGGCGCTCCTCCTGGAAACCGTCCGCACCTGCTCGGGCGGCGCCGCCTGGATCGCCTGCTGCGGCAGCCTCCCGCGCGGCCTCGGCCCCGAGTGGTACGCCGACATCGTGGCCCGGGCCCACGCCGCGGGCACCCGCATCGCCCTGGACACCTCCGGCCCGGCGCTGCTCGCGGCGCTGCCGGCCCGCCCGGACGTGATCAAGCCGAACGCCTCGGAGCTCGCGGCCGCGGTGGGGCGGCCCCTGGCCACCCTCGGCGACGTGCTCGGGGCCGCGGAGGAACTGCGCGCGCTGGGCGCGGGCGCGGTCCTGGCCTCCCTCGGCGCGGACGGCCAGCTCCTGGTCTCCGGGGAGGGCACCTACTACGGCACGGCGGCCGTCTCCTCGGTCCGCAGCAACGTCGGCGCGGGCGACGCCTCCCTCGCCGGCTTCCTGATCGCGGGGGGTACGGGGCCTGCGGCCCTGGCCTCCGCCCTGGCCCACGGCGCCGCCGCGGTCCAGCTTCCCGGCAGCGCCATGCCGGCCCCCTCGGATCTGCGGCCCGACGCGGTCCATGTCACCCAGGACCTGCCCCTGGACCTCCCTCTGTCCGAAATGAGCGACGAGCGATGAGCGAGATGATCACCCCAGACTTGGTCGACCTCGACCTGTCGGCCGAGTCCAAGGAGGGGGCGGCACGTGCCCTCGCCGAACGGATGGTGGCGCTGGGCCGGGTCACCGACCTGGACGGCTTCCTGGCCGACGTGGCGGCGCGCGAGGCCCAGATGCCGACCGGCCTGGAGGGCGGCATAGGCATCCCCCACTGCCGGTCCGCCCACGTCACGACCCCCACCCTGGCCTTCGGCCGCTCCACCTCCGGCATCGACTTCGGAGCCCCGGACGGCCCGGCGGACCTGATCTTCCTGATAGCCGCCCCCGCAGGCGCCGACGACGCCCACCTGTCGATCCTCTCCACCCTGGCCCGCCGCCTGATGCGCCCCGACTTCGTGGCGGCCCTCCGCGCGGCCGCGACCCCTGAGGAAGCCGCGGCCCTGGTCTCGGGCGAGCCCGAAAACCCGGCCGCGCCGACCACCAACCCGGCCACTCCGGCGCCCAATTCAGCCCCTCCGGCGTTTGAGGAGCGGGGGTCCGGGGGCGGAGCCCCCGGTTTCGGGAAGGGGCGGGGTGGGGAAAGCCCCGCAGGGCAGCAGCCGTTCCGGATCGTGGCCGTCACGTCCTGCCCCACCGGGATCGCCCACACCTACATGGCAGCCGAGGCCCTCACCCAGGCCGCCGCCGAGGCCGGCATCGAGCTCACGGTCGAAACCCAGGGCTCCGCCGGCTTCACCAAGCTCACCCCCGAAACCATCGCCGCCGCCGACGCGGCCGTCTTCGCCCACGACGTCCCGGTCAGGGAAAGGGCCCGCTTCGCCGGCAAGCCCACCGTCGACGTGGGCGTCAAGGCGGGCATCAACCGCCCCGCGGAACTCCTCCAGGAGGCCCGCGACAAGGCCGCCCGAGGCGAGATCTCCAGCACCACCCCGACCCCCGTCGAAGAATCCGGACAGGACCAGGACGGCTACGGCGCCAAGCTCCGCACCTGGCTGATGTCCGGCGTCAGCTACATGGTCCCGTTCGTCGCCGCAGGCGGCCTCCTCATCGCCCTCGCCTTCGCCATCGGCGGGTACGAGATCAACACCGCCCCCTCGGTCGCCGAACACTTCGTCTGGACCGAGGCCGTGAGCTGGGCCGCACTGCTCTTCCAGACCGGCGGGCTCGCCTTCGGCTTCCTGGTCCCCGTCCTCGCCGGCTACATCGCCTACGGCATGGCCGACCGCCCCGGCCTCGTCCCCGGCTTCGTCGGCGGCGCCGTGGCCCTCACCATCAACGCCGGCTTCCTCGGCGGTCTGATCGCCGGCCTCATCGCGGGCGGCACCGTCCTCGCCGTCCAGCAGCTGAAGATCCCCACCGCCCTGCGCGGGATCATGCCGGTGGTGGTCCTGCCGCTGATCGGCTCCGCCGTCACCGCGTTCCTGATGTTCCTGGTCGTCGGCAAGCCCGTCGCCTCGCTCCAGCAGGCCCTCACCGACTGGCTGTCGGGCCTCTCCGGCGCCAACGCGATCATCCTCGGCGTCATCCTCGGCCTGATGATGTGCTTCGACCTCGGCGGCCCGCTCAACAAGGTGGCCTACGCCTTCGCCATCGGCGGCCTCGCCACCCCCAACGAGGGCAGCCTCAAGGTCATGGCCGCCGTGATGGCCGCCGGCATGGTGCCGCCGCTGGCGATGGCGCTGGCCACCACGGTCCGCGGCCGGCTCTTCTCCAAGACCGAGCGCGAGAACGGCAAGGCCGCCTGGTTCCTCGGCGCCTCCTTCATCAGCGAGGGCGCCATCCCGTTCGCCGCGGCCGACCCGCTGCGCGTGATCCCGGCCTCCATGGTGGGCGGCGCGGTCACCGGAGCCCTCTCGATGGCCTTCGAGTGCACCCTGCGGGCCCCGCACGGCGGCATCTTCGTGATCCCGCTGATCGGCAACCCGCTGCTCTACCTGATCGCCATCGCCGCCGGTACGGCCACCAGCGCCGGCCTGGTCATCCTCCTCAAGGGGATGCGCAAGCAGGACGAGACCCCGCGACAGCAGGCCGGGGCCACCGAAGCGGCGCCCCTGCCGGAACAGGTGAAGGTCACCGCCGCCGCCTGACCGCCGTCCCCGTCACCTCACCCGCGCGCGGAGCACCATGGCTCCGCGCGCGGCCGTTTCGCTCTCGTAGACCTCGCACATGTGCCGCCCGTCCGGAGTCACCGTGTGCTCGACCTCCCACAGGCTGAACTCGCCCCCGTCCAGCAGGACGAAGGAGTGCTCGTACAGGCTGAAGCCCGCGTCCTGTCCGTCGGCCAGGCACTGCCGGGTGCCGAACACCTGCGTGATCTGGTGCGCGTAGGCCGACCGCAGGAGCAGGGCCACCCGCTCGCCGGGCCGGTCAGGGTTCTCCGCGCGGCGCAGCACCCGGCGGGCGTGGTCCGCGGATTCCTCCACCGTGTACTCGCGGTGCCGCTGGGCCGGGGTCGGATTGGTGAACAGCGCGCTCAGCACGGCGATGTCGCTGTCCGGCTCTTCCTCCACCGTCACCTCCACGAGCTCCCGCGCCACCTGCGAGGGGGCCTCGCCGGAGAGCCGGGCCGCCGCGAGGCAGGTCTCCGCCTTGCTCGCGAAGACCTCGTACCGTATGGAGAGGTCGGCGTCCTGACGGTGCGCCAGCTCCCACAGGACCACGGAGTCGCCGTCGGACAGCAGGTAGGCGTGCCGGTGTATCTCCCGCCACGGCCCCGCCGACGGGTTGCGGCGGGCGGTGTGGAGGGTGGACCTGTGGGCGAGCGCCGTGCCCAGCCGCTCGACCAATTCGTCCGGCAGGTCGAAGGAGTTGAGGGCGCGGCCCAGGAGTCGGTCGAGGTGCGCCTCGGTTGTCTCGTGTGGATCGCTCAAGGTGGGTCTCCAGGCCGTCGCAGCTTGTCACTTCGCGGAAGCTCAACGTAGCCCCTGGGTCTGACATCACGTCCGGGGTTCGGCAAAACGTCCGGGAAGCGCCAGGGGTTCCAGCCACCCCTTCAGGTCAACCTCCATGTCGATGAGCATGGTTGGGCCGGATAGCGGGCACAAGGGCGGGAGCATGACCGTATGGCAACAAATACCGTGGGCGTCCCCCGCCAGCAGGGCCGGCCCCACAACCGCAAGGACGCAGAACCGATCGCAGCCCCCCGCGCGCTGGCCTGGCTGCTGCTGCTCACCGGAGCCGCCGGAGTGCTGGCCGCCTGGGTCATCACCCTGGACAAGTTCCTGCTGCTGGAGAACCCGGACTTCAAGCCCGCGTGCAGTCTCAATCCGGTGGTTTCCTGCGGCAGCGTCATGAAGAGCGAGCAGGCGGCGGCCTTCGGCTTCCCGAACCCGATGCTGGGGCTGGTCGCCTACGGGGCGGTCGTGTGCGTCGGCGCCGGCCTGCTGGCCGGGGCCCGCTACCGCGGCTGGTTCTGGCTCGGTCTGGGCGCCGGCATGCTCTTCGGCGTCGGATTCTGCTCCTGGCTCATGATCCAGTCGCTCTACGAGATCAACGCGCTCTGCCTGTGGTGCTGCCTGACCTGGCTGGCCACCCTGCTGATGTTCTGGGCGGTCACCGCCCACACCGTCCGTACGGGGATCCTCCCCGCACCCGCGCCGGTGCGGAACTTCTTCGCCGACTTCGGCTGGGCCCCGCCCGCCCTGCACACCGGCGTGATCGGGATGCTGATCCTGACCCGGTGGTGGGACTTCTGGACCGGCTGATCCCACCGGACCGGCCGACGACATGCGAGGGCCCCGGCAGCTGGACGCTGCCGGGGCCCTCGTCACGTCACACCGCAACTTCGAACGCGTCGCTCCACGGGCGCCGAGTATGTGGACCTCGGGATCCCGGACCGTAGGTCGGGAGCGGAGATCAGCTGCCGGCGGAGAGGTTGCCCGAGAGGACCGGGATGTTGCTGAGGATGTGCGAGAGCGGCTCGTCACCCTTGGCCTGGGTGGAGTTCTCGGTGCACTGCTGGTTCTGCGGGTTGGACAGGACGTTGATGTCCTGAACACCGATGTTGAGCGCGGCGATCAGGGACTGGGCGTTGACCTTGGCCGGCAGACCGATGCAGGGCTTGTTCAGGGTCCCCTGGACGACGCCGAGCTGCGGGCTCATGTCACCGTGCGTCTTCTGGTTGCCGTACGCCTGCACGGCGCCGTTCCCGTTGACGGTGTTGATCCCGTTGTCGTTGCCGATCGCCATGGCGGGGGCGGCAGCAGCAGCGCCCGCGCCGACGGCGGCGGCGGTGACCGCGGCAGCAGTCATGATCTTCTTGAGCATCTTGATCCTTTTGTCGCACGAGTGCCCGCTAGTGGAGCGCCCTGATCAACTGCCTTCGTGAAGGGTTGGTTCCGCTGCTTCACTCAAACGGCCTGTCTGCGTGCAGGTTTTCCCCGGGTGGGGTGAGCCGCCCCCGGACGCGTGCGCGAAGCCCGCACGCACCCCGCAGCGGGGTGCCGGGCCGCGCGCTCGTGTTGCGCTCCGTGGAACCCCTTCGCACGGTGGGTAAGGAGGCGGATCGCTCGGGTCCGCTTCTGAGCGACCACGAGAAGGAACACCCATGCACCGCACCAAGGCCTCCCGCATCCGCGTCCTCGTCCCGTCGGCCCTGGCGGTCGTCATACTCACCGGCGCGGCAGCTCCGGCGGGCGCCGCGGAAGGTGCCGGAGCCGCCGCGAACCGGGTGGCGGCCGCCCAGGAGGAGATCAAGGAGAGGGTGGCGGCGGCGGGTCCCGTCGAAGACGCCCTCGCCGCGGTCTCCAAGATCCTGGAGGACCTGACCAAGAGCCTGGGCACCCTGCTCCCGGGGATCAAGATCCCCGAGATCAAACTGCCCGCGCTCCCGTCCCTGCCGCAGCTCCCCGCGATCCCGGGGCTCCCCGACCTGCCGGTCCCGGCGCTTCCGGAGGTGCCGGTCCCCGAGATCCCCGGAGTCCCGGCACTCCCGGCGCTCCCGGTCGCCGATCCCGCGGCTCCGCCCGCGGGCGCGGTGCCCGCGGTGCCGGCGGTACCCGGTACGCCCACGGGCATCGTCCCGGAGATCCCGTCGTTCGCCGAGTTCCTTCCGTAGGGACCCGGATCCGTACACGGATCCGCACGCGGTTACGACTATTGGGCTGAACAGGTCTGATCGCGTGCGGAACCGTGTCGTCTGGGGAGGTGGACCGTTTCGCTCGATGTGAGCCTCGGAATCGGGGCAGAACGTCGAAGAGAAGGTGCACTTCCCATGAACACTGCCAAGAAGGCCGCCCTGGTCCTGGCCACCGCTGGTCTCGCCGCGGCCGGTGCCGCCGGTTCCGCAATGGCCGACTCCCAGGCCGAGGGTGCGGCCGTGGGTTCCCCCGGTGTCCTCTCGGGCAACCTGGCGCAGGTCCCGGTCCACATCCCGGTCAACGTCTGCGGCAACTCCGTGAACGTGATCGGCGCCCTGAACCCGGCGTTCGGCAACGTCTGCGTCAACGACTGACGTTCGACGCACCACGTGACTGTGGGCGCCACCGGCCTCGCCGGTGGCGCCCACAGTCATGTCGGCAGGAGAACGGGCCGGACGGTCAGTGCTTGGCCCCGCCGTTGAGCTTCACTCCGCCGAGCAGCGGGGAGGCCTGGGTGGCCCCGTTGGCGAGGTTCATCACCTCGGCCGGAGCGTCGTTGCGGACCTCGTTGACCTTCTGGACGGTGGTGACGACCTTCTCGACGCTCTCGCCCTGCTCGGCCAGTCCGTTGCCCACGGTCTGGGGCAGCGCCGCCGATACCGGGTTCACGGAGTCGGTGACCGCCGTCAGCCCGCTCGTCAGGCTCATGGGGACGGCCGGCGCCTCGGTGGTTGCGAAGGCGGGAGAGGTGGCGCCGAGGGCGGCGACGGAGCCGACGACGACTGCGGCGACCTTCGAGAGCTTCATTTTCAAAATCCTTTTCCATGGGTGACCGGTGGCGACCAGCGGCGACCGTCGCGCCACTTTCGCCGTGGTTAACGATTCCCCGGCGCCACGGAAACGCGGAACCGAACACGGCAACGGCCGGAGAATCCGACAAGGGACTCTCCGGCCGATATTTTTTCTGATTACCGGTATTGCCGTCAGGCGGCGTTACGGGACCTGCGGTACAGAATGGCGCCGCCCAGGATCAGGGCCGAGGCCAGGGCCGCGGCGCCGGCGGGCTGACCGGCGCCGGTCTCCGCCAGCTCCTGCCGCGCGGGGGCCGCGGGGACCGCCGCCACGGGAACGGCCTCGGGCGCGGGTGCGGGTCCCGGCGCGGGAACCGGGGCCGGGGCGGGCGCCGGGGCAGGGGCGGGCGCCGGGGCGGGCAGCGGCGCCGGGGGAAGCTCGACGGGCAGGTCACCGGCGGGGCCCGCCGGCGGCTGGTCGGCCGGGGGCACTACCGGCGCCGGGTGCTCCACGACCTGGCTGCCGTGCGGGGGCATCGGCGCGGGAGCCTCCTCCACCGGAGCCGGGAGCGTGTGCGGAGCCTCCTCCACTACGGGCGCGGGCGCCGGAAGCGGCTGCGGGGCCTCCTCGACCGGTGCCGGTACGGGGGCAGGTGCCGGTGCCGGTGCCGGTGCCGGTGCCGGAACGGGCTCCGGCTGCGGCGCGGGTGCCTGCTCCACGGGCGCGGGAGCGGGCGCGGGCGCCGGAGCGGGCGCCGGGTGCTCCGCCTCGGGCGCGGGCAGCGGCTGCGGCGCGGGGGGCGCGTGCTGGGTGGCCGGGGCCGGGGGCTGCTCGGCGTGCGGCGCCGGCTCGTGCTGCGGCCGGGGCTCGGGCTTCTCCGGGGCGGGGTGGTCGTCGCACTCCTCCTCGCCGGAGTCGCCGGAGTCTCCGTAGCCGCCCTGCGGCCCGGGCCCGTGGTCCTCGTGGCCGCCCTGCGGCCCGGGTCCGTCGTCGCCGTAGCCGCCCTGCTGCTCGGGTCCGCGGTCGCCGTAGCCGCCCTGCTCGTGCCGGTCCTCGTGCTCGTCGCGCCGGTCGTGCTGGTCGCGCTGGTTGACGTAGTGCCGGACCTGCTCGGCCTGCTGCGGGCTGAGGTAGCGCTCGTAGTCGTGGCCGGCGTCGGAGCCGGTCGTGGTGGCGCAGTTGTTGCCCATGGCGGGGTTGAGGCCCGCCCCGGCGTCCACGGTGTTGCCGCACACGTTCGGCGAGAAGGTGATCGGTACCGAGACGCTGTTGCCGGCCAGCACGCCCGGTGAATGGGAGGCCTCGGCCATCGCCCCGGGTTGTGCGTAGGCCGCGCCGGTCGCGATCGACAGCAGACTCGACGCAGCGGCCGCGGTGAGCACCCCCTTGCCCAGTACCTGTCGGCTCAGTACCTGTCGCATGGGTCCTTCCCTGTCTACCGGCCCTGCGGCCGGTGCTGAATCGAAGGTGGCCTCGGAGTGCACCGCCGTGCACTCCGAGGCCACCCCGAGGAGGTCTGCCCTTGCGGGCACAGGCGCTTCGTCAGGCGTTGACGCAGGTGTTGCCGAACGAGGGGTTCAGCAGGGCGATCACGTTGACGGTGTTGCCGCAGACGTTGACCGGGACGTGGACCGGGACCTGGAGCACGTTGCCGGACAGGACGCCCGGGGAGCCGACGGCCTTGCCGTCCGCAGCCGCGTCGGCCATGGCGGGGGAGGCGGCACCGGCGGCCATGAGAATGCCGGCGGCCAGCACCACTGCCTTCTTGTACGTCATTTGTTTTCGTTTCCTTCCCGCAGAGGTCTATCCGCTGCAGAAATAACAACGAGTGGGTCCGGGAAAAGAAACCGGGGATTTTTGCGCGCCTCCGGCCAATTCACTCAGATGCTCGTGCGTCCTGAATTGTGGCCGGATTCTTCTGGTTGCTCCAGGGTCCCTATTCGGGTCCCGACATGCGGCGGGGCCGCCGCGACCCGAAGGTGCGACGGCCCCACTGGCGCGGTGCTGTGTCAGCTGGCGCGGTCTGTCAGCTGCCGTTGGAGACGTTGCCGGACAGGACCGGGATGTTGCTGAGGATGTGCGAGAGAGCCTCGTCGCCCTTGGCCTGGGTGGAGTTCTCGGTGCACTGCTGGTTCTGCGGGCTGGACAGGACCGGGATGTCCTGGACGCCGACGTTGACCAGAGCCAGGACGGACTGGACGTTGGCCTTGGCGGGCAGGGCGATGCAGGGCTTGTTGAACGAGCCCTGGATGAGCGCCATCTGCGGGCTCATGTTGCCGTAGGTCGCCTGGTTGCCGTAGATCTGCGAGGCGCCGTTGCCGTTCACGGTGTTGATGCCGTTGTCGTTGCCGATGGCCATGGCCTGCGGGGCCATGGCGGCACCCAGACCGACGAACGAGGCGGCAACCGCTGCGCCGGCCGCAAACTTCTTGATCATGATGGTCCCTTTTTTGCAGGATTGCCCGGTACTCAAGCACTCGGATCAACGGCGCAACGGTGGTTTGGGTTGCGTCTCTTCACTCGTATGCCGAAGTTTCGGGCGGCACGGTTGACGTCAGGCGTTGACGCAGGTGTTGCCGAACGCGGGGTTCAGCAGGGCGATCACGTTCACGGTGTTGCCGCAGACGTTCACCGGGACGTGGACCGGGACCTGGAGCAGGTTGCCGCTCAGGACGCCGGGGGACTCGCCGGTGAAGCCGTTCGCCGTCGCGCCGTCGCCGCCGTGCGCGGAGGCGAGGCCCGCGCCGCCCATCAGCAGCGCGGTGCTCGCGACCGCCAGGGTGGTGCCGCGCACCAGCCTCTTCTTCATCTCCGTTTTTCCTTTCTGTTCGAACAATGGTGCAACCCATAACGACCCGCCCGTCTCCAGGGTGCGTGTTATCGCCCAAAAGGCCGTACGGGCGAGTCCGGCGTGATTTCCCTCCTGACTTCTGACAAAGTTCACTCCTGTTTTGTCCCCTTGATCGAAAATGGAGACAGGGTCATGGGTTCCTCCCGCAGAATCCTCGGCACGCTCGGTCTGCTGTCCTGCCTCACGCTTTCGGTGAACGCGCCCCTCGCCAGTGCGAATGCCGGTGCCGCCGCACCGCCGGGTGCGCGAGGTCCGCAGGTCAAGGAGGCGCCCCGGGTGCCTTTCACCCAGCGTTACCAGGCGGTGCAGCACGGCGGCCTGGTCCGGGCCTCGAACTCGTCCATCGGCTGCCGCGCGGTGGAGTCCGAGCAGGCCGAGCCGTGCGCCGCGGTCAACAAGGGCGCGGCCGGGACCAACGGCGACTACGAGATGTTCTACGACGAGGTCGACAAGGACCCGGACACCTACAACTCCACCCGGGCCGAGCTCAAGGTCCCGGCGGGCGCGAAGGTCTCGTACGCCCGGCTGTACTGGGGCGGGAACCTGCGGGTCGGCGAGCAGAAGCCGCCGCAGGACAACGGCCGGGTGCTCGTCGCCGAGCCGGGCGGCGCCTACAAGGAAGTGCTGGCCGACACGGCGATCGGGCACCGCAGCGACGCGGCCGGCGATGCCTACCAGGCCTCCGCCGACGTGACCCCGCTGGTCCGCAAGGGCGGCGCCGGGATGTGGACGGTGGCCCAGCTGAACATCGCCATGGGGCACTCGGACATGGGCGCCTGGGGCGGCTGGACGCTGGTGGTGGCCTACGAGCACCCGCAGGAGCCGGTGCGCAGGGTCTCGATCTGGGACGGCTTCGAAGGGCTGGCCGCGGGGGCCGGCGAGGCGGCGGGCGAGACGGTGGAGCTCGCTGGTCTGGACGCGGCGCCCGGTGCGCGGGGGCGGGTCGGGGTGGTCGGGTACGACGGCGACCGCGGAACGCTCGGGGATTCACTCACGGTGACCGCCGACAGCGGCCGCAGGGTCAGTCTCAGTGACGGAGAAAATCCTTTTAATGATGTTATGAATTCCACGATCACGGAATTCGGAGATCACTCGTTCGTGCGACAGCCCGAACATATGAATAACCTCGGATATGACGCGGACGTGTTCGACCTGAGCCCCGCCCTGTCCGGAGGTGCCCGCAGCCTGACCTTCGGGTTCACAGGCGAAAACCAGGGTCATTTCCTCGGTGTGCTCTTCGTTCAGACAGACGCGCGCCGCTGAACGCAGGAGACCACTCCACGTGCCGACACAGCCTTCTTCACCTCCTCCTTCTCCCTCCCCTTCCCGGCCTCCGGCCGTCCTCCACCTCGTCCAGCCGGTCGAGGGCGGGGTCGCCCGCGTCGTCGTCGACCTCGTACGCGCCCAGTCCGCGGCCGGCCTGCGGACCTACGTCGGCTGCCCGCGCGGCGGACAGCTCGCGGACGCCGCCCGCGAGGCCGGGGCCGAGGTGCTCACCTGGCGTGCCGGGCGGGCCCCCGGACCGGGCCTGGCCGCCGAAGTGCTCGGCGCGCGCCGCCTGATCGGCCGGGTCCGGCCCGACATCCTGCACGCCCACAGCGCCAAGGCCGGCCTCGCCGGACGGCTCGCCGTCCGCGGGTCCGTCCCGACCGTCTTCCAGCCGCACGCCTGGTCCTTCGACGCCGTGGGCGGGGCCACCGCCGCGCTCGCGCTGCGCTGGGAGCGCTTCGGGGCCCGTTGGGCCGACCGGGTGCTCTGCGTCAGCGAGGCCGAACGCCGCACCGGCGAGTCCGAGGGGATCGCCGCCCGCTGGTCGGTGATCCGCAACGGCGTCGACCTCCGCCACTTCCGCCCCGGCGGCCCGGACCCCGTCCGGGACAAGGCCAGGGCCCGCGCCGAACTTCCGCTCCCCGCCGCCTTCCTGGGGGAGGGGCCGCTCGCCGTCTGCGTCGGCCGGCTCTGCCAGCAGAAGGGGCAGGACGTCCTGCTGCGTGCCTGGCCGGAACTGCTCGGAGCCGTTCCCGGGGCCCGTCTGGTGCTCGTCGGGGACGGCCCCGACATGGAACGGCTGCGCCGCGGGGCCCCGCCCTCGGTCCACTTCGCGGGGGCCGCCTTCGACATCCGGCCGTGGCTTCGGGCCGCCGATCTCGTTGTACTGCCGTCGCGGTGGGAAGGCATGGCGCTCGCCCCGCTCGAAGCCATGGCCTGTGGCCGACCGGTTCTGGTCTCCGACGTCAGCGGTGCCAGGGAGAGCCTCCCGCCCGGCCAGGGACGGCTGTGCCTGGTGGAACCGGAGGACCCGACGGCCCTGGCCAAGGCCCTGGGCGGGCTGCTCGCCGAGCCGCGGCTGCTCGCCGCACTCGGGGAACAGGCCGAGCGGCACGCGCGGATGGAATTCGACGTGCGGCGCACCACGGACGCGGTCACCGGTCTGTATCACGAACTGCTGGGCAGGCCCCGGCCCTTGAACCAGGAGCGCATCAGCCGATGACGATGGACAGCGCACCCGCCCGGCACACCGGGCAGGGCGGTACGGGGCCCGGCGGCATCACCGGCATCACCAGTGGTGCCGGCGTGACCGGCACGAGCACCGCCGGCGCCGCCGCCGCGACCAGTACGGCCACCAGTACCGCCGCCGGCGTCACCGCCGTCCGCCGTTCCGTGACCGCCATCCACCCCCCGCGCGGGCCCAGGGCCGACCGCGCCCGGGCCACCGTACGGCCGGGGCGGGTGCGCCGCCGGGACGGCATCGCCCCGCTGCTGGCCGCCGACGCCTTCGCCGCCGCGGCGACGGTGGCGGCGCTGCCCGGAGCGGAGCTGCCCCTCGGGGCGGCCGCTCCCCTCGCCCTGGCCCTGGTCGGGCTGCACGCGCAGGCCGGGCTGTACCGGCCTCGGCTCGCCCCCTCCGCGCTCCTCGAACTGCCCGCGCTCGCCGGGCGGGCCGCCGCCGTGTGGTGCGCGGCCGCCGCCGTGCTGGCCGCCGCCGCCCCGGGCGACGCCCTGGGCTGGAGCGCGCTGCTCGGCGCCGTCTGCGTCCAGGTCGTACTGGCCTGCGCGGGGCGCGGAGTCGTCAACCAGCTCCGCCGCCGCACCCGCGCCCGCCGTCCCGCCTCCGCGCTGGTCGTCGGACCCGGCGCCGGGGCGAGCGCGGTCGCCGCCGCCCTGCACGGGCGCCCCGAGTACGGACTGCGCCCCGTGGGGCTCGCGGACACCGGGACCGACGGGGAGGGGGCCGCGGGAGTGCCCGTACTGGCCACCCACGAGGACATCCGGCGGGCCGTCATCCAGAACTCCGTCCGGCACGCCGTCTTCACCCGCCCGCCCGAGGCCGACGAACGCACGGCCTCCCTGGTCCGGCTCTTCCACGACCACGGCTGCCGGCTCTGGCTCGCCGACCCGGCGGGCACCGCCAAGGTCACCGGGATGCGCGTCGCGCAGCCCGCAGACCAGCTGTGGGGGTACGCCGTGCAGCCGCTGCTGCCGCGTCCGGGCCGGCCGGTCGAGCGGTACGCGAAGCGGGTCATCGACTCCTCGCTCGCCGCGATCGCGCTGCTCGCCGCCGCGCCCGTGATGGGCGTCTGCGCGCTGGCCGTACGGATCTCCGACGGGCCCGGGGTGATCTTCCGGCAGGAGCGGGTCGGGCTGTACGGACGCCCCTTCACCCTGCTGAAGTTCCGCACCCTGCGCGCCGACGCGCACGAGTCCGCCACCCGCTGGACGGTCGCGGGCGACTGCCGGATGAGCCCGGTCGGCTCCTTCCTGCGCAAGTCCTCGCTGGACGAGCTGCCGCAGCTGTGGAACGTGGTCACGGGTGACATGAGCCTGGTCGGTCCGCGCCCCGAACGGCCCTTCTTCGTGGCCAAGTTCAGCAGCGTCCACCCCGGGTACGAGGCCCGGCACCGGATGCCGGTCGGCATCACCGGCCTCGCCCAGATCAACGGGCTGCGCGGGGACACCTCCATCGAGGACCGGGCGCGCTTCGACAACCACTACATCGACACCTGGTCGCTGTGGCAGGACCTGTGGATCCTGGCCCGCACCGCGGCCTCCTTCTTCCGCTTCCGGCTGGGGGGCAGCTAAAGCATGAGCCTTGCCGCACCGACGTCCCCGACGTCATGGTCCTGCCCGGACACCGCCGATCTGCTGCGCCGGCACTGGCCGCTGCTGCCGCTCGCCGCGACCGTACTGGCCCTGCTGGTCCCCGTGCCGGCGGGTGACGCCACCGCCTCCGGGAAGGTCGGTCCGGCCGACGCCGCCTCGCTGCTGCTCGTCTTCGTCTGCGCGGTCCAGGCCCTGCGGGGCCGGGTCCGGCCGCTGAGCCCGCTGGGGGTGACCGTCCTCGGCCTCCCGGCCGTCGGGCTCGCCGTCGCGACGGTGACCGCGGGGGACCCGTACGCGGCCCTGCCCGGGTTCGTGCGCTACCTCCAGGTGTTCGTGCTGGTCCCGGCGGCGATCGTGCTGCTGGTGCGCAGCGCCTCGGAGTTCCGGCTGGCCGCGGGGTGCTTCGTGGTGCTGGCACTGGTCCAGGGAGCGGTGGGCGTGGTGCAGTTCGCCACCCACACCGGGGCCTCGTACCAGGGCGAGGACATCCGCGCCGTGGGCACCTTCGGACCCGGCGACGTCATGGGCATGGCCACGGTCGTGGCCTACGGCCTGGTCGTCGCGACGGCCGGCGCGCTCGCGCCGGGGCTCCCGGCGCGGGTCCGGCGGGCCTCGGGCGCGGCGGCGCTGGTCCTGGTGCTCCCGCTGGTGCTGTCCTTCAGCCGGGGTGCCTGGATCGCGACCTTCGCCGCGGCCGGGCTGGTGATGGCGCTGGCCGGGATCCGGCGGGCACTGAAGGTGCTCCTCGCCCTGGCCGCCGCCGGGGTGGTGCTCGTGGGCGGCTTCGGCGTCGGCTCCGCGATGGTCGCGGAGCGGCTGAACTCGATCACGCAGGTCTCCGACGCCCCCGACCAGTCGGTCACCGACCGCTACACGATGTGGGCCGCGGCCGGGTCGATGTGGCGCGAGATGCCGGCGGTGGGGGTGGGGCTGAAGGGATTCCCGGCCAACCGGGACTCGCACTCCGGGCTGGCGCTGTCCTCCGGCAGCGACACCGCGGGCGCGGGACAGGGCTACATCCGCCAGCCGCTGCTGTCCCCGCACAACATGTACCTGCTGGTGCTGAGCGAGCAGGGGCTGATCGGGCTCATCGCCCTGACGGGCGGCTGGCTGGCCCTGCTGGTGGCCGGCCTGCGGCGGTGCCTGTCGGGATCCTCCGCGGTACGGGACTGCGGGCTGGTCGCGACCGGCCTGCTCGTGTGGCAGCTCACCGACTTCCTCTACGCGGACATCGGGGGCCCGTCGACCGTCCTGACCGGAGTGATCATCGGCCTGGCGGCCTGGTGGGCCCTCCCCTCCGGGGGCGGAACCGGTGAGCTCGTCCCCGCCGGCCGGGCCCGTGTCGGGGCCCGTGTCCGTGCCCGTGGACGCAGGCGCGCCGACGCGGCCGCCTCCGGTCGCGGTCCGGGCGCGCCCGCCCGGGCCGCGGTCCCCGAGGGTGCGGCCGGCCGGTGACGGATACGACGCCCTGGCGGCGGCCCGCAGCCGCGGCGACCGAGGTCGCCGCGGCTGCGGGCCGTCCGACGCACCCGCCCCTGCCCCCCGCGGCCACCGCTGCGCCGTCCATGGGGCAGGCCGAGATGACGAGCCGCGTGGCCGCCTCCGGCGGGCCGCTGTCCGCCGGACGCGGCGCCGCGCACGTGGGCATGCCCGCCCCCGCCGGCGACGCCGGAGCCGGCCGTGTCGTGGCCACCGGCCGCCCCGGCCCGGGACTCGACCGGGCCGCCGTCGCTCCGGGTCCGGGGCCCGCCGGGTCCGTCGGGACCGCGCCGCCGGGCGGGGAGCCGGGCGCCGCGGAAGCGGTGCGCGGGCCCGTACTGGGCCCTGCGGCGGCCGGGTCCCTGCGGGCCGGGCCGGGCCGGGATCCGGGCGCCGCCGCCGGGCGGGACGACGGCGTGCGCGCCGCGGCCGGGGGCGGGCGCCGGGACGGTGGCCCCGAGGAGCCGGCCGACGGGGCCCGCTCGGGGAGCGGCGGCGCGCTCGCCAAGGCGGCCGCGGTCACCGCCGGACTCACCGCCGCCGGGGCCGTGTTCGGGCTGGTCCGCGACCAGACCATCGCGCACCTCTTCGGAGCCGGGCACGACAGCGACGCCTTCCTCATCGCCTGGACCGTCCCCGAGATGGCCTCGACGCTGCTCATCGAGGACGCCATGGCCCTGCTGATGGTGCCCGCCTTCAGCTACGCCCTGGCCCGCCGGGCCTCCAGCAGGGCCGGGCTCACCCGGCAGGAGGCCCGCGCGCAGGATCCCGTACGCCTGCTCGTGGGGGCCACGCTGCCGCGGCTGCTGGTGCTCCTGGCCGCCGTGGCCTCCGTGCTCATCGTCGCCGCGCCGCTCGTCGTGGGCGTGCTCGCGCCGGGGCTGCCCGACCCCGGGCTCGCCGTCGAATGCACCCGGTGGACCGCTCTGACCGTGCTGTCCTTCGGAGTGGCCGGCTACTTCAGCGCCGCACTCAGAGCGCACCGCTCCTTCGTGCCGCCCGCCGCCATCTACGTGTCCTACAACGTCGGCATCATCGGGACCATGGTCGCCCTGCACGCCCTGTGGGGGGTGCGCGCCGCGGCCGCCGGGGTCGCCGTCGGCGGAGTGCTGATGGTCCTGGTCCAACTGCCCGCCTTCATCCGCAACGTGGGCTTCGGACCGCCCCGGGCCGTGCTGGCTGCGGGTCCCCCGCGCAGCCAGCGCGACCGGGACCGGCCGACGCTGATCGCCTTCGGGGTCATCGCCCCGGTCATCTTCTTCGCCGTGTTCCGCCAGTCCCAGGTGCTCGTCGAGCGGTTCCTCGCCGCCGGGCTGCCGCCCGGGGCCATCTCGCACCTCAACTACGCCCAAAAAGTCGCGCAGATGCCCATGGTGCTCTCCCTCATGATCTGCACCGTCACCTTCCCCGTGGTCGCCCAGGCCATGGCCGGCGGGGAGCGGGAGAAGGCCCGCAGGCGGGTCGAGCAGGACCTCGCGCTCGCCTCGCTCGCCGTCCTCATGGGCACCGCACTCGTCATCGGGTACGCCCCCCAGATCATCCACGTCCTCTTCGAACGCGGGGCGTTCACCCACGCCGACACCGAGGCCACCGCCTCCGTCATGCGGGTCTACGGCCTCGGGCTGCTCGGCCACTGCCTCGTCGGGGCGCTCTCGCGGCCCTTCTTCTCCACCGCCCGGCCCACCTGGTTCCCCGCCCTCGCCATGGGCGCCGGACTCCTCGTCAACATCGTCGCCGGAGCCTTCGCCGTCGGCTGGTGGGGCACCTACGGGATCGCCGCCGCCAACGCCGCCGGCATCTCCACCACCGCGGCGCTGCTGCTCACCGGCCTCGGCTCGCGGATCATCGCCATCCAGGTCCGCCGGGTCGCCATCAGTATCGGCCGGCTCTCCGTCGCGGCCCTCGCCGCCTGCGCCACCGGCTGGATCGCCGGGCCGATGATCCCCGACCCGCTGGTCAGCGCCGCCCTCGGCTGCCTGCTGGTCCCGGCCATGTTCGGAGCCACCGGCATGGCCATGAGGGCCCTGGAGGTCACCGCCCTGCCGGGCCAGCTCGCCCAGCTCACCGCTCACCTCACCTCCCAGCTCACCCAGAGGTTCCGCAATGTCCGCTGACACCGAAACGGCGCCCCGCGCCGCGGCGGCCCCCGCCCGCCGCACCGGCGCGCCGTGGGTCCTGATGTACCACTCCGTCGCCGAGTTCACCGATCCCGCGGAGGACCCGTACGGCATCACCGTCACCCCGCACGCGCTGGAGGCCCAGCTGCTGTGGCTGCGCTCCCGGGAGCTGCGCGGGGTGTCCGTCGGCGAGCTGCTGCGGGCCCGCGCCGCCGGACGGGGCGCCGGGCTGGTCGGGCTGACCTTCGACGACGGCTACACCGACTTCCTGACCCGCGCGCTGCCGCTGCTGCGCCGCTACGACTGCACCGCCACCCTCTTCGTCCTGCCCGGGCGGCTCGGCGTGGACAACGTCTGGGACCCGCTCGGCCCCCGCAAGCCCCTCCTCACCGCCGAGGGCATCCGCGAAGTCGCCGCCGCCGGACAGGAGATCGGCTCGCACGGGCTGCTCCACCAGGACCTCACCGCGGCCCCCGACGACGTACTGGCGCAGGAGCTGCGCGGCAGCCGCGAGCTGATCCGGGAGCTGACCGGGACGCTGCCCGCCGGATTCTGCTACCCGTACGGGCACCTCGACGCGCGGGTCGTCGCCGCGACCCGGGCCGCCGGGTACGGGTACGCCTGCGCCATCGACCCCGGCCGGCTCGCCGGACCCCACGCGATGCCCCGCACCCACATCAGCCAGGCCGACGGCGGCCCCCGCCTGCGGATCAAGCAGGTGCGCCACCAGGTGCGCGAGCTGCGGCGGGCGGTGCACCTGTGAGCCCCGGGAAGGTGCTGCACGTCATCACGGGGCTCGGCGTCGGCGGAGCCGAACAGCAACTGCGGCTGCTGCTGCGGCACATGCCGATGCGCTGCGACGTCCTGACGCTGACCAACCCAGGGCCGGTCGCGGAGGGGCTGCGCGCGGACGGGGTGCGGGTCGTGCACCTCGGGATGCGCGGCAACCGCGACCTGGGGGCGATGCCGAAGCTGGTCAAGTTCATCCGGCGGGGCCGCTACGACCTGGTCCACACCCACCTGTACCGGGCCTGCGTGTACGGGCGCCTCGCGGCCCGGCTCGCGGGCGTACGGGTGAGCGTGGCGACCGAACACTCCCTGGGCGCGGGCGAGATCGAGGGCCGCCCGCTGACGGGCGGGGTGCGCGGCCTGTACCTGGCGAGCGAGCGGCTGGGAGCCGCGACCGTGGCCGTATCGGACACCGTGGCGGCCCGCCTGGAGGCCTGGGGGGTGCCGGCGGGGCGGGTGCACGTGGTGCCGAACGGGATCGAAGCCGTGCGGTTCCGCTTCGACGAGGGCGTACGGCGGGCCACCCGGACCCGGACCGGACTGCCCGAACGGGCCTTCGTGGTCGGCGGCGTCGGCCGGCTGGTGCCGGGGAAGCGGTTCGACGTCCTGGTCCGGGCGGTGGCCGCGCTGCCCGGCGCGCACCTGCTGCTCGCCGGGGACGGGCCGGAGCGGGCGGCGCTGCGCCGGCTCGCCGCGGAGCTCGGGGCGCAGAGCCGGATCCACCTCCTGGGGGAGCGGGATCCGCTGGGCGACAGCACCGACGGGCGGACCCCGGGGATTCCGGCGCTGCTGGCGGCGATGGACGTGTTCGTGTCCCCGTCGAAGGAGGAGGCCTTCGGGCTCGCGGTGATCGAGGCGCTGGCGGCGGGGCTGCCGGTGCTGCACGTCACCTGCCCGGCGATCGACGACCTGCCCGCGGCGCAGGCGCCCGGGGCGCGGCGGATCGGCACCGGCACGGAGGAGCTCGTCGCGGCGCTGCGGGGGCACATGGAGGCCGGCGTCCGGCGGCTGCCGCCGCCCGGGGTGGTGCGGCGCTACGACATCGGCCGGAGCGCGGAGCAGCTGCTGCGGGTGTACGACCTGGCGATGGCCGGCTCGCCGGCCGGGTCCCGGAGGGCGGTGGCGCTGCCCGGTCCCGGCCGGGGGTCTCGGGGCGCCGACCCGGCAGGTCCGGACCGTGCGGCGCCGTTGCCGGGGGCCGGCCCCCGGACCCCTGCTCCTCACACGCCGGAGGTCCTGGATTTGGCCCAGGCCGGCTCGGGCCGTGCGGCGCCGTTGCCGGGGGCCGGCCCCCGGACCCCTGCTCCTCACATGCCGGAGGGGCTGAGTTTGGCCCGGGAGGGGCTGGATGTGCCCCCGGCGGGGCTGGGTCTGCCCGCCGCCGGTGGCGACATCGGCTGAGCCGAACCCGTAGGGGCCCGGACCGGGTCCCGAAGCAAGTACACGTCCACCAGGAAAGAGGCACGCACATGGCGGACACCGCCGACCAGAAGAAGTCCACCCACCGGCGCCGGGTACGGCTGCTGCCGCCGCCCGCGTGGTGGCCGCTGCCCGCCGCCGCGCTGCTGGGGCTCGCCGCCGGCGGGGCGTACGGGGTGCTCAAGGCGCCCGAGTACGCCGCCACCAGTTACGTCGTCGCGGTTCCCGACGACACCACCGAGCCGGCCACCGCCCTCGGCTTCGCCCAGGCCTACGCCCGCATCGCCACCAGCAGTTCGACCCTCGCCTACGCCCAGCCCCGCGCGGGCATCGGCGTGCAGAAGCTGCGGACCCAGGTCCGCGCCGAGACCTCTCCCGAGTCCCCGATGATCGCCATCACCGGGACCGCGAAGAGCGCCGGCGAGGCGGCCGACATCGCCAACGCCGTGGCCGACGCCCTCTCGCTGAGCAGCAACCAGGCCGCCAAGAACACCGGCGTGCAGCTGCTCCTCTTCAACCAGGCCGTCGCGCCCAGCGCCCCCGCCTCCGCGTCCCCCGCCCTCAGCGGGGCCGTCGGCCTGTGCGCCGGCGGGCTGCTGGGCGGGCTGTGGCTGCTGGCCCGGCCGACGGCCGCCCGGCGGCGCGGCGAGGGTCCCGTCGGGGGGCTCGTCGAGGAGACCCCCGCGGAGACCGTCGAGGAGTACGCCTCGCTGCCCGCGCAGGGTGAGCCGGCCGCGGCCAAGGAGAAGGAGTCGGTGCGATGACCACCGGCTCCGCCGGGGCCCTGTCGGTGACGCTGTGCCGCGATCCCCGGCAGTTCGCCGCGCTGGAGGAGCCGTGGAACCGGCTCGCCCGCGCCTGTCCCACCGCCACCCCGTTCCAGAGCCACGCCTGGCTGCACTCCTGGTGGCTGTCCTACGGCAAGGACGGCCGGCTCCGCATCGTCCTGGTGCGGCGCGGGGAGGAGCTGGTCGGTGCGGCCGCGCTGATGCTCGTACACCGGCCGCTGCCGCTGCTCGTGCCCCTCGGCGGGGGCATCACCGACTACTTCGACGTGCTCGTGGCCGCGGAGTGCGCCGACCAGGTCGTCCCGGCCCTGGCCAACGGCCTGCACCGGGCCGCCCGGGGCGCCGTCGTGGACCTGCGCGAGGTGCGGCCCGGGGCCGCCGCGGAGGCCGTGTACGCGGCCTGGCCCGGGATCGGCAGCAAGCTCACCGATTCCACGTGCATGGAGCTGCCGGCCATGCCCTTCGACGAGCTGGTCAAGCGGATGCCCTCCTCCGGCGCCCAGCGGGTGCGGGCCAAGCTCCGCAAGACCGACGCGGCCGGGATCGAGGAGCACGAGGTCACCGAGCAGGAAGTGCCCCGAGCGGTACGGACCCTGCTGCGGCTGCACGAGAAGCAGTGGCGGGGCCGCGGGGTGACCCCCGAACACCTCAAGCCCCGCTTCGCCGAACACCTGACCCGGGCCACGCGGCGGATGGTGCGCGCGGGGGAGGGGCGGCTGGCCGAGTTCCGGCTCGACGGGAAGGTGGTGGCAGCCAACCTCACCCTGCTCTCGGGCGCGCTCAGCGGCGGCTACCTCTACGGCGCCGATCCCGACCTGCGGGACCGGAAGGTGGACGTGGCCACCCTGCTGCTGCGCTACGAGACCACCCGGGCGCTCGCCGAAGGCCGCCCGGTGGTGAGCTTCCTGCGCGGCAACGAACCGTACAAGAACCACTGGCGGCCGCGGACGGTGGTCAACCAGCGCTTCCTGATGGCCACGGCCGCGCTCGCGCCCCTGCTGCGACTGCACGAGTCGCAGGTGACGGGGCGCGAGCGGGCGGTGGACGTACTGCGGGAGGCGTTGCCGGCCGCCAGGGACTGGCGGGCGCGGCTCAACGAACTGCGGGTCCGATGACCCGAACGCCCCGCCTAGAAGGGCCAGAAGCCGGACTCCTTGCCCCAGTCGACCTTGACGCAGACGGACTGCTTGCCGACGAGCTTGGAGAGCCACTCGCCGAAGTTGATCGGCACGCACCACTCCGTGGTGTTGACGGGCGGTACGGACGGCACGGGCGGTACGGGCGGTACGGGCGGGGTCGTCGGCTTGGGCACCGGCGAAGGCACCACGGGATCCGGCTTGGGCACGACCGGACTGGGGCTCGGGCTCGGGACCTCCGGGACGACCGGGCTGACCTGGGGGGACGGGACCAGCGGGCTCGGCTCGACGGGGCTCGGGACGACCGGGCTGGGCTCGGCCGGGCTGGGCTCGGCCGGGCTCGGGACCACCGGGCTGGGCTCGACCGGGCTCGGGACCACGGGCGAGGGCGTCGGGACGACCGGGCTCGGGAGGACGGGGCTGGGCTCGGCCGGGCTGGGCTCCACGGGGCTCGGGGCGACCGGGCTCGGGGCGACCGGGCTCGGGACCGCCGGGCTGGGCTCGACGGGGCTCGGGCTCGGGACCTCCGGGCTGGGGACCACGACCGGCGGGGTGACGACCGGCGTCGGGATCTCCGGCGTGGGGACCTGCGGGGTCGGGACGACCGGCGTGGGCACCACGGGGGTCGGGACGACCGGGGTCGGGACGACCGGGGTCGGGATCACCGGGTCGGGCCGCTCCGGGGTCAGTGCGTCGCGGAAGACCTTCGCCGAGGCCGGGTTCTGCTTGCACTGCCAGACGCCGTGCGGGCAGTAGTCGGTGATGGTGTGGTACATCGGCTTCTGCTTCTGGATCCACTGCAGCATGCGCCGCATGTACTCCGGGTTGTCCCCGTTGCGGAACAGTCCCCACTCCGGGTACGAGATCTCTTTGCCGTGTGCTCGGGCGAAGTCGACGTGCTGCTGGAGCCCGTACGGCTGGCTGATCTGCTCGTCGAAGTTCCGGCCGGGACCCTGGTCGTACGAGTCCATCCCGACGATGTCGACCACGTCGTCGCCCGGGTAGCACTTGGTCCAGCCGATCGCGTCCGTGCCGCGGTTCGGGGTGAAATCGAACTTGAACTTCTGGCCGGGGACGGAGCGCATCGTGTTGACGACGCGCTTCCAGTACGCCTTCCAGTTCTCCGGGTCGGGTCCGCAGCGGTGGGTGTACGTGACCCCGTTCATCTCCCAGCCGAGCACGATCACCGTGTCCGGGACGCCCAGCGCCACCAGTCGTTCGGCGAGCTTCTTGAAGTGCCGGTCGTACTGGCCTTCCGCGCCCGCCCGGATCAGCTGGGCCACCTCGCGGTCGGGGACCCGGTCCTCGTTCCGCGCCTGCATGGGCACGTTGAGGACGAACAGCCGGTCGTCCCGCTGGCGCCGCCACTGCGCCCAGTCGTCGAGGAAGCTGACGTTGCCCTCGATGCCGGCCCACTGGTCACCGGGCAGATAGGTGTGCCCGACCCGGATCTCCTTGCCGCCGAGCCAGTTCGACAGGAACGGGATGCGCGCCACTCCGGGCGGCCCGTAGTCGAGGTAGGCGCCCATGGCGATGTCGGATCCGGTGCTCTGCTCCTCGGGTGCCGCGAGGGCGGCCCCGGTGGCGAGCAGTCCGGCCGTCACCGTTCCGATGCAGGTGCTCGCCAGTCGGCGGCGTGGTCTGGGCATGGCGTCTCCCGAGCTTTCCTGAATCGGTGTGCTTACCAAAGACGTTAGGCATCACATCTGACGAATGGCCTGTCCGGTGACCACTTCCTAGGCCATTCGCACGTGCGCACCCTCCCCGCTTGGTCCGACTAGGTGAAAGACACCGTTCCCATGCACGCGCATCCCAGCCAAGTGCCCGCAGTTCTGCTCAGACTCGATCGGAATCCGTTCCACCACGGAACCCTCGGCGCCGTCAGATCCCTTGGGCGCACGGGTGTGGAGGTCCATGCCGTCGTCGAGGCCGGGGGAGGTCCCATGGGGCGTTCGCGCTACCTGCGCGCCGTGCACCCCGGGCCCTCGGGCGGCGTCGACCCCGAGGCGCCCGAGGCGCTGCTGGAGTGCCTGACCGGGGTCTCCGAGCGGATCGGCCGCCCGGCGGTGCTCATCGCCATGGACGACCTGAGCGCGATCGCGGTGTCCCGGGTCGGGCCGATGCTGACGGATCGTTTCCGGATTCCCCATCAGCCCGACGACCTGCCCGCGCGGGTGGCGGACAAGGCCGAGCTGTCGCGGCTCTGCGCCCGGTGGGACGTACCGCATCCGGAGACCGTGATCCCGGCGAGCGGGGCCGAGGCGGCGGAGGCCGCGTGGCGGCTGGGGCTCCCGGTGATCGCCAAGTGGAGCCGGCCGTGGCTGCTGCCCCAGGGCACGGGCCTGCGCAGCACCACCCTGCTCCACGCCGCCGCCGAGGCGCGCCGGCTGTACGAGCGCTCGGCGGAGGCGGGGAGCCGGCTGCTGCTCCAGCGGTTCCTGCCGGCCGGGCCGGACACCGACTGGTTCTTCCACGGCGCGTTCGCCCGGGGCGGGCGTCCGCTGATCACCGGGTCGGGGCGCAAGGAGCTGTCCTGGCCGGTGCGGACGGGCCTGACGGCGGTCGGGCGGTGGCTGCCGGATCCGGCGGTGGAGGAGGCGGGGCTGCGGCTCGCCGAGCGGCTCGGCTACCAGGGGATCCTGGACCTGGACTTCCGCCGGGACGAGCGCGGCGTCTTCCGCCTGGTGGACTTCAACCCGCGTCCGGGGGCCCAGTTCCGGCTCTTCACCGACGCGGGCGGCCTGGACGTGGTCCAGGCGATGTACCTGGATCTGACGGGCCAGCGGGTCCCGGAACCGTCCGGCGGACCGGGCCGGGTCTTCGTGGCGGAGAACTACGCCCTGCTCGCGGCGGTACGCGGCCGCTCCCTCCCGCGCCGCCCCCCGGCCCCGCCCGCCGGAGGGGGCGCCGGTACGGGCGCCGCGCCGGGGCGGTCCGTACGGACGGCCGCGGCGGCCCCCGCGCGCCGGGGCCGGGAGCGGGGGCGGGTGGAGGCGGCGTGGTTCGCGGCCGACGACCCGATGCCGTTCCTGGCGATGCTCGCCGCCTTCCTGGGGCGGGGTGCGGTCAAGGGCCTGCGGGTGCTGCGCGGGGTCCCCGCGCAGGGCCGCCGGACGGCCCGGGCGGTGGTCCGTGCCCCGCGCCAGCGGGGCCGGGAAGTGCCCCCGCCCGCCGCGGCCGGGACCTCCGGCGCTACCGGCCCCCGGTCCGCACCGCCGGAGGCCCCGGCGGAGCCGGACGAGCTGGTGACGCGGTGACGCGGTGAGGCCGTGACGCGGTGACGCGGTGACGCGGTGAGGCCGTGACGCGGTGACGCGGTGAGGCCGTGACGCCGTGAAGCGGTGACGCCGTAGGGGCGCAGGCCGGCGCGGGGCGCCGGTGGCAGGGGATGAACCATGAGGCTGGAGGGACTGCGGTGACACGGATGGACGACCTCGTGGTGGTCGGAGCGGGGCCGTACGGGCTGTCGATCGCCGCCCACGCGGCCGGTGCGGGGCTCGGGGTGCGGATCCTCGGACGGCCCATGGCCTCCTGGCGGGACCACATGCCCGAGGGCATGTACCTCAAGTCGGAGCCGTGGTCCTCCAACCTCTCTGCGCCCGACGGGCGTTACACGCTGGCCGAGTACTGCGCGGGCCGCGGGATCGCCGCCGAACACGGAACTCCGCTGCCCATCGGGACGTTCAGCGCGTACGGGCTCTGGTTCGCCCGGCATGCGACACCCCCGGTGGAGGAGGCGACCGTCACCGAAGTCACCCCGCAGGGCGGGGGTTTCCTGATCCGCACCGCCGAGGGGCCGCCGCTGCTCGCCCGGACGGTCGCGCTGGCCGTGGGCGTGATGCCGTTCGTCCGGTATCCCGAGGCGCTACGGGAACTGCCCGCGGCCCACTACTCCCACAGCAGCGGCCACCGCGACCTGACCCGCTTCGCCGGCAGCGAGGTCGCCGTGCTCGGCGCCGGGCAGGCGGCCCTGGAGACCGCGGCCCTGCTCGCGGAGAACGGCGCCCGGCCGTGCCTCGTGGCCCGGCGCTCCCGGCTGAACTGGAACACCGTCCCGCAGCCGCTGCACCGGCCCCCGCTGCGCTCCCTGCGCGATCCGCACAGCGGCCTGGGCACCGGATGGCGCAGCTGGGCCTGGTCGGAGCTGCCCTGGGCGGTGCGCCGGCTGCCCGCGCCCACCCGGGAGCGGATCGCGGCGACCGCACTGGGCCCGGCCGGAGCCTGGTGGCTGCGGGAGCGCTTCGAGCGGCGGGTCCCGGTCCTGCTCGGGCACCGGTTGCAGCGGGCGGTCCCGGCGGGCGGGCGGACCCGGCTCGGGCTGTCCAGCGCCGCCGGGGAGTCCGTCGTCCTGGACACCTCGCACGTGATCGCGGCGACCGGCTTCACCCCGGACCTGGCCCGGCTGGAGCTGCTCGACGCGGGGCTGCGGGCCGCGCTGGCCACCGTAGGGGAGAGCGGGACGCCGGAGCTGAGTGCCGGCTTCGAGTCCTCGTGGCCGGGGCTGTTCTTCGCGGGGCTGCTGACCGCTCCCTCATTCGGCCCTTCCATGCGATTCGTGCACGGTGCCGGCTTCACGGCGGGGAGACTGGTGTCAGGAGTCCGCAAGCGTCTGGGGGCCCGGAGCCCGCGGACGGGTTCCACCGGCGCGCCCCGGACCGACCGGGCTCCGACCGCCGGGCACAGAGCGTGAGAGCCAGTCACACGACGTGAGAGGGGTCCGCGATGAGCGATGAGCGCGCACAGGGCCGGGGCTGGGTGAGGATCCCGGCCAGCCGTGCGGAGCAGCCCGGCACGACGAGGGCGGCGCCCCCGCAGCCGTACGGGCAGTCCCCGTACGCGGCGCCCCCGTACGCGCAGGACTCGTACGCGCAGGACCCGTACCCGCAGGACCCGTACCCGCACGACCGGCACCCGCTCGGCCGGCACGCGCAGGCCCAGCACGCGCAGGCCCAGCACGCGCAGGCCCCGTACGACCCCTCGATGATCTACCTCTCCCTCGTCAAGCGCTGGCAGGAGGCCGGACGCACCCTTCCGGGGCATCCTGACGAGGAGTGGGAGCGGCTCATTTCCCAGCCGTGCTGGCCCGGCCGTTAGGTGGTGTGAGTCTCGTGGCAGCGGCGGAGCGACGCGACAAGAGACCGGAGGGCCCCGCAGGCGCGGGGAGCGCCGGGAGCGCCCGGCAGCCCCTCATCGGCCCCGGCGAGCGGCTCGCGCTCAACGGCATGGGCAGCTTCGAGTGGGACCTGGGCGCCGGGACCCTGGCCATGGACGAGGCCGGGATGGCGGTCTTCGACCTGGAGCCGGACGATTTCGACGGCACCCCCGACAGCCTGGGGCTGCGGATCCCGCTCGACGACGCCGCGCGGCTCAGGGACGCCGTCCAGGGCGCACTGGACGGCGGGGAGGAGACGTACGGCCAGTACTTCACGGTGCAGCGGCGCGACGGCCGCGACCAGTGGACGCACACCCAGGGCCGGGTCCTGCGGGACGCGGAGGGGCTCCCGGTGCGCATCGTCGGCATCGTCCGGGACGCGACGGCCGAGCTCGCCCACCTCACGGTGCTGCGCAAGCTGGAGTCGGCGCGCGCCCAGCAGGCGACCATCGTGCAGCGGACCACGGAGGCCCTGTCGCGGGCGGTGACGGTCGACGACGTGACGGCCACGCTGACGGGCGCGGGCGCGCTGGAGCGGCTCGGCGTCGACGGGATGGCGCTGGGGCTGGTCGAGGGCGGCCACATCAAGATCATCGCGCTGAGCGGGGAGTCCCTGGAGATCCTCAGCGAGCGCAAGTTCACCCGGCTCGACGGCACGCTGCCGCTGTCGCAGGCGGTGCTCAGCAGGAAGGCACGTTTCGTCACCTCGCTGGCGGAGCTGGCGGGAGAGTTCCCGCTGCTCGCCGACTACCTGAGCCGCATCCAGTACGACGCGGCCGCCTACCTCCCGCTCATCGCGCAGGCCGAGGCCATCGGCGGGCTGGTGCTCTTCTACCGCCGCCGCACCGACTTCAGCCCCGAGGAGCGGAACCTCTGCCTGGGCCTGGCGGGCATCGTCGCCCAGTCGCTCCAGCGGGCGCTCCTCTTCGACCAGGAGCGCGAGTTCGCCACCATGCTGCAGGCGGCCATGCTGCCGCGCCGGATCCCCGAGATCATCGGAGGGGAGATCGCCGTGCGCTACCACTCGGCCTGGAGCGGACGCGAGGTCGGCGGGGACTGGTACGACGTGATCGCGCTCCCCCGGGACCGCGTCGGCATCGTCGTGGGCGACGTACAGGGCCACGACACCCACGCCGCCGCCATCATGGGCCAGCTCCGCATCGCCCTGCGGGCCTACGCGGGCGAGGGCCATCCGCCCTCCACGGTGCTGGCGCGCGCCTCCCGCTTCCTGGCCGAGCTGGACACCGAACGCTTCGCGACCTGCATGTACGCGCAGGTCGACCTGGAGACCGGAGGCGTACGGGCGGTCCGCGCGGGCCACCTCGGACCGCTCATCCGGCACACGGACGGGCGAACGGGCTGGCCCAACGTGCGCGGCGGCCTGCCGCTCGGCCTGGCCACGGTCTTCGAGCAGGAGGAGTTCCCCGAGACCCGGCTCGACCTGGTCCCCGGCGAGACCCTCGTCCTGTGCACCGACGGGCTCGTCGAGGAGCCCGGCACCGCCATCACCCAGGGCATGGAGGCCCTCGCCCACGCGGTCCGCAGCGGCCCCCAGGAGGCCGGGGCGCTCGCCGACCACCTCTCGGACCGGCTGTGGGAGCGCTGGGGCTCCGGCGACGACGTGGCCCTGCTGGTGCTGCGCCGGGCCCCCGACCCGGGCACGCACCGGGCACCGCGCATCCACCAGTACGTCCACCAGGCGGACCCGGAGGGGCTCTCGGAGGCCCGCTACGCCCTGCGGCAGGCGCTGCGCGACTGGGGCATGCCGGAACTCGCCGACGACGTGGAGCTGGCGGCGGGAGAGCTGCTGGTCAACGCCCTGCTGCACACCGAAGGCGGAGCGGTGCTGACGATGGAGGTGCTGCCGGAGCCGGTCCGGCGGATCCGGCTGTGGGTCAAGGACCGCTCCAGTGTGTGGCCGCGCCGGCGCACCCCGGGGGAGTCGGCGACCACGGGGCGGGGGCTGCTGCTGGTGGACGCGCTGGCCACGCACTGGGGGGTGGAGTCCCGGGGCGACGGCAAGGCGGTGTGGTGCGAGTTCTCCGCGGCGGGCAGCGCGGCACGGAGCGCGCCGTGAGGGCCGGGAGGTCCGGGAAGGGCGGGAGGTCCGTGAGGTCCGTGGGGGTCGGGAGGTCGAGCGGGCGGACCGTGACCGGTCGCTCACGTCGAGTTGTGGGGTGGTGGGGGCGGGGTGATGATGCCGCCATGGAACGGTTTCTGTGGAACGTGCCGTGCGCCGGCTGAGCAAGCGCGCGATGACGGGCGTCCTGGCGCTGCTGCTGTGCGCGGCCGGGGCGGCGACGGCGGTGGACTGGTCGACCGGGCGTCCGGACACGGACCCGGGGTGTCAGACGGTGGCCTTCATGTCGATGACGGGCGAGGCGCCCGCGTGCCGTTGACGGGTCTCGACGGGTCGGTCCCGGTCCCGCCGGCGGGACCTGAGCTGACCTCACCTGACCTGAGCTGACGTGACCTGTCCGGCCACGGCCGCGGCCGCGGCTGACGCCCGGGGTCCGGTAGCGGCGGCTACCGGAGGGGCGTACGCGCGCACCGCGGGCGGTGGCTACCGGTGGTCGATCACTCGGACCGGGCGGGCGTCCTGCGCGACCGTGTCGATCGACCGGGGCAGCAGTCCGCCGCCGAAGCGGATCTCTTGCAGTTCGGCCTTGGCCAGTGCCTCGCCGGCGTGCACGGTCGGGGTGAGCCGGAGCGTGCCGTGCGCCGACCAGTCGTGCACCTCGCCGTCGCACCGGGCGTCGCCGCCGCCGATGCTGAGGCGGACGTCCTCCTGCTCGATGGTCGCCTTGATCTGAACCGCTCCCGAGGGTGACGGGGCGGTGCAGTGGTACTCACCGGAAAGGTGGATCGTGCCGTCGGGAGCGATGTGGGCTTCCGAAGATACGTAAATGTCATTGCCGTAGGGCGCGGCATTCGCCGGGGCGGTGAATACCGCCGTGGCGCCCAGTGCGGCGAGTGCGGCCAAGGCCATGCGGGGGCCGGTCGTGGCCATCGTTCCTCCTGTTGGACGAGGGGGTGCAAGGGGTTGCGGAATTCCGCCGGAACGCATTGTGCTGGCATATGGAGGTCAATGCGTTCCGCGGGATCGTGTCGGTGTGTGCAATTTCCCGCTCGGGCGCGTGAGACTGACGGGAATACGTCCCCGAAGATCCCCGAAGGGATCCCGCATGCGTCAGTCCGCTCTTGCCACGGCCGCCCTCCTCCCGCTCCTGCTGTTCGGTGCCACGGCCTGCTCCGGCGCCCCGGAAGGGGCTGCCCTCGCCCCGGCCGCGGTGCCCGCCGTGCCCGTGGACGACGGCGTGCCGGGGGTCGGGGACGATCCCTCGGCGGAGCGGGACGGGGTGACGCGGGCCGCTTCGAAGGACGCCCATGTGGGTGACTCCGTACGGGTCAGGGGCAAGGAGGTGGGCCGTCACCTCCAGGTGGTGCTGGCCGCCTACGTCGATCCGGCGGTCAGCGTCGAGAAGAACTTCGCCCCGGCTGCGGGCAAGCGCTGGGTGGCCGCCTCGATGTCCTTCGTCAACGTGGGCGGTGCCTCGTACGGGGCTCTCGGGCGCATGTGGGCGCTCGACGGCGCGGGGCAGCGCCACCCGGTGGTGCCCACCGGGGAGCTCACGACCGGCAAACCGCTCGTCTTCGATTCGCTCGCGGTCGGTGAGCGGGCCGAAGGATGGGTGGTGTTCGAAATTCCGGAAAACGCGCGCGTCGTGCGGCTCCAGTACCAGGACGCGAACATGATGGCGAATTCCGGAGGTGGTTTCTGGGCGGTCTAGCCCGCCCGGGTGAAACGGCGTCAAAGGGCCGGGTCGTCGACCACTAAGGTGCGGCGCATGACTTCTACCCAGGCCGAACTCGACCGCTCCAAGCTCGGCACCCTTTCGGTGCTCGCATGGATCGGCGACCCCGACGAGGCCCACGACATTCCCTACCTCCTGGCCTACATCCTCGGGGACGGTCCCGACGGTCCCGAGGCGAGCGAGGCGGCCGCCCGCGGGCTGCTGGAGGAGATCGGCCTGCCCATCGGCGACGTGGTGATGGACGGCGTCCGCAACCCGGCTTCCTTCCCGGTGCAGATCCTCCTGGAGGGCAACCAGATCGCGCTGACCCTGCCGGGCATGAACGCGAAGTGCATCGCCCCGCCGGAGTGGGTCAAGGCGGCGGCCGACAGCGGTCAGGCGTACTTCCTCTTCGCCACCCGCGCCTGGCCCGAGGCGGTTCCCGGCCGGCCGGTCGACGCCGAGACGCTGCAGGCGTTCGCGGGTGACACCGAGGTGCTCAACCACAGTGCCCACGCGGTCCTCGCGGTGCGGCGCCTGCAGCGCTAGGTCCTGCCGCAGGCACCCCTCGCGCGCACGCCGCACGCCGCACGCCGCACGCCGCACGCCGCATGCCAACGCCGCATGCCGCGCGCCAACGCCGTATGCCGCGCGTCGGCCCCCGCTCCGGCCGCCGGGCTCCCAGCCTGCCCGGTGGCCGGTCCGTGTTTTCCGGCAGTGCCGGCGGGATCGGGCTCAAGTCCCTTGTTCTGCTGCGGGGTTGGGCATGGCGTGTGGCGGTGGGGGGATGTGGGCGAGATGCAGATCTCATCGTCCGGTGTGCTGGATCATGGTTCAATGCCGAGCGAGACGCAGCCCGTGATCCCCGGCAGATTCGAGTAGCGCGCATGGTCGAGCCCGTGGGTCCCCGAGATCCCCGAAGCGTTGGACCGTACCGGCTGGAGGGCCGGTTGGGCGCGGGCGGCATGGGGCAGGTCTATCTCGCGACCTCGCCGGGTGGCCGCAAGGTCGCGGTGAAGGTGATCCGGCCCGAGTTGGCCGACAGTCCCCAGTTCCGGGTCCGGTTCGCCCGTGAGGTCGATGCGGCGCGTCAGGTCGGCGGGTTCCACACGGCCCAGGTCGTCGACGCCGATCCCGAGGCGGACTCCCCCTGGCTGGTCACCGCGTACATACCGGGGCCCACCTTGCAGCAGGTCGTCGCCGAGAACGGCCCGCTCGCGCCGGACGCGGTCCTGCGGATCGGTGCCGGTCTCGCCGAGGGGCTCGAAGCGATCCACCGCTGCGGCCTGGTCCACCGGGACCTCAAGCCCGGGAACGTGATCCTCGCCGAAGACGGCCCCCGCATCATCGACTTCGGCGTCGCCCACGCCCCGGGAGCCGAGGCGATGACCCGTACCGGCACGGTCATCGGCACCTACGCCTACATGTCGCCCGAGCAGATCCGGGCCGACCGGGTCTCGCCCGCCAGCGACGTGTTCGCACTCGGCTCGGTCCTGGCCTTCGCCGCCACGGGCCGCAGCCCCTTCGACGCGACGAGCGTGCCGGCCATCGTCCACCGGGTCACCGGCGAACCGCCCCTGCTCGACGGTCTCTTCGGCCCCCTGCGCGACCTGGTCGCCGCATGCCTGGCCAAGGACCCGGCGGGCCGGCCGTCCACCGCCGAGGTCCTGACCCGGCTATCGGTCACCGGCGCCGGCGGCGGCGCGGACGCGGCACCCCGTGTCCCGTTCCACGACCTGCCCACCGCGCCGGGTTCCGAGTCCGCCGCCGCACCGGGCGCCCTGCCCGGAGTCCTGCCCGGAGCCCTGCCCAGCACCTCGCCCGTTGCCGGCGAGGTCTCCGCCAGGACGCCGTCCCGGCGCACGCTGCTGTTCGGCGGACTGGCCGCCGGTGCGACCGCGGTCGCCGTTCCCGCGTACTTCCTGTGGCGGGGGACGGGCAAGGACGCGGATCCCGGCAAGCCCGTCGCCCGCCTCGGCGGCCACACCGGCGAGGTCGGCTGCCTCGCCTTCGCCCCGGACGGCAAGGCCCTGGCCAGCGGCAGCCGCGACGGCACGGTGAGGCTGTGGGACGTGGCCACCGGCCGCACGATGACGACGTTCAGGGGACACACCGACAACGTCATGTCCCTGGCCTGCAGTCCGGACGGCCGGACGCTGTACTCCGGTGGCTTCGACAAGACCTTGCGGCGCTGGGACCTGCGCACCGGCAAGCCGATGAGCGTCGCCGCCTCGTACAACGGCGAGCAGGACTACGTCGGCTGTCTGGCCTTCAGTCCGGACGGTGAGGTCCTTGCCGTGGGCGTTGGGGGCAGGTTCGAGCTCATCACCCCGTCCACCGGCCGGACCATCGCCACCCTCAACGGGCCGGGAGGCGTGACCGGTGTCTCGTTCAGCCCGGACGGCAAGCTCGTGGCCGGCGTGGGATCCGAAGGCCGTCCCAAGATCTGGCTCTGGGCAGCCGACACCGGCCGCCACCTCAAGACCCTCACCGGAGTGGGGGAAGACCACTTCAACGCGGTGCTGTTCAGCCCGGACGGCAAGTCCGTCGCCGGCGCCGGACCCGGCATCCAGGTGTGGGACCTGTCCACCGAGCAGCAGACGGCGACCCTCACCGACACCCATCCGTACGTCTCCACGGCGGCGTACCGCCCGGGGGGCGCGATGATCGCGGGGGCCGGAGGGGTGCGCGAGCCCAACATCCAGGACGACACGGGCAAGACCGTCAGTCTCTGGGACCTGGCCGCCGGGCGCGTCACCACGACCCTGACCGGCACCATGCCGAAGTCCCCGATGGACACCTACACCTCGGCGGTGGTCTTCAGCCCGGACGGCAAGACGCTGGCGGCCAGCCTCGACCAGGTCGGTGCGACCGACGAGGCGGGCCACTCGATCCAGCTCTGGAAGATTCCCTAGCTTCCCCGGCTTCCCGGGCTTCCCCGGGTTGCTCTGGATTTCTCTGGTTTCGTCGGCTTCCCTGCCTGCCCCACCTCTCCAACGGACGGTACTCATGGACGCGTTGTTGCCCGGCGATCCCCAGTGGGTCGGTCCTTATCGGCTGGACGGCCGGTTGGGCGCGGGCGGCATGGGCCAGGTCTACCTCGCCACGTCGCCGGGCGGCCGCAAGGTCGCCGTGAAGCTCATCAGGCCCGAGCTGGCCGCCACGCCCCAGTTCCGGGTCCGGTTCGCGCGTGAGGTCGACGCGGCGCGGCAGGTGGGTGGGTTCCATACGGCCCAGGTCGTCGACGCGGACCCCGAGGCATCCGCTCCGTGGCTCGTCACCGCGTACATCCACGGGCCGACGCTGCAGCAGGTCGTCGCTCAGCGCGGTCCGCTCGCCCCCGAGGAAGTTCGGCGCCTGGGGGCCGGTCTGGCCGAGGGGCTCGCGGCCATTCACGGGTGCGGTCTGGTGCACCGGGACCTGAAACCCGGGAACGTGATCATCGCCGAAGACGGCCCCCGCATCATCGACTTCGGCATCGCCCGCGCCGTGGACGCCAGTTCACTCACCGCCACCGGCTCGGTCATCGGTACGTACGCCTACATGTCGCCCGAGCAGATCCGGGCCGACCGGGCCGGGCCCGCCAGTGACGTGTTCGCGCTCGGCTCGGTCGTGGCCTTCGCGGCCACCGGCCGCAGCCCCTTCGACGCGCCCACCCTCCTGACGGTCGTCCAGCGGATCCTGGACGAGCCGCCCGCGCTCGACGGCGTGGACGGTCGGCTCCGGAGCCTCCTGGACTCCTGCCTCGCCAAGGACCCGGCCGACCGGCCCTCCGTCTCCGACCTCCCCGCCCGGTTCGTGGACGACGCCGGGAGCGGGACCGCCGTCGTCCCTCCGCCCCGGCCGGAGCCGACGGTGGCCCTGACCCCGGCGCGGCATGCCCCGGCCCCGCCCCGTGCGGAACAGCCGCGGCCCGCGACGGTGCGGGACCCGGGGGTGCGCGGGGGAGCCGACGCCGACGCGGATCCGTACGCCGCCACGCGGACGGGCCCTGTCCCGGCAGCGCCCGCAGCGCCCGCAGCGCCCGTACCGTCCGCCCCTGAGCCCTCCGCGCCCGAGCCGGCCACGGCGCGGGTGTCGCGGCGCACGCTCCTCTTCGGCGGCCTCGCGGCCGCCGCGGCCGCGGGGGTCGGAGTCCCCCTCCTCCTGAACCGGGACGACGGCAACTCCCTGGAGGGCCCCAGCGGCATCACCGCGCTCTCCTTCAGCCCGGACGGGAAGACGCTGGCCGCCTCCAGTACGGACGGGAAGATCTGGCGGTGGGACCTGTCCACCCGGCAGAGCACCGTCACCCGCGTCGAGACCCCCAAGTACATGCAGGCCACCGTGTTCAGCCGGGACCTCGCGCTCCTGGTGCGAGCGGAGGAGAACAAGGTCCAGCTGTGGGACGTGGGCACCGGTCGCTCCGTCGCCACGTTCACCGGGGCCCCGACGGGGCCGGCGCAGGAGGGCTTCCTCCATTCCGTCGGCCTCAGCCCGGACGGCAAGACGGTGGCCGCGAGCAGCCGTGAGGGGCTGTACGTCTGGGACGTGCCCTCGGGCCGCGCCCCCACCGTCCACGAGGACGCGAAGAGCGGCCCGGCGGCCTTCAGCCCGGACGGCGGCCTGCTGGTCGGCGGTTTTCCCGTCCAGGTGCGGCAGCTGCCCGCGGACCAGCTCGTGGCCACCGTTTCCGGCGGGCAGAACGAGGACGCGCGGCTCGCGGTGTTCAGCCCCGACGGCCAGATCCTGGCCCTCGCGCAGGTGGACTACACGGTGCGGCTGTGGAACGCCGGTTCCCGCCAGGACCTCGCGTCCTTGGATCGCCACGGCACCGAGATCCTCGCGCTCGCGTTCCACCCCGGCGGCAGGCTGCTGGCCAGTGCGGACTCGGACGGGAAGACCTTCCTGTGGGACACGGCCTCGGGATCGACCACGGCCACCTTCACCGGTGACGGCGAGGTTGCCGCGGTGGCGTTCAGCCCGGACGGGAAGACCCTTGCGGCGGGACTCAGCGGCGGAACCGTCCACCTGTGGCCAGTCCAGGGGCCCTAGAACCTGTCCAGGGGTCCTCGTCAAGGGTCCTGGAACCCGTCCAGGGGGCCTGGCCAGGGGTCCTGGAAGGAGTCCTGGAAGGAGTCCTGGAAGGGGCCACCGTCACCCGGTGGGCCCCTCCGGTCACCGCACCAAGGCTGTTCGAAACTAAGGCTGTTCGAAGGCGAAGCGCAGCGAGCGGACCCGGTTGTCGAAGCTGGACCCGGCAAGGTCCGGCAGGCCGACCGCGCGCAGGCCGACCGGGCGGGTCAGCAGCTCGCGGAACAGCGCCTTCATCTCCACCCGCGCCAGGTGCGCGCCCAGGCAGAAGTGGGGTCCGCCGCCGCCGAACCCCAGGTGGGGGTTGGGGGAGCGGGTGATGTCGAAGGCGTCCGGATCGGGGAAGACGGACTCGTCCCGGTTGGCGGAGGCGTAGTACAGCACCACCTTGTCGCCGGGGACGAACGCGTGCCCGCCCAGGGTGTGTTCGGCGACCACCGTCCGGCGGAACTGGATGATCGGCGTGGAGTGGCGGATCATCTCGTCCACCGCGCCGTCCGCGTGCGCCTCGAAGTCCGCCAGCAGCAGGTCGCGTTGGTCCGGGTGGTCGGTCAGCAAGGTCAGGCCGTGGGTGATGGCATTGCGGGTGGTTTCCACTCCGGCCACCATCAACAGGGAGAAGAAGGCGCCGAGTTGGCGGGCTCCGAGTGCTTCGCCGTCCACGTTCGCGCAGACCAGGGCCGAGATCAGGTCGTCGGTCGGGTTCTCGCGCCGCTCCCGACCGATCCCCGCCACCATCCGCTGCATCCGGGCCAGGGCTCGCAGTCCGCGTCCGGGCATCCGCAGCCGGGCCGCCAGGCCCCGCTCGACGCCGATGTTCTCGGAGGCGTGGTTGACGCGGTCGGCGATCTCGGCGCGGTAGCGCTCCGGGATGCCCATCATGTTGCAGATGACCTCCAGGGGCAGCTTGGAGGCCACCGCCTCGACGAACTCGTCCGGCCGCCGGTCCAGCACGTCGTCCACGATGCGTGCCGCCACCGCGTGGATGTCCTCCTCGGCGGCCGCCAGCAGCCGGGGCGTGAAGGCCCGCTGCACGATCTTGCGCAGTTGCGCGTGCTCGGCGCCGTCCAGGTTGACCATCGAGTCCCCGAACAGCGCCCGTACCCACCGGGCCGGCTCGGGCGTCGTCACCCCGGGCGCGCTGGCGAACACCTTGGGCAGCCGGCTCGCCTCCTGCACGTCCGCGTGCCGTACGAGGGCCCAGTGCCCGGTCCCTTCGGGGACGAACACGGGGGAGTCCATGGCCCGTAGGCGGGCGAAGGCGGCCAGCCGGTGGGCGGGGGGCGCCTGCCAGAAGGCCGGGTCGGCCAATTCCCTGCCGGGGGCTGGGCCGGTGGTTGGGCCGGGGCGTTGTGCGGGGAGTGTCATGGGCTGAAAACGGTGCCGGGGGCGTGGGGGTGACGGGTTGTCCGGCGCGGCGCCGTTGCCGGGGGCTCCACCTCCGGACCCCCGCGCCTCAAACGCCGGCGGGGCTGGATTGGGTGCGGTTGGCCAGGGTCAGGCCTACTGCCACCGTTGCCGCCGCGATCAGGCCCGCGTACAGGACGGCGTAGGTGCCCGTCCACGAGCAGGCCAGGACCGCGAGGGCGGAGAGCGGCAGGGTCAGCTGCTGGGCGAGGCCCCGCTTGAAGTGGCGGGAGTGCAGCAGCCAGACCATCAGGAGGAAGAGCGCGGCCGGGACGGTGACGGCCGCGTTCGCGGCGAGCTGCGAGACGTGCGCCTTGCCGACCGCGTGCTCGACCGCCACCTCGATGCCCGCGCCGATCGCCGCGCCCGAGGCGAAGATCAACAGGTGGCCGTACCCCCACGGGATCGCCTCCCGGTTGGAGTCCAGGTGCTCGTGCATCGGCACCGCGAAGTAGATCCACCAGGCGGCGAAGACGATGAGCAGCCCGCCCGCCGCGATCGGCAGCAGCTCGCCCAGGGCCTCGTGCTCGTCGAGCGCCGACTTCACGGCCACCGTGCTCGCCGCGATCGTCTCGCCGAGCACGATGATCGTGAACAGGCCGTAGCGCTCCACGATGTGGTGGGCGTGCCACGGCGTCTGGTGGCCGCGCTCGGCCACCACCGGAACCAGCAGCTCCGCGACGACCAGGATCAGGAACAGCCAGCGCTTGGAGCCGTCCGGGACGAACAGCAGCGCCACCCAGCCGGCCTGGCACAGGACCAGCCCCGCCGCGTACTTCAGGGCCGCCGCGCGGGCCTCGCCGCTCTCGCCGGAGGCGGCGCGCAGCCACTGGGCGGTGAGCGCCACGCGCATGATCAGGTACCCGATGACGGGCACGGTCCAGTCGTTCTGGTCGAACGCCCGGCTCACGCCCGCCGCGTAGACGAGCACGCCGGCGATCTGGACGAGCGTCGCGATCCGGTACGGCACGTCGTCGCAGTCGTAGGCGGAGGCGAACCACGTGAAGTTCATCCACGCCCACCACACACCGAAGAAGACGAAGAAGTAGCTGATCACGCCGGTGCCGGGGTGCCCCTCGGCCAGCGCGTGCACGAGCTGGGCGCCCGCCTGCGCGATGGCGACGACGAAGCACAGGTCGAAGAACAGCTCCAGCGGGGTCGCGGCACGGTGGCCCTCGTCCCGGCTGCGGGCGGTCATGGGTACGTAAGCCAGAGCCATACCGCCCAGGACAGCAGCCCTACGGGGTTCAGCAGGCGAGGCGCGCGGCCCTCAGGGCCCGTGTGCCCCGGGCGGACTCGTACCGGCCCACGACGAGCCGGGCGAGGCGCGGGTGGTCGGCCAGCGGCTCCGAGACCGTCCAGGCGGCCGAGGCGTTCAGGGTGCGCGTGAAGCGGCCCGGGGCCAGCAGGTGCGCCGCCACCGCGATCCGGCGGTACCCGGCGTCCTGGAGCGAGGCCAGGGCTTCGGGGACGGTCGGCCCGGCGGAGGTGAGGTAGGCGGGGATCGCGGGGACGGGGGCCGCGCCGTCGTCGTACTCCAGCAGGGCGGCCAGCTGGGCCGCGCAGGCCTCCGTGCCGGCGTTGCCGCCGGGGCGGGAGGAGCCGGCTCCGGCCACCACCACCGCGTCGGCCCTCGTGTACGGGCCGCGGCGCCGCTCGGCCTCGCGCAGCCGGCCGTGCAGGGCGCGGGCGACGTCGCGCTCGCCGCTGAGGCCCTCGGTGAGGACGCAGCCGGTGCCTTCCAGGACGGCGGGTATGTCGACCCGGCGGTGGAAACCGTCGCCGAGCAGCAGCGGGACCACCACCGCGCGCGGGTGCTCCCGTACGACCTCGGCGAGCGAGGGGCGCTGCACGTCGAGGTGACCGACCAGCGCGTGCACCCCGCTGATGGCCTCGACGGCGGCGACGAGCCGGCGAAAAGTCGCGGCGGCCTCCGGGACCGCGCTGCCGTGGACGGCGATGACGAGCATGTGGTCTGCCTCCCTGATCCACCCCGTGGGTCCCCCTCCCACGCTAGGCGCGCCGCGGGCCCCCTGCAGCCTGGCCAAGGGCCCGCGCGGCAGGCCGGAGGTCCTGTGCGGAAAGGGTCGTTTCCCCGTCCCCAGGGGTCCTTTTCGGGCGTTCGGGGCCGTGGCGTCGACCTACCGTCGAAGAGTCGGAACGCATGCACGCGTGATGTCTTGGCCCGGCCGTCCTGGCCGCCCCGGGACCGCGCGGCACAGGGACACACGGAGTGAGATCCATGGGGCAGACGCTGGTTGTCATCGGCCACGGCATGGTGGGGCACCGCCTGCTGGAGGCGCTCGCCGAGCGTGACGCGCTCGCCGACCCGACCCGCTCCGAGCGCGGCGGCTGGCAGGTCACCGTCCTCGCGGAGGAGGAGCGCCCGGCCTACGACCGCGTGCACCTGTCCGCGGCCTTCACCGGCTCCACCGGCGAGGAGCTGTCCCTGGTCGAGCCCGGCTTCCTGGAGAAGTACGGCATCGACCTGCGCCTCGGCGACCCGGCGGCACTGATCGACACCACGGCCCGTACGGTCACCGCCCGCTCCGGCGAGGTGATCCGCTACGACGCGCTCGTGCTGGCGACCGGCTCCTACCCCTTCGTACCGCCGATCGACGGCGCCGACGCCGAGGGCTGCTTCACCTACCGCACGCTCGACGACGTCGAGGCCCTGACCGCGTACGCCGCGCACGCCGAGGTCCGGACCGGTGTCGTCATCGGCGGCGGGCTCCTCGGCCTGGAGGCGGCGGGCGCGCTGCGCACGCTCGGACTGGCCACGCACGTGGTGGAGTTCGCACCCCGGCTGATGCCGCTGCAGGTGGACGACGGTGGCGCGGCCGCCCTGCGGGCCACCATCGAGTCCATGGGCGTCGCCGTGCACACGGGCGTCGGCGCGGCCGGCGTCCAGATCCACCCCGACGGGCGGGCGCAGGCGCTCCGGCTGACCAGCGGCGAGGAGATCGGCTCCGACATCGTCGTCTTCTCGGCCGGCGTCCGGCCGCGCGACCGCCTGGCCCGCGAGTGCGGCCTGGCCGTGGGCGACCGCGGCGGGGTCGTCGTGGACGGCCACTGCCGCACCAGCGACCCGTACGTCTACGCGATCGGCGAGTGCGCGCAGACCGTCGACGGGAAGGTCTACGGGCTGGTCGCGCCCGGCTACCAGATGGCCGAGACCGTCGCCGAGGCCCTCGCGGGCGCGGGCGAGCTGACCTTCACCGGGGCCGACACCTCCACCAAGCTCAAGCTGATGGGCGCCGACGTGGCCTCCTTCGGCGACCCCTTCGCCCCCGAGGGCCGTGACGGGGCCGTATCGGTGGTCTTCTCCGACGCCCGCGAAGGCGTCTACAAGAAGCTGCTGCTGGGCCCCGACGGCGCGCTCCTCGGCGGAATCCTGGTCGGCGACGCGGAGGCGTACGGCTCGCTGAAGCCGCACGCCGGCCGGCAGCTGCCGGCCCCGCCGGAGGCCTTCATCCTGCCGTCGGGCGACGGCGTGGCGCTGCCCGGCGCGGACGCGCTGCCCGACGACGCGGTGGTGTGCAGCTGCCACAACATCACCAAGGGGCGGGTGCGCGAGGCGGTCGTCGCGGAGTCCCTCACCGACATCGGCGGCATCAAGAAGTGCACCAAGGCCGGCACGGGCTGCGGCGGCTGCATCGGCACGCTGCAAGCGGTCCTGGACGCCGAACTGGCCGCGGCGGGCATCGAGAAGCCCCGCGGGCTCTGCGAGCACTTCACCCTGACCCGCGCGGAGATCTACGAGAAGATCCGCACCGAGCGGATCCGCAGCTTCAGCGAGCTGCTGGAGTCCTACGGCGAGGGCGGCGAGGGCTGTGCCGTCTGCAAGCCGGTCGTCGCGAACGTCCTGGGCACCCTCGCCCCGGACCTCGGCATCGGGCACATCCTGGCGGGCGAGCAGGCGGCCCTGCAGGACTCCAACGACCTCTTCCTCGCCAACCTCCAGAAGGACGGCACCTACTCGGTCATCCCGCGCGTCGCTGGCGGCGAGATCACGGCCGATCAGGTCATCGCGCTGGGCGAGGTGGCCAGGGACTACGGCCTCTACACGAAGATCACCGGAGCCCAGCGCATCGGCCTCTTCGGTGTCCGCAAGGAGCAGCTGCCCGACATCTGGCGGCGCCTGGGCGGCGCCGGATTCGAGTCCGGGCAGGCGTACGGGAAGTCCCTGCGCGCGGTGAAGTCCTGCGTGGGCGCCCGCTTCTGCCGCTTCGGCCAGGGCGACTCCATCCAGCTCGCGATCGACCTGGAGCTGCGCTACCGGGGCCTGCGTACCCCGCACAAGTTCAAGGGCGGCGTCTCCGGCTGCCTGCGCGAGTGCGCGGAGGCGCGCGGCAAGGACATCGGCGTCATCGCCACCGCCAACGGCTGGAACCTGTACGTCAGCGGCAACGGCGGCGCGACCCCGCGTCACGCCGACCTCCTGGCCTCGGACCTGGACACCGCCGAACTCTTCGCGCTGATCGACCGGTTCCTCATGTACTACATCCGCACCGGCGAGCGCCTGGAGCGGACGTCCGCCTGGCTGGAGCGGCTCGGCGGCAGTGCCGCGGGGCTGGACCACCTCAAGGCCGTCCTGGTCGAGGACTCGCTCGGCATCTGCGCGGAGCTGGAGGCGCAGATGGAGCGCCACGTGTCGGCGTACGAGGACGAGTGGTCCGCGGTCCTGGAGGACCCGGCGGCGCTGGAGCGCTTCGGGACCGTGGACTTCGGTGCGGCCGAAGGCGCCGAAGGCGCGGCGCAGGCGCTGGAGCCGGGCCGCGGGCGGACCGCGGTGCTGCCGGACGGCACCGAGGCCGCGGTCTTCAAGGACCGGGCGGGCGAGGTCTACGCGGTCGGCAACCGGGACCCCTTCTCGGGAGCCGACGTCATCGCCAACGGCATCATGGGCTCGCGCGACGGGGTGCCCGTCGTGGCCTCGCCGATGCACAAGCAGGTCTTCGACCTGCGGACCGGCATCTGCCTGGACGACCCCGAGGTGTCCCTGCCGCTGGTGGAACTCAAGCCTTAAGGCTTTGCGGGCGCCGTACCAACGCACTGTGGGCGATGGGACCTTGTCCTGTCGCCCACACGACGTTCTCCCCTGATGCGGGGCGCCCCTGTAGGCGGACCCTAAGAAGGTCAGGGCTTTCAGCTTCATTCTTCTCAACCCCTCCGAACGTTCAGGACATGCCATGAGTTCCGCCAAGCAGGAAGCGCGCGCGGCGACCGCCCGAGTGCAGGCGCCCGACCCGGCGCAGTACCGCCCCGGTCGCACCATCACGGAGTGGACGCCCGAGGATCCGTCCTTCTGGCAGACCACGGGCAAGAAGGTCGCCACCCGCAACCTGTGGATCGCGGTGCCGGCCCTGCTGGTGGCCTTCGTGGTCTGGCAGGTCTGGAGCATCACGGCGACCAACCTCAAGGACGTCGGCTTCGGCTTCTCGCAGTCCCAGCTGTTCTGGCTGACGGCCGTCCCCGGCATCACGGGCGGCACCGCCCGCATCCTCTACACCTTCATCGGCCCGATGATCGGCCAGCGCCGCTTCACGGCGCTCTCCACGGTCATCCTGATCGTGCCGCTGCTGTGGCTGGGCTTCGCGGTGCAGGACCCCACCACCTCCTACACCACGCTGGTCGCCATCGCCGCGCTCTGCGGCATCGGCGGCGCCAACTTCTCCTCCTCCCTGGCCAACATCGGCTTCTTCTACCCGAAGCAGGAGAAGGGCAACGCGACCGGCATCAACGGCGGCCTGGGCAACCTGGGCGTCTCGGTGGTCCAGCTGCTCACCCCCATCCTGATCACCACCTCGGTCCTGGCCATCGGCTCGGGCCAGAAGAAGGCCGACGGCTCGGAGATCTACCTCCAGAACGCCGCGTTCGTCTGGGTGCCGGTCCTGATCGTCCTCGCGGCCGTCGCCTGGTTCGGCCAGAACGACCTGAAGGTGGCCTCCACCCCCTTCAGCCAGCAGAAGATCATCTTCAAGCGCAAGCACAACTGGCTGATGACCTGGCTCTACGTCGGCACCTTCGGCTCCTTCATCGGTTTCGCGGCGGCGCTCCCGCTGCTCATCAAGACGACCTTCCCGGCGTACTCCGTGGCCACCTACGCCTGGATGGGCCCGGCGCTCGGCGCGCTGGCCCGCTGGGCCGGCGGCTGGATCGCCGACAAGTTCGGCGGCGCGCGGGTGACGATCCTGTCCTTCGTGGGCATGGGCGCGTCGATCATCGGCGTGATCACCTTCCTTCCGGTGGGCTCCGACCAGGGCTCCTTCTACGGCTTCTTCTTCTGCTTCCTCTCGGCGTTCTTCTTCTCGGGCATCGGCAACGGCTCGACCTTCCGCCAGATCCCGGTCATCTTCCGCGGCCAGCACCTCGCGGGCCTGACGGAGGGCACCCCGCGGTACGCGAAGGCGCTGAAGCAGGCGGAGATCGAGTCGGGCGCGGTGACCGGCTTCACCGCGGCCATCGCCGCCTACGGCTTCTTCTTCATCCCGGCGATGTTCGCCAACTTCGCCGTGACCAGCGCGATGTGGGGCTTCGTCGCCTTCTACGCCAGCTGCGTCGTCGTGGCCTGGTGGTTCTACGCCCGCAAGGGCGCGGAGGCGCCCAGCTAGGCCTCGGCCCCTGGCTGTCAGCCCGGGTGGGGTGCGGGGTCGCTGCGCGAGCGTGACCCGGACCCGCCCGGGCTTCTCGCGGCCCGCCCGGGCCCCAGCCCGGGCCCCAGCCCGGGCCCCAGCCCGGGCCCCAACCCGACCCCACCCCGGGCTGAGACTCGGCCCCCGCCCCGGGCTGAGACTCGGCCCCCGCCCCGGGCTGAGACTCGGCCCCCGCCCCGGGCTGAGACCCGGCCACCGCCCCGGACCGGACCGGACCGGACCCGACCCGCCCCCGGACATGGGCTGCGCCCGTCCCCGACCGCGGCGCCGTTGCCGGGGGCCAGCCCCGGACCCCCGCTCCTCAAACGCCGCAGGGGCTGGATCGGCCCCCACAGACTGAAAGGCCACGCCCGTGCTCGGCATGTTCCTGCAGCTCGCCGTCATGGTGGCGGCCATCGCCCTCGGGTCCCGTAAGGGCGGGGTGGCCATGGGACTCTGGGGGGCCGTCGGGGTCTTCGTGCTCGCGACGTTCTTCGGGGTCACCCCCGCCGACACCTCGGGCATCGTCGACGTCATGCTGATCATCCTCGCGGTGATCATGGCCGCTGCCGCGATGGAGGCGGCCGGCGGCATCGACTACCTCGTCGGACTGGCCGAGAAGGCGATCCGCCGCAAGCCCAGCCGGGTGGTCTACGTGGCTCCCCTCGTGTCGTGGGTCTTCACCCTGGGCGCCGGCACCGCCCACGTCTTCTACCCCCTGCTCCCCGTCATCCACGACGTGGCCCGCGAGGGCGGTGTCCGCCCCGAGCGGCCCATCGCGGTCGCCTCCATCGCGGCGACCTTCGGTATCACCGCCTCGCCCGTCTCCGCGGCCATGGCCGCCATGATCGTGATGTTCGACGGGGACGGCTGGAACCTGCCGCGGATCATGGCCGTCGCCGTGCCGTCCACGCTGCTGGGCGTGCTCGTCGCCGCCACCGTGCAGTCCCGGATCGGCAAGGAGCTGGGACAGGACGCCGAGTACCTGCGCCGGCTGGCCGCCGGTGAGATCGAGGCCCCGGCCCCGGCGGAGGCCGCCCCGCCGCTGCGGCCGCGGGCGCGCTGGTCGGCGTACCTCTTCCTCGGCGGGACCGTAGCCGTCGTCCTCAGCGGACTCTTCCCGGCGCTGCGCCCCGAGACGGCCAAGGGGCCGCTCTCGATGCCCGCCACCATCGAGATCCTGATGATGGCCGTGGCCGCGCTGATCCTGCTGCTGTGCAAGGTCGACGCCAAGCGGATACCCGGCACGGACGTGGCCAAGTCCGGTCTCGTCGCCGTCATCGGGGTCTTCGGGCTGTCGTGGCTGGGGCTGTCCTTCATCGGCGCCAACGAGACCCGGATCACCGGTGCGCTCGGCGGGGTCGCACAGGACCACCCGTGGTTCTTCGCGATCATGCTGCTGCTCCTCTCCGCGCTGCTGTTCAGCCAGGCCACGACCACCAAGGCGCTGATGCCCCTCGGGCTCGCCCTCGGTATCCCGGCCCCCCTCCTCATCGCGATGTGGCCCGCCGTGAACGGCTATTTCCTCCTCCCCACCTACGGCACCTTCATCGCGGCGATCAACTTCGACAGGACCGGCACCACCCGCGTCGGCCGCTTCGTCGTCAACCACTCCTTCATGCTGCCCGGCCTGATCACCACGTGCGTCGCGGTATCCACAGGCTTCGCTCTGGTTCAGATTGTCTGACCGGCCCGGCCCCCTCCCGCCTGTCCCGCCAGGCTTTTCCGAGAATCTTGTGAAAGTTTTCACAAGCGCACGACGGACCTTTGACCTGCCCAAAGTGCCAGGTCAGGCGTGATGGGAGACCCTTGGGGCTGGGGATCAGGGGACTTTCGGGCCCCAGCTCGGGACCAACGCGGCGCCAAATGATCGATCAAAAGGCGTGCAATGGATACAAGCAATGAGGCGACTCGGAAGGTGCGGGCGATGACTGCCACCCCTGCGGAAACCACGAAGAACGGCGAAGCCTGGAACGGCTTCAAGGGCGGTCTGTGGCGCGACGCCATCGACGTCCGCGACTTCATCCAGCAGAACTACACGCCGTACGAGGGTGACGACACCTTCCTCGCCGGCCCCACCGAGCGCACCACCGCCGTGTGGAAGGCGATCACGGACAAGTTCCCGGAGGAGCGCGAGAAGGGCGTCTACGACGTCTCGTACGACATCCCGTCGTCGATCACCGCGCACGCCCCCGGCTACATCGACCGCGACAAGGACCTGATCGTCGGCCTCCAGACGGACGCCCCGCTCAAGCGCGCGATCATGCCCTACGGCGGCTGGCGCATGGTCGCCGGCGCCCTGGAGACCTACGGCTACCCGGTCTCCGACGACCTGGAGAAGGTCTTCACGGAGTACCGCAAGACCCACAACGCCGGTGTCTTCGGCGCGTACACCCCCGACATCCGCGCCGCCCGCAAGGCCGGCATCGTGACCGGCCTGCCGGACGCGTACGGCCGCGGCCGCATCATCGGCGACTACCGCCGCGTCTCCCTCTACGGCGTCGACCGCCTCATCGCCGTCAAGAAGGAGGAGAAGGAGGAGATCAACTCCCTCCCCGCGGGCAACCGCTCGCTGGAGGAGACGATCCGCCTGCGCGAGGAGCTCTCCGAGCAGATCCGCGCCCTCGCCGAGCTCAAGGCGATGGCCGCCTCCTACGGGTGCGACATCTCCGGCCCGGCCACCACCGGCCGCGAGGCCATCCAGTGGCTGTACTTCGCGTACCTGGCCGCCGTGAAGGAGCAGAACGGCGCGGCCATGTCGCTCGGCCGCACCTCCACCTTCATCGACGTCTACCTCCAGCGCGACATCGAGGCCGGCATCCTCACCGAGGAGCAGGCCCAGGAGCTGGTCGACGACTTCATCATCAAGCTCCGCATCGTCCGCTTCCTGCGCACCCCGGAGTACGACGAGCTCTTCTCCGGCGACCCCACCTGGGTCACCGAGTCGATCGCCGGCATGGGCGAGGACGGCCGTCCGCTGGTCACCAAGACCTCGTTCCGCTACCTCCACACCCTCTACAACCTCGGCCCGGCCCCCGAGCCGAACATGACCGTCTTCTGGTCCCCCCAGCTGCCGCAGGGCTTCAAGGAGTTCTGCGCCCGGGTCTCGATCGACACCTCCTCGGTGCAGTACGAGTCCGACGAGCTGATGCGCCCGCGCTTCGGCGACGACACCGCCATCGCCTGCTGCGTCTCGGCGATGCCGGTCGGCAAGCAGATGCAGTTCTTCGGCGCCCGCGTGAACCTCGCCAAGACCCTGCTCTACGCGATCAACGGCGGCCGCGACGAGAAGTCCGGCGCCCAGGTCGGCCCGTCCACCGGAGCCCTCACCTCCGAGGTGCTGGACTACGACCAGGTCATGGCCAAGTTCGACGAGCAGATGGAATGGCTCGCCGACACCTACGTCCACGCCCTGAACGTCATCCACTACATGCACGACAAGTACGCCTACGAGCGCATCGAGATGGCGCTCCACGACCGCGACGTGCGCCGCACCATGGCCTGCGGCATCGCCGGCCTCTCGGTCGCCGCCGACTCGCTGGCCGCCATCAAGTACGCCAAGGTCACCGCCGTGCGCGACGAGACCGGCCTCGCCACCGACTACACCATCGAGGGCGACTACCCGGCCTACGGCAACAACGACGACCGCGTCGACTCGATCGCCGTCTGGCTGGTCGAGGAGTTCATGAAGAAGATCCGCAAGCACCCCACGTACCGCGGAGCCGAGCACACCCAGTCGGTGCTGACCATCACCTCGAACGTGGTCTACGGCAAGAAGACCGGCAACACGCCGGACGGACGCCGCGCCGGCGAGCCCTTCTCCCCGGGCGCCAACCCGATGAACGGCCGCGACACCCACGGCTACGTCACCTCGGCGCTGTCGGTCGCGAAGCTCCCGTACGAGGATGCCGAGGACGGCATCTCGCTGACCAACACCGTCACCCCCGACGGCCTGGGCCGCACCCCCGAGGAGCGGATCAAGAACCTGGCGGGCGTCCTCGACGGCTACATGGCGGTCGACGGCTTCCACATGAACGTGAACGTGCTCAACCGCGACACGCTCATGGACGCCATGGAGCACCCCGAGAACTACCCGCAGCTCACCATCCGCGTCAGCGGATACGCGGTGAACTTCGTCCGCCTCACGCGCGCTCAGCAGCTCGATGTGCTGAACCGCACCTTCCACGGCTCTCTCTGACCCCTCGGAGAGACCCACGAGCACGCGCGGCCCGGGGCCGGCCCTCGCCCGGCCCCGGGACCGCGCGTCACCAGATCAGCCCACGGAATCTGGAAGCTGGAGCACCTGCCATGACCGTCCTCTTCGGTACGAGCCTCCCCGTCGGCCACGCCAACGCGATCAGCGTGAGCGCCGGCCAGACGCCCGCCGCCGCCGCGACGCAGCGGCCGAGCGAGGGCACGGTGCATTCCTGGGACCTGTCCACCGGGGTCGACGGCCCCGGGACCCGGTTCGTCACCTTCCTGTCCGGCTGCCCGCTGACCTGCCTGTACTGCCACAACCCCGACACCATGCGGATGCGCAACGGCAAGCGCACCTCGGCCGACGACGTCATCGCCGAGGCCCGCAAGTACACCAAGTTCATCTCCGCCTCCGGCGGCGGCGCCACCATCTCCGGCGGCGAGCCGCTGCTCCAGCCCGTCTTCGCGGGCGAACTGCTGCACCGGATGAAGAACGACCTCGGACTGCACACCGCCCTGGACACCTCCGGCTTCCTCGGGGCCCGCGCCACCGACGCGCTGCTGCGCGACGTGGACCTGGTGCTCCTCGACATCAAGTCCTGGGACCGCGAGACGTACAAGAAGGTGACCAGCCGCCCGCTGGAGCCGACCCTGGACTTCGCCCGCCGCCTCGCCGACCTCGGCAAGGAGGTGCACCTGCGGTTCGTGCTGGTGCCGGGACTGACCGACGCCACGGAGAACGTCGAGGGCGTCGCCGCCTTCGCCGCCACCCTCGGCAACGTCTCGCGGGTCGACGTACTGCCCTTCCACAAGCTCGGCGAGAGCAAGTGGGAGGCGCTCGACATGAAGTTCACCCTCCACGACACGCCGTCGCCGAGCGCCGCACAGGTCGCCGAGGCGAAGGCGATCTTCGCCGCGCAGGGACTGAACGCGGTCTGAGCGGTGCGGGCCCGCGCGCGGGCCCGCCCGAGTCATCACTCGAACGGCGCACCCGTAAGCTCCATATAACGGGCCGAATCGGTACAGACCACCTAGCGTGGTGCTGTGTCCGAGCCCTCAGATGTCATCGACGCCGCGCCGCCTCCACCGGCGCCCGAGACCCCGCCGCCGGCCGGGCGGTCCGTCACCGCACGGGCCACCCTGGCCGGCACCGTCGTCTCGCTCCTGCTCATCGTCGCGATCGTGCTCGGCAGCAGGCTGCTGCGGGACTTCGACTCGGCCCTGCTGCCCTACGCCGTCGCCACCGTCTTCCTGGCCTTCGGCGTGGCCTACCGGTACACCGTGTGGGTCTCGGCCCCCGGCGCGCGCCGCCTGTTCAAAAAGGGCTTCGGCAGCTTCTTCTCGGCCGACAACTTCCGCAAGGCGCCCACCGCCGTGCCGAAGATGATCGCCACCTACCTGGGCTTCCAGAAGTTCCTCGGCGCCCGCTCGCGCCCCCGCTGGATCGCCCACCAGCTGATGTTCTGGGGCTGCCTGCTCGCCGCGGCGATCACCTTCCCGCTGACCTGGGGCTGGTTCACCTTCACCGGCGACAGCGCGACGGGCCCCGGGTACGAGATGCGGATCTGGGGCATCAAGGTCCTCGGCTTCAACTCGCTGAACATCCTGGGCTGGCTGATGTTCCACGGCCTGGACATCGCCGCCGTCCTCGTCATCCCCGGCGCCTCGTACTTCCTGTACCGGCGGATGAAGGACCGCGGAGCCATGACCGGCCAGCGCTTCGCCTACGACCTGCTGCCGCTGATCTGCCTGATCGTCATCTCCGTGACCGGTCTGCTGCTGACCTTCTCCTCGATCTTCCTGCACGGCGGCGGATACGAGTTCCTCGCGATCCTGCACATGGTGTCGGTGGTGTTCACCCTCATCTACATCCCGTTCGGGAAGTTCTTCCACATCGTCCAGCGCCCGGCCGCCGTCGGCATGCAGCTCTTCAAGTACACGGCCCGCCAGGACGAGCAGGTCTTCCTCTGCAAGCGCTGCGAGGAGCCCATCGACACCGCGCCCTACGTGGAGAACCTGCGCGGCACGATGAAGGACCTGAAGCTCGACTTCGACGCCTGGGCCGAGTACTGCCCGCGCTGCAAGCGGGTCCTGCGCGGCAACGCCTACCTGACCCATGTGAAGAAGGGCTTCAAGTGACCGCGACCGACCCCGCCAAGGCCGCGTCCCGGCCCGTGAGCATTTCCATCGACCCCTCCATCGCCCCGCCCGGCACCCGCAACTTCCGCGACGCCGGCGGCATCCCCGCCGACAAGTGGCACGCCGACCAGAACGGCGAGACCCTCGTCCCCACCCACTGCTGCTTCTGCGGGGTGCAGTGCGGGATGTACCTGCGCGTGGACAAGGGCGGCAAGGTCTTCGGCGTGGAGCCCCGCAACCACGACATCAACCGGATGCGGCTGTGCCCCAAGGGCATCAACGCCTACCAGCAGGTCAACCACCCCGACCGGCTGACCGCCCCGCTGATGCGGCGCTCCCGGGACGAGGAGTTCAAGGAGTGCTCCTGGGACGAGGCCCTGGACTTCACCGTCTCGGAGATCCGGCGCATCCAGGAGGCCCACGGCAACGACGCCTTCGGGCTGCTGGGCGGAGCCAGCCTGTTCTCCGAGAAGACCTACCTGGTCGGCAAGTTCGCCCGGGTCGCCCTGAAGACCAAGCACGTCGACTACAACGGCCGCCTGTGCATGGTCAGCGCCGCCGGAGCCAACAAGCTGGCCTTCGGCATCGACCGGGCCGGCAACCCCTTCTCCGACATCCTCCTCACCGACTGCCTGCTCATCGCCGGGTCGAACGTGGGGGAGTGCTTCCCCGTGATGACCCAGTACCTGTGGGGCGCACGGGACCGCGGCGCCTCGCTCATCGTGATCGACCCGCGCGAGACGGCCATCGCCCGCACCGCCGACATCCACGTCGCGATCAAGCCCGGCACCGACTCGGCCTTCTTCAACGCCGTGCTGAACGTGGTCATCTCCGAAGGCCTCACCGACGAGGCCTACATCGCGGCGAACACCACCGGCTGGGACGAGGTCAAGAAGACCGTCGCCGAGTACCCGCCCTCCCGCTCCGCGGAGATCTGCGGGGTACCGGCCTCGCAGATCGTCCAGGTGGCACGCGTCTTCGCCGGTGCGGACAAGGCCATGGCCTGGCACGCCCGGGGCATCGAGCACCACTCCCAGGGCGTCGAGAACTGCCTGTCCGTCATCAACCTGTGCGTGGCCACCGGACACATCGGCAAGCCCGGAGCCGGCTACGGCACCATCACCGGCCAGGGCAACGGCCAGGGCGGTCGCGAGCACGGCCAGAAGTCCGACCTGCTGCCCGGCGGCCGCTCCATCACCAACCCGGAGCACCGCAAGCAGATCTGCCAGATCTGGGGCATCGAGGAGTCCGAACTCCCCGGCGCCGGCACCTCCATGATGGAGATGGTCTGGCAGATGCAGCGGCGGGAGATCCGCGGGCTCATCGGCATCTGCAACAACCCCTTCGTCTCCCTCCCCAACTACGCGGTGGTCAAGGACGGCTACGACACCGCCGAGTTCCACGCCCAGTTCGACTTCTTCCTCTCCGAGACCGCGGCCAACGCCCACGTGGTCTTCCCCGTCACCACCTGGGCCGAGGACGAGGGCGTGATGGCCAACGCCGAGGCCCGCGTGGTCAAGCACAACAAGGCCCAGGAACCCCCCGCCGGGGTGCGGACCGACACCTGGGTCATCTGCGAGCTCGCCCGGCGGCTCGGAGCCGGGAAGCACTTCGACTTCCCCGGCTCCCGCGAGGTGTTCGAGGAGCTGCGCGTCGCCTCCGCCGGCACGGTCAACGACTACTACGGCATCACCTACGAACGCCTCGACGAGACGGGCGGGATCGTCTGGCCCTGCCCCTCCACCGAGCACCCGGGCACCCCCCGGCTGTTCGAGGACGGCCGGACCTACCACCCCGACGGCAAGATCCACATGCAGGTCGTGGAATGGCATCCGCCCATGGACGCCTACACCGAGGAATTCCCCCTCTCCCTCACCACCGGCCGCACCGTCGCGCACTTCCTCTCCGGCAACCAGACCCGCCGCCTGGGCGCCCTCGTCGAGCAGACCCCCCGCCCCTGGGTGGAGGTCCACCCCTCGCACGGCTTCCGCAACGGCGAACCGGTCCGGGTGGTCACCCGGCGCGGCAGCGAGGTGTTCCCGGCCCTGGTCACCGAGGCGATCCGGCCCGACACCGTCTTCATCCCGTACCACTGGCCCGTCCCGACGTCCGCGAACGCCCTGACCATCGACGCCCTCGACCCCCGCTCGAAGATCCCCGAGTACAAGGTCTGCGCCGCCCGGATCGAGGCCGCCGAGCGGGTCGACGAGGTCCCCGCCCCGCCCACCCCGCCGGGGCGCGAGGCCTATCCGGAAGCCCAGGTCTCCCGCACCGACCCCCTGCCCCCCACGTCCCCGCAGGGCCGTGGCACGGCGGAGAGGAGCTGACCCGCCATGATGGGCCGCACGATCTTCATCGACCCGGGTCGCTGCATCGGCTGCCAGGCGTGCGTATCGGCCTGCCGCGAGTGCGATTCGCACCGCGGCAAATCGATGATCCACCTGGACTACACCGAACCCGGCATGTCCGTCGCCTCCCTCCCCAGCGTCTGCATGCACTGCGAGGACCCGGTCGCACCCTGCGCCGAGGTCTGTCCCGCCGACGCGATCCTGGTGACCGCCGACGGGGTGGTCCAGCAGGCCGACACCACCCGCTGCATCGGCTGCTCCAACTGCGTCAACGCCTGCCCCTTCGGCATCCCGAAGATCGACCTCCAGGCGAAGCTGCAGATGAAGTGCAACCTCTGCTACGACCGCACCGCCTACGGCCTCGCCCCGATGTGCGCGACCGTCTGCCCGACCGGGGCCCTCTTCTACGGAACCCTCGAAGAGCTCCAGGCGGAGCGCCCCGGCGTGCAGGTCGCCGACTCCTTCGTCTTCGGCGACGTCGTCGTCCAGACCGGCGTGGCCATGGTCGTCCCCGCCGACAAGGTCCAGTGGCCCGTCCCCGGCGGCCTGCCCGTCGTCGAGATCAACGGAAGGGACGTCCGATGAGCGTCACCGAGCAGCCCCCTCCGCACCCAGGGCGTCAGGGCGACGGTCATGCGGACGGCGGGGCGGCCGCCGACGCCGCGATCGAGCAGCTGCGCGACCGGATCAGCGCCGATTCCCTGACCACCCGCCGTGATTACCTGCGGATCGTCGCCACCGTCTCCGGAGGCCTGGCCATCGGCGGTGTCGGCGTGGCCGCCGGCATCCTGCACCGGCACGGCGACAACGAGGGCCTGCCCGATCCGAAGAAGGTCGCCGACCTGCTGCCCCCCGGCCAGTCCGTGGCCTTCAGGTTCCCGGGCGAGGAGGACCGGGCCCTGGCCGTGCGCCTCGGGGACGGCTCCCTCGTGGGCTACTCCGCCGTCTGCACCCACCTGGCCTGCGGGGTGCTGTGGCGCGAGGACCGGGGCCCCGACGGGGAGCTGTACTGCCCCTGCCACGAGGGTGTCTTCGACGCCCGCACCGGCGAGGTGACGGCCGGTCCGCCGCCGCGCCCGCTGCCGAAGATCTACCTGACCGAGCAGGCCGACGGCAGTGTCTGGGCCGTGGCCACCGCACGGTCGGGAGAGCCGGCCAAGGACGCGCTCTGCCGGCAGTTCGGCGACTCCCACCCGGCCGAGTCCGCCCGCCTGGGCTGCCCCGGCTCGGCCCGGGCGAGCACCACCGAGAGGAGGCCCACATGAGCGAGACACCGCTGCCGCCCCGCCCGGAGTACCACCCGGGCAGCGACCAGCCCCGGCTCAACCGCCCGGTGCGCGAGCGGTACCCGCAGATCCGCTCCACCAGCGGGTACGGGGACCCCCGGGTCCGGAGCACGGGCCCGGGACCGGGAGCCGGCACCGAGCAGGAGCCCGAGCGCTCCTCACGGCTCAACGCGCGCCTCACCCTGGCCCTCACGGTCGTGATCGGCCAGCTCTGGGCACTCACCGTGACCGTCAACGAGTGGATGAAGGGAAACACCGGAACGGCCTGGTGGGGAGCGGGATTCCTGATCCTGTCCTTCCTCGTCGTGATCGGACTGTGGCTCCTCGACCCGAAGGACCGATGACCATGTCGATACCCACGCCGACTCCGCCGGCGCCCCGCAGCCACCGCGCCGAGAGCTACAAGCCCGGCGCCACCATCGCCGACTGGCGGCCCGAGGACGAGGGTTTCTGGCAGTCCAAGGGCCACCGGGTCGCCCAGCGCAACCTCTGGGTCTCGATCCCGGCCCTGATGCTCGGCTTCGTGGTCTGGCAGGTCTGGTCGGTGACCGTGGTCAGGCTGAACGACGTCGGCTTCGGTTTCTCGAAGTCGCAGCTGTTCTGGCTGACCGCCATCCCCGGCATCACCGGCGGCACCTTCCGGATCCTCTACACCTTCATCGGGCCGATGTTCGGCGAGCGGAAGTTCACCGCCTTCAGCACGATCATCCTGATCGCGCCGATGCTGTGGCTGGGCTTCGCGCTCCAGGACACCGGTACGCCGTACTGGGAGCTGGCCCTGATTGCGGCCGTGTGCGGCATCGGCGGCGCGAACTTCGCCTCCTCGATGGCGAGCATCGGCTTCTTCTTCCCCAAGCGGGAGAAGGGCAGCGCCAACGGCCTCAACGGCGGGCTCGGCAACCTCGGTGTGAGCGTGGTCCAGCTGGTCGCCCCGCTGGTGGTCACCGCCGCCGTGCTGGGTGCCCCCGCCGGCGGCCCGCAGCGCGACGCGAAGAAGAACACCGACGTCTGGCTGCAGAACGGCGCCTTCCTCTGGGTGCCGCTGCTGGTCATCATGGCCCTGGCCGCCTGGTTCCTGATGAACGACCTGAAGGTGGCCGCGGCCCCCTTCAGCCAGCAGAAGATCATCTTCAAGCGCAAGCACAACTGGCTGATGACCTGGCTCTACGTCGGCACCTTCGGGTCCTTCATCGGCTTCGCGGCCGCCCTGCCGCTGCTGATCAAGAACAACTTCGAGGGGCAGGGCTACCAGGCCACCACCTACGCCTGGATCGGCCCGTTCATCGGGGCCCTCACGCGCTGGGGCGGCGGCTGGCTCTCGGACAAGATCGGCGGAGCCAGGGTCACGATCCTGTCCTTCGTCGGCATGGCGGCGGCCCTCGTCGTGGTCATCTTCGCGCTTCCGGCCGGAGGCCAGGAGGGCAACTTCTGGCCCTTCTACATCGGCTTCCTGGTGGCCTTCGCCTTCTCCGGCCTGGGCAACGGCTCGACCTTCCGGCAGATCCCGGTGATCTTCCGGGACCACCACATGAAGCAGGCCGAGGGCAAGGGTCCCGAGGCGCAGGCCGCGGCGCTGAAGCAGTCGGAGATGGAGTCGGGAGCCGTCACCGGCTTCTCCTCGGCCATCGCCGCCTACGGCTTCTTCTTCATCCCCGCGATGTTCGCGGCCATGGCCGTCACCAACGCACTGTGGATCTTCATCGGCTTCTACGCCACGTGCCTGGTGGTCTGCTACTGGTTCTACGCCCGCAAGGGCGCCGAGGCTCCCAGCTGAGCGGGGCCGGTGGCGGGGGCGGCCGTACCCTGGAGGCATGAGCGACGCCCCCGCCACCGACCCGCACGCCCCGAAGTCCGCACGGCCGGAGCCCGCGGCCGAGTCCCAGCCGCAGCCGAAGGACCGGCCCAAGCCGCGGCTGGACTTCGGAGACCCGCTGGACCAGCAGTCCTCGGACGACACCGACCGGGGCTGGGGCGAGCGGCCGCCCGCCGGCGGAAGCGCGGCCGACCTGGCCCGCTTCCTCGACGAGAAGCCCCCGCACCACGTCTGACCGCGGAGCCCGCCTAGAGCCGGGGGCTCGGGGCGTCGGGGTGGACGTTCCCGCCACCCGCGCCGCGCTGGGCGATCAGCTCGTCGCGGATCTCCTTGAGGACCACCAGCTCGGTGATCTCCATGGTCTCCTGGACGCCTTCCTTGGCCTTGCGGCGCGCCTCCTGCCGGGCGAGGTACTTCGACATCGGCAGCACCATGAGGAAGTACACGACCGCGGCGGTGATCAGGAAGGTCAGCGCGGCGTTGAGCACGGAGCCCCAGAGGAGCTCCACGCCCGTCGGCTTGCCGTCCGTGCCGACCCCGCAGGGTTCCTTGATGCAGGTCTTGTAGGCGTCCAGACTCTGCGTGCCGACGAGGCCGATCACCGGGCTGATGAGGCCCTTCACGACAGAATTCACGATGTTCGTGAACGCGGCGCCGATGACCACGGCCACCGCCAGGTCGACCACGTTGCCGCGCATCAGGAAGGCCTTGAAGCCTTCCAGCACGCTCACCTTCTTCTTCTCGCTCACCACTGAGCCTTTCTTCGTATCTGCCGAACATGGAGCCAACGGTTCCGAAAGCTACGGCAGTTTGGGTCATGGGTGTCCAATCGACCCTCCCCCCACGGTGACTTGTCCGCACGTTCGTACGATTCAACACAACGTCACCGCCAGTCGGGAAACGGTCCCCGCCCCCACGAGAGCCCGCGCGGTGTCCCGGGGAACGGACAGCACCACCAGCGCCCCGCCGTCCCCAACGCCCGGCTCCGGAGCGGGTACTTCGGCGACCCGGGCCCCCGCCGCCACCACCCGGGGCGGCCCGCCGCGCTCCGAGGCGACCACGTCCACCCGGTCCCCGGGCCGCAGCAGCCGCACCGTCGCCGCGTCCGCGATGCGCACCGGCGCCGACACCAGCCGCACCGCCGCCGGAGGCGGCTGCGCCGCGGGCGGTGCGGAGCCCCGCGAGGCCCGCGCCTCGGTGCCGCCCACCGCCAGTACGGCCGCCACGACGGCCAGCCCGGCCGCCGCCCCGCGCCGCCGGCGCCGCACCGCCCTGCGCAGCCGGTCCCCGGCCCGCCCCACGCGGAGCGGGGCGAAGAGGGGAACGGAGCGCGCGGGGGGACACGGAGCGGAAGAGGGGTGCCGGGGGACGGGGGAGGCGCGCACCGGGGTGTGCGTATGGGGTGAGGAGAGGGAGGAGAGGGAAGGGACGCGGGAGTTCGCGGTCATGACGGCCACCACCTGAGGGAGTGTTCCGGGGTCCGGAGCCCGGACCCAGCGCCCGGACGTCCCTCACGATCCGCCGTCCCGCCGGATCCCGCTCGGCCCTGTGGAGGATCCCCAGCTTGTGGATATCCCTCTCGCCCGCAGGAGTTACCGCCCCACCGCGATCCTCCGAAGCGCCGCCACCGGATCCGCGGCCCGGGTCACCGACCGCCCCACCACGACGTGCGAGGCCCCGGCCGCGAAGGCGGCCCACGGGGTGTCGGCGCGGGCGTGCCCGCCCGGCTCCCCGCCCGGCAGCGTCACCCCCGGCGTGACGATCAGCCGGTCCGGCCCCAGGAGCTTGCGCAGCGCCCCGGCCTCCCGGGGCGATCCGACGACCCCGTCGCAGCCGGCCTCCGCCGCCAGCCGGGCCAGCCGCAGCACCTGTTCGTCGGTTCCCGTGCCGATCCCGATGTCGGCGAGGTCGCTCCCGCTCATGCTCGTGACCACCGTCAGCGCCAGCACCCGTAGCCCGGGGAACTCCCGCGCCGCGTCCACGGCGGCCGCCATGATGCCCGTACCGCCCATGGAGTGCACGGTCACCACGGACACGCCCAGCGCGCCCGCGGCGCGCACGGCGCCGGCCACGGAGTTCGGGATCTCGAAGAGCTTCAGGTCGAGGAAGACCTCGTGGCCCTGCCCGACGAGCCCGCGGACGAGGTCGGGCCCGGCGGCGGTCAGCAGCTCCAGCCCGACCTTGTAGAACCCGCAGGCGCCACCGAGGCGTGCCACCAGGGCCTCGGCGGCGTCGAGGTCGCCGAAGTCGAGGGCGACGATGATCCGGGGGTCGGCGGTGTCGTTCACCCCGCCAGTGTGAGGGGCGGCTACGGCAGCTCGATGCCCAGGTCCCAGCCGTCGTGGGCGTGGGTGCACAGGCAGGCGCGGGACCCGGTCGGGGGCAGGGCGGCCACGGCGTCGAAGAGGACCTCGCGCAGGCGCCCGACGTTCTCGCCGAAGACCTTGAGGACCTCCGTGTGGGAGACCCCTTCGCCCGTCTCCGCGCCCGCGTCCAGGTCCGTGACCAGCGCCATCGAGGTGTAGCAGAGCCCCAGCTCGCGCGCGAGGACCGCCTCGGGGTGGCCCGTCATGCCGACCACCGACCAGCCGGCCGCGGCGTGCCAGCGGGACTCGGCGCGCGTGGAGAAGCGGGGCCCCTCGATGACGACCATGGTGCCGCCGTCGACCGGCTCCCACTCGCGCCCGCGCGCCGCGGCCAGCGCCACGGAGCGGCCCACCGGGCAGTACGGGTCGGCGAAGGTGGTGTGCACGACGTTGGGGACGGAGCCGTCCGGGAGCGGCTCGCCGTCGAAGAAGGTCTGGGCGCGGGACTTCGTACGGTCGACCAGCTGGTCGGGGACGAGCAGGGTGCCCGGGCCGTACTCGGAGCGCAGGCCGCCCACCGCGCAGGGACCGAGCACCTGGCGGACGCCCACGGAACGCAGCGCCCACAGGTTGGCCCGGTAGTTGATCTTGTGCGGCGGCACGGTGTGGCTGCGGCCGTGCCGGGGCAGGAAGGCCACGGTCCGGCCGGCGAGCTCGCCGAGGTAGAGGGAGTCGCTGGGGGGCCCGTAAGGCGTCTCCACCTGGATCTCGGAGACGTCCTCCAGGAAGGAGTAGAAGCCCGATCCGCCGATGACACCGATCTCTGCATTCACCATGCGGACCACCCTAACGGGGCACGCCCGAGGCCCCGCTGTCCCATGGGGACGGCAGGGCCTCGGATGAAGCTATGCAGCTGGTGAAGCCTTGGAGCGCGTCAGGCGGCCGACGAGCTCGACGACGACGAGGAGGTCGAGGTCGAGGACGACGAAGCCGTCGAGGACGAGGACGACGAAGCGGCCGGGGCGGTGGCCGGCGTCGACGCGGGCTTCGAGGCAGGGGTGCTGCTCGACGAAGCGCCGCGGCTGTCGTTCCGGTAGAAACCGGATCCCTTGAAGACGATGCCGACCGCGGAGAACACCTTCTTCAGGCGTCCGTCACAGCTCGGGCACACGGTCAGCGCGTCATCGGTGAACTTCTGCACGGCCTCAAGGCCCTCACCGCACTCGGTGCACTGGTACTGGTAGGTCGGCACGAATTTCCTCCTGGCACTCTCACTCAATGAGTGCTAACGACGCTCCATGGTGACGTATTCCGGCGGATCAGTCCACCGTCACCGGCACGCGGTGACCCAGACCACGCTCGTTCACGCCCGCGGCGGGTGCCGCGGAGGTGGCCGAGGCGGCCGGCTTGGACGAGCTGACGATCCGACTCGGGGCCTTCGGGGCCAGCTTCGCACGCAGGGCCAGCAGGATGGCCAGAGCGAGCGCGGTGGCCACCATCGGCACGAGGAACCCGTACGAGGACCCGTGCGCGTCCGTCAGGCGGCCGGCCAGGGTCACGGCGCCGGCCTGCCCGAAGGCGACGCCGCCGGTGAGCCAGGTGAAGGCCTCGGTCCGCGAGGTGGCCGGGATCAGCTTCTCGATCATGGTGTAGCCGGTGATCAGCGCGGGGGCGATGCACAGGCCGACGACCAGGCCGAGCGCGCCGAGCAGGATCATCGAGTTCGCGGCCCACAGGACCGAGGCGGCCGCGGTGAGGCCGATGTAGCCGAGGATCAGGCGGCGGCGCGGGCCGATCTTCCAGGCGATCGCGCCGCAGGCGATGCCGGCGATCATGTTGCCCGCGGCGAAGACGCCGTAGAGCAGACCGTTGGCGCCCGGGTTGCCGATCTCCTCGGAGAAGGCGGCGAGCGAGACCTGCATGCCGCCGAAGACGGCGCCGATGCCGATGAAGGCGACGATCAGGACGCGCAGTCCGTGGAAGGACAGGGCCGGAGCGTGCTTCTCACCGTGCGCCGGGCGGGCGACGGGCTTGGGCTGCGTGGCGCGCTGGGCGGCGAAGAGCAGGCCGCCGATCAGGGTCAGCGCGGCCTCGGTGACCAGGCCGGCCGCCGGGTTGATGCCGGTGCACAGCGCGGTGGCGAGCACCGGGCCGACGACGAAGGTGAACTCGTCGGTGACGGACTCGAACGCGGCGGCCGTCGGCAGCAGCGGGGAGCCTTCGAGCTTGGCCGCCCAGCGGGACCGGACCATGGGTCCGACCTGCGGGACGGATGCACCGGCGGGGACGGCCGCCAGTGCGAGCGCCCAGACGGGCGCGCCCAGCAGCGCGAACGCCACCAGGGAGCTGACGGCGGTGGCGTGCACGAGGGCCACCGGGACCAGGACGGCGCTCTGGCCGTGGCGGTCGATGAGCTTGCCCATGACCGGGGCGAACACGGCCATGGAGATACCGGTGAAGGCGGCGACGATGCCGGCGCTGCCGTAGGAACCGGTGGTGTGCTGGACGAGCAGCAGGATGCTGATCGTCAGCATGCCGAAGGGGAGTCGCGCGGCGAATCCCGGGAGAACGAAGCCGAGGGCGCCGGGCGTGCGCAGGAGCTGCCCGTAGCCGGGTCGGCTGGACTTGGCGGACTTGTCGGTCGTGACCGCGGATGTCACGGCCTGGCCTTTCCGCTGCCTGGTAGAACTCCCCGTCTGCGGACGATGCGGCGCCTTGTGAGCGATCGCACCCGTACATGTGGGAGACCCGAGAGCTGTCCTCTTGCGCAAAACCGAGTGATACCTGGGCGCCCACTGCGGGAGGGTGCCACGGCCGCTTTGCGGTCGCGCCAGCTCTGCGTCAGGCAGAGTTGGTTCGATGTGTTGTTCCTTAATCGTACAGGCAGATCGACCGATACGCCCTGTGATTCGGGCGACAGGGCGTATCTTCACCTGCGATTAACTGGAACTTCGCATTCAGACCCCACGTAAACAGGGGTGAATCCGGGCAAAAGTCGTCGAAAATGCAGAATTAGAGCGCCGCTCTAACCCTTCCCGGAGCGCTTGCCAGGGCCCTTGCCGGTGCTCTTGCCCGTGCCCTTGCCGGTGCTTTTGGCCTTCCCGGCCGCGCCCACGGCGCCGTCCCCGCCGGTCCCCAGCCAGCCCGCCAGCTTGCCGCCCCGGGCCACCGCCCGCAGCCGCGCCTCCGCCGCGTCCCGCACCGGGTCCGTGGCCACCACCAGCAGCTCGTCCCCGCGCCGCAGCACGGTCGACGGCGCCGGTACGAAGCTGCGCGCGTCCCGTACGACCAGCGTGACGGAAGCCCCGGGCGGCAGCCGAAGCTCGCTCACCTCGACGCCGTGCATCCGCGAGGCGGGCGGGATCGCGAAGGACAGCAGGTGTCCGCGCAGCTTTTCCAGCGGCGCCGACTCGATCCCCAGGTCGGAGGCGGCCTCGTCGTTGTTGCCCAGCTTCAGCTTGCGCGCGAGCCAGGGCAGGGTCGGGCCCTGGACCAGGGTGTAGACGACGACCAGGACGAAGACGATGTTGAAGACCCGCTCGCTGCCCTCGATCCCGGACACCATGGGGATGGTCGCCAGGATGATGGGCACGGCCCCGCGCAGGCCCGCCCAGGACATGAGCGCCTGCTCCTGCCAGGGCAGCCGGAAGGGCAGCAGCGAGACGAAGACCTCCAGCGGCCGGGCCACCATCGTCAGCACCAGCCCGATGATCACCGCCGGCCAGAAGTCGTGGACCAGCTCGTGCGGGGTGACCAGCAGGCCGAGCAGGACGAACATGCCGATCTGGGCGATCCATCCGAGCCCGTCCGCGAAACCCCGGGTGGCGGGCCAGTGGGGGAGCTTCGCGTTCCCGAGCACCATCGCCGCCAGGTACACCGCGAGGAAGCCGGAGCCGTGGGCCATCGCGCCGGCCGCGTACGCGGTGATCGCGATGGCCATCACGGCGATCGGGTAGAGGCCCGAGGCGGGCAGTGCCACGTGCCGCAGCCCGTACGAGCCCAGGAAGCCCACGGCCAGGCCGATGGCGACGCCGATCGCCAGTTCCAGCGCGATCTTGCCGAGGAGGACGTACCACTGGTCGACCGGCCCGACGGTCGCGAAGGCCACGACCAGGATGACCACGGGGGCGTCGTTGAAGCCGGACTCGGCCTCCAGCACACCCGTGATCCGGGAGGGGAGCGGGACCTTGCGCAGGACCGAGAAGACGGCCGCCGCGTCGGTCGAGGAGACGACCGCGCCGATCAGCAGGGCTTGCCGCCATTCGAGGCCGACCAGGTAGTGCGCGCCCGCCGCGGTCACGCTCACGCTGACGGCGACGCCGACCAGCGACAGCACGATCGCGGCCGGCAGGGCCGGCTTGATCTCTTTCCACTTCGTACCCAGACCGCCCTCGGCGAGGATCACCACGAGGGCCGCATAGCCGATCACCTGGGTCAGCTCGGCGTTGTCGAATACGACGTTGCCGATGCCGTCCTGGCCTATCGCGATGCCTATGCCGAGGTAAATGAGCAGGCTGGGGAGTCCGCTGCGCGAAGAGACGCGCACCGCCGCCACGGCGACGAGCAGCACGAGCGAGCAGACCAGCATGAGCTCATTGAGCGTGTGGACAGTCAGCGGGCGGCCCTTTCCTCGATGTGCCAGGCGACGGCGGAACGGCGGACGTCGGACTGACGGATCGTTCCGGCGCGAGCACGGTCGGCAAGTACTTCGTTACCTTACCTAATCTTTGGCTCGCCCTTTACTCATTAGCCACATTGTGAAACGGCTGCGGGGCCCTGTCCTCATGACCCCTCGTCACGAGCCGCGGCAGGGGGCGGGGCAGGGGGGCGGACCACGAGCCCGACCCCTGGCGGATCACCCCGGGCGGTCCTGCGCCTATGGTTGCTCCCAGCACTCCCAGGACCACCCTGCCCCTCTAAGGACAGCGATGCCCGCCAACGAAACCGCCCCTTCCGTCAAGAAGAAGGGACGACGCGCCCGTCTGATCGTGCTCGTCCTGGTACTGGCGCTCTTCGCTGGCCTCGGGTACGGGGCGTACTGGAGCGTGGACAGCGTGCGGGCCTCGTTCCCGCAGACCACCGGCTCCCTCAAGGTGCCCGGCCTGACCGGGACCGTCGACGTCAAGCGCGACGCCAACGGAATCCCCCAGCTGTACGCCGACTCCGACGAGGACCTCTTCCGCGCGCAGGGCTTCGTCCACGCGCAGGACCGGTTCTGGGAGATGGACGTACGCCGCCACATGACCTCCGGGCGGCTCTCCGAGATGTTCGGCGCCGGCCAGGTCGAGACGGACGCCTTCCTGCGCACGCTCGGCTGGCGCCAGGTCGCGCAGCAGGAGTACGACACCAAGCTGGCGCCCGAAACGAAGAAGTACCTCCAGGCCTACGCCGACGGGGTCAACGCGTACCTGAAGGGGAAGTCCGGCAAGGACCTCTCCGTCGAGCACGCCGCCCTCAAGCTCAGCGACGCCTACGCGCCCGAGCAGTGGACCCCGGTCGACTCGGTGGCCTGGCTCAAGGCGATGGCCTGGGACCTGCGCGGCAACATGCAGGACGAGATCGACCGCGCGCTGATGACGGGCAAGCTCTCGCAGGCGCAGATCGACGAGCTCTACCCGCCGTACCCCTTCGACCGGAACCGTCCGATCGTCGAGGGCGGCACCGTCAAGGGCGGGAAGTACGCCCCCGCGGCCGGTCCCGGCTCCGGCAGCCCCGTGAGCTCCGGCGGGCGCGGAAGCACCACCGGCTCCCAGGTCTCCACCCAGACCGCCGGCGAGACCGGCCTGGCCGGCAACGCCACCGCCCAGGGCGCCACCGTGGGCCTGCGCACCTCGCTGAGCGCGCTGGCCGACACCCTCGACACGATCCCCGCGATCCTCGGCCCCGCCGGCAGCGGCATCGGCTCGAACTCCTGGGTCGTGGCGGGCAGGTACACGACCACCGGCAAGCCGCTGCTCGCGAACGACCCGCACCTCTCGCCGCAGCTGCCCTCGGTCTGGTACCAGATGGGCCTGCACTGCCGGGCGGCCTCGGCCTCGTGCAAGTACGACGTGGCCGGCTACACCTTCTCCGGCATGCCGGGCGTGATCATCGGCCACAACGCCGACATCGCCTGGGGCATGACCAACCTCGGCGCCGACGTGACCGACCTCTTCCTGGAGCAGGTCAAGCCCGAGGGCTACGTCTACGACAACAAGGTGCTCCCCTTCGCCACCCGCGAAGAGGTCATCAAGATCGCCGGCGGCGGTGAGAAGAAGATCACCGTCCGGTCCACCAACAACGGCCCGCTGATCTCCGACCGCAGCGACGAGATCTCCACGGTCGGCGCCCGCGCCCCCGTGAGCAGCGCCGCCCCGGACCGCGGCAACGGCTACGGGGTCTCCCTGCGGTGGACCGCGCTGGACCCCGGCAAGTCGATGGACGCCGTCTTCTCGATCAACCGGGCCAAGAACTTCCAGGAGTTCCGTGCGGCGGCCCGCGACTTCGAGGTCCCCTCGCAGAACCTGATCTACGCGGACAACAAGGGGGCCACGGGCAACATCGGCTACCAGGCCCCCGGCCGCATCCCGATCCGCGGCGCCGGCGCGGACGGCAGGATGCCGACCCCGGGCTGGGACTCCAAGTACGCCTGGAAGGGCGGCAAGGACGGCAGCGCCGGCTACGTCCCGCAGGACGAGATGCCGTGGGTGTACAACCCCGACCGCGGCTTCATCGTGACCGCCAACCAGGCCGTCACCGAGAGCGGCACCGGCGCGGGCAAGTACCCGTACCTGCTGACCACCGACTGGGGCTACGGCGCCCGCAGTCAGCGGATCAACGACCTCATCGAGGCGAAGATCAAGGACAGCGGGAAGATCTCCACCGACGACATGCGCACCATGCAGATGGACAACAGCAGCGAGATCGCCGCGCTGCTGACCCCGATGCTGGCCAAGATCAACGTCTCGGACCCCGACGTCCGCTCCGCGCAGAAGCTGCTGGAGGGCTGGAACTACACCCAGGAGCCCGACTCGGCGGCCGCCGCGTACTTCAACGCGGTCTGGCGCAACATCCTCAAGCTGGCCTTCGGCGACAAGATGCCCAAGGAGCTGCGGGTCGAGGGCAGTTGCATGAACGTCCCCGAGCAGACCACCGGACCGGCCGACGACCTCGCCAAGATGGTCCGCGAATGCGGTGAGCGCGCCTCCGACTCGGCGCAGCCGGACGGCGGGGACCGCTGGTTCGAGGTGGTGCGCCGCCTGGTCAAGGACGAGGACTCGCAGTGGTGGAAGTCGCCCGCCGTGGGCCGCACCGTGGCCGCCACCACCAACCGCGACCAGCTCTTCGCGCGGGCCATGAAGGACGCCCGCTGGGAGCTGACCGCCAAGCTCGGCAAGGACCAGTCGACCTGGAGCTGGGGCCGGATGCACCAGCTGATGCTGAAGAACCAGACGATCGGCACCGAGGGCCCCGGCTACCTCCAGTGGCTCCTCAACCGCGGCCCCTGGAACCTGGGCGGCGGCGAGGCCACCGTCAACGCGACCGGCTGGAACGCCTCCAGCGGGTACGGGGTCACCTGGGTGCCCTCGATGCGGATGGTCGTGAACCTCGCCGACTTCGACAAGTCCCGCTGGATCAACCTGACGGGCGCCTCGGGGCACGCGTACCACGACCACTACACGGACCAGACGAAGCTGTGGGCCGACGGCGAACTGCTGGACTGGCCCTTCGGGAAGGACGCCGTGGGCAAGGCCACGGTCGACACCCTGACCCTCCAGCCCGAGGGTTCGTGAGCCGGGTCCAGGCCGGCTAGGCGCCGAAGCGGAGCACCCCCGACGGGGTGGCCACCGCTCGTACGGGGTGGTCGTGCGGTTCCTCCGGGACCCGCGCGACCACCTCGTCGTCGTAGAGCAGCACGACCAGCGCGGGATGCGCCCCGGCGCGCTCCAGCCGCTCCAGCACCCGGTCGTACGAGCCTCCGCCCCGGCCGAGCCGCATCCCCCGCCGGTCCACGGCCAGTCCGGGCAGCAGTACGGCGTCGGCGCCGGTCACCGCGTCCGGGCCGAGGCGGGGACCGGTGGGCTCCAGGAGCCGCATCTTCCCCGGGTGCGCGGCCTCGGCCAGGCTCCAGGGGCCTTCGTACGCGGCCCAGTCGAGGTCGTTGTCGGGCAGCAGGACGGGCAGCAGCACGCGGATGCCTGCCGCCCGGAGGGCGTCGAGCAGCTCGCGGGTGCCGGGTTCGGAGCCGATGGAGACGTAGGCGGCCACGGTGCGGGCGGCGGCGAGTTCGGGCAGTTCCAGGGCGGAGCGGGAGAGGGCTCGGGCCGCGGTGCGCAGGGTGTCGGCGGACAGGGTGCGGCGGGCCGCGAGGAGTTCGCGGCGCAGGTCCGCCTTGGCCGTCGACGGCTGGTTCTCTGTCACGGTTGGCTCGTATCCCTTTCTATGGGGGTAAACCTGATCATGTTCATCTGAATCTCACGTGGCCCTCATCGCGAACCACTATCGTTCCGCCCATGACTCAGTTGCACCCCGTGATCAAAAAGGCTGTCATCCCGGCCGCGGGCCTCGGCACTCGGTTCCTTCCCGCTACCAAGGCGACGCCCAAGGAAATGCTCCCTGTGGTGGACAAGCCGGCCATCCAGTACGTCGTCGAGGAGGCGGTCTCGGCCGGCCTCGACGACATTCTCATGATCACGGGCCGTAACAAGCGTGCTCTCGAAGACCACTTCGACCGCAACTACGAGCTGGAGTCGGCGCTCATCGCCAAGGGCGACGACGACAAGCTCAAGAAGGTCCAGGAATCCAGCGACCTGGCGACCATGCACTACGTCCGCCAGGGCGACCCCCGGGGCCTCGGCCACGCCGTGCTGTGCGCCGAGCCGCACGTGGGCGACGAACCCTTCGCCGTCCTCCTCGGCGACGACCTCATCGACCCCCGCGATCCGCTGCTGCGCCGGATGACGGAGATCCAGCAGAGGTCCGGCGGCACCGTCGTCGCGCTGATGGAGGTCGACCCCTCCCAGGTGCACCTGTACGGCTGCGCCGCCGTCGAGCCCACCGACGAGTCGGACGTGGTCCGCATCACCGGTCTGGTGGAGAAGCCGGACGCCGCGGACGCGCCCAGCAATTACGCGGTCATCGGACGATACGTCCTCGATCCGGCGATCTTCGGCATACTGCGTGAGACCGAGCCGGGCCGCGGCGGTGAGATCCAGCTGACCGACGCCCTGCAGAAGCTGGCCGCCGACGAGACCGTCGGGGGCCCGGTGCACGGCGTGGTCTTCCGGGGCCGCCGCTACGACACCGGGGACCGCGGGGACTACCTGCGGGCCATCGTCCGACTCGCGTGCGAGCGTGAGGACCTGGGCCCGGAGTTCCGCACCTGGCTTCACCATTACGTCACGGAGGAGATGTAGGAACTTGAGCAAGCCCGACGCACCGCAGGACGGCCACTCCCAGCGCCTCTGGTCGGTGGACGAGCACCTGGCGGACGTCCTCGGTACGGTCCGGCCGCTGGAGCCCATCGAGCTCCAGCTGCTGGACGCCCAGGGCTGCGTCCTCGTCGAGGACGTCACCGTGCCCGTCGCCCTGCCGCCCTTCGACAACAGCTCGATGGACGGGTACGCCGTCCGGACCGCCGATGTCCAGGGCGCCAGCGAGGAGTTCCCCGCGGTGCTGACGGTCATCGGGGACGTGGCGGCCGGCGACGGCGAGCTGCCGACCGTGGGCCCCGGCCAGGCCGCCCGCATCATGACCGGCGCCCCGCTGCCCCCCGGCGCGGAAGCCGTCGTACCGGTCGAGTGGACCGACGGCGGCACGGGCGGCGGCGCCGCCACCGGAATGACCCCCGCCAGCGAGTCGCCCGAGGGCGCCGCCGGCGAGGTACGGGTCCACCGGCCCGCCGAGGCACGCGCGCACGTCCGCGCCCGCGGCAGCGACGTACAGGCCGGTGACCTCGCGCTCGCCGCGGGCACCGTCCTCGGGCCGCCGCAGATCGCCCTGCTGGCCGCCATCGGGCGGGGCACCGTACGGGTGCGTCCGCGCCCGCGCGTGGTCGTCCTGTCCACCGGCAGTGAACTGGTCCAGCCCGGCGAGGCCCTCACGGCCGGCACGATCTACGACTCCAACAGCTTCGCCCTGGCCGCCGCGGCGCGGGACGCCGGGGCCATCGCCTACCGGGTCGGAGCCGTCGCCGACGACGCCGACACCCTGCGCTCCACCATCGAGGACCAACTCATCCGGGCCGACCTGCTGGTCACCACCGGAGGGGTCAGCGTCGGCGCGTACGACGTGGTCAAGGAGGCCCTCACGGCCGTCTCCACGGGCGATGACGAGGTCGACGGCGCCGGCATCGACTTCCGCAAGCTCGCCATGCAGCCCGGCAAGCCCCAGGGCTTCGGCACCATCGGCCCCGACCACACCCCGCTGCTGGCCCTGCCCGGAAACCCGGTCTCCTCCTACGTCTCCTTCGAGCTGTTCGTGCGCCCCGCGATCCGAGCCCTCATGGGCCTGCCCGCCTCCGAGGTCAGCCGCCCGAGCGTGCGCGCGGTGCTCGAGGCGGACAAGGCGATCGGCTCCCCGGCGGGTCGCCGGCAGTTCCTGCGCGGCAAGTACGACGCGGAGTCCGGCACGGTCAGCCCGGTCGGCGGAGCGGGCTCGCACCTGATCGCCGCGCTGGCGCACGCCGACTCGCTGATGGTCGTACCGGAGGACGTCACCTCGGTGGAGCCCGGGGCCGAGCTGGAAGTGGTCCTGCTCGGCTGAGGTCCGGCGGATGCGGGTAGCGTGTTGCACCACACAGGCCCTTGCGGGGCCCGGACGGGAGCGGCACGCAGATATGAGTACGCAGAGCAGCGCCGGCGGCCCCGCCGGCACCAGGCTGACGCACATCGACGAGGCCGGCGCGGCCCGGATGGTCGACGTCTCGGCGAAGGACGTCACCACCCGGACGGCGCGGGCCAGCGGCCGCGTGCTCGTCTCTCCCCGGGTCATCGAACTGCTGCGGGGCGAGGGCGTGCCCAAGGGCGACGCCCTCGCCACCGCGCGGATCGCCGGGATCATGGGGGCGAAGAAGACCCCCGACCTGATCCCGCTGTGCCACCCGCTGGCCGTCTCCGGGGTGAAGGTGGACCTGAAGGTCACCGACGACGCCGTCGAGATCCTCGCCACCGTCAAGACCGCCGACCGTACGGGCGTCGAGATGGAGGCGCTGACCGCCGTCGCGGTCGCCGGGCTCACCGTCATCGACATGGTCAAGGCCGTCGACAAGGGCGCGGTCATCACCGACGTGCGGGTCGAGGAGAAGACGGGCGGCAAGTCCGGCGACTGGGCGCGCTCGTGAACGCCCCGCGCGGCGGCGAGGTCCACAGCCACGCCCACGCCCCTGCCCGGGAGGCGGACCCGGTGACGGCGGGAGCCCCCGTGCCGCGCGCACTGGTGGTCACGGCCTCGAACCGTGCCTCGCAGGGCGTGTACGCGGACAAGGGCGGCCCGGTGCTCGCCGAGGGCCTGCGCGCGCTCGGCTTCGCGGTGGACGGCCCGCGCGTGGTCCCCGACGGCGACCCCGTGGAGGCGGCCCTGCGCGAGGGCGTGGCCGCCGGGTACGACGTCATCCTGACCACCGGCGGCACCGGCATCTCGCCGACCGACCGGACCCCCGACGCCACCGCCCGGGTACTGGACTACGAGATCCCGGGCATCCCGCAGGCCATCCGGGCCGAGTCCCTGGCGAAGGTGCCCACCGCGGCCCTGTCCCGGGGCCTGGCGGGCGTCGCCGGACACACCCTGATCGTGAACCTGCCCGGTTCCACGGGCGGGGTCCGCGACGGGATCGCGGTCCTGTCCCGGGTCCTGCTGCACGCCGTCGACCAGATCCGCGGCGGCGACCACCCTCGTCCCGAGGGCAGACCGCCGGGGAGCGCGAGCTGAACGGCCCCACCTGGCCGGTGGTGCTGGCGGACGGCGATGTCACGCTCCGGCCGATAAGGCTGCGGGACCAGGCCGCCTGGCGCGAGGTCAACCGCCGCAACCGCGACTGGCTCCGGCCGTGGGAGGCGACCATTCCGCCGCCCGCGCCCTGGGGGCCGGTGATCCAGCGGCCGACGTACCGCCAGATGGTGCGCCACCTGCGGGCGGAGGCGAACGCGGGGCGCATGCTGCCGTTCGTCATCGAGTACCAGGGCCGCCTGGTGGGCCAGCTGACGGTCGCCGGGATCACCTGGGGCTCGATGTGCGCGGGCCACGTCGGCTACTGGGTGGACCGGGACGTGGCGGGCCGCGGCGTGATGCCGACGGCGGTCGCGCTGGCGGTGGACCACTGCTTCGCCAAGGTCGGGCTGCACCGGATCGAGGTGTGCATCCGGCCGGAGAACGGTCCGAGCCGGCGGGTGGTGGAGAAGCTCGGCTTCCGCGAGGAGGGACTGCGCCCGCGGTACCTGCACATCGACGGGGCCTGGCGCGATCACCTCGTGTACGCGCTGACTACGGAGGAAGTGCGCGAGGGGCTGTTGCACCGCTGGCACCGCGAACGTCATCCGCACGGTCCCGACACGCCGCCCGGACAATAGGAATCCGATATCTGTTCGAATTCCTTCGCTCAATGACCGATTCGCCCATAACCTGATCCGAAGAATCACAAAAAAAGTCCGTGATATCAGCGAGATCGTGCGACACGCCGTCCCAATTGGCGGATCCGCCCGGCCGCGCCCCTCTACGGTGTGGGGTGTGAGCAGCAGCGGCCTCATCTACGCAGTCATTGTCGGGGCCTGGGCCGCCTACTTGGTGCCCATGTGGCTCCGGAGGCAGGACGAGCTGAACGAAGCCCGTCCGACGGAACGCTTCTCCACCGCCATCCGGCTGCTTTCCGGCCGGGCGGGAATGGAGCGCCGTTACGCCAAGGGACTGCGTGAGCGCGGTGACGAGGAGGCGCAGCCCCAGCCCCCCGCGGACCCGGACGCCGCGACGGAAACGGTGAAACCCGTGGACGCCGCCGACGCCCGGGCGGTCGTCGTGCCCCCGCCGACCCGGTCCGAGCCGAGATCGGCCGCCTCCGAGCGGGCCGACCGCGCGGAGCGGGCCCGCCGCGAGCAGCGCCTGGTCGTCCTGGCCCGCCGCCGGCGCACCACCGCGCTGCTCTTCCTGATCTTCACCCTCGGCGCGGTGTCCGCCGCCGTCGGCGGACTCCAGTACCTGTGGGCCCCGGCCGTGCCCGCCCTGCTGCTGAGCACGTACATCGTGCACCTGCGGGTCCAGGAGCGACGCCGCTACGAGTTCACGATGGACCGGCGGCGCGCCGAGGCGGCCGCCCGCCACCTGCGCGAGAACCGCCCGCGCCGCCGCCACTCCGAAGATGCCGCCGCGGCCGGCTCCGACCCGGACCCCGCGCCACCCGTCTCCCCGCAGGAGGCCGGCCGGCGCGCCCTGGTCGAGCAGACCGACCACGCGGAGTGGGTGGACCAGCAGCGCGAGCGCGAGCGCGGCCCCGCCCGCGGTGACAGCTGGGAGCCCGTCCCGGTGCCGCTGCCGACGTACGTGACGGCCCCGGTCGCCCCGCGCGCCACCGGTCCGGCCACCCCGGACCCCTGGAGCGCGGCCCGCTCCAGCACGGCCGAGCCGACCGAACCCCGCCTGCGCGCCCAGCCGGCGCCCCCGTCGACCCCGTCGCCGCGGCACCGTCCGCGCGACGCGGCCCGTACCCCCCTCTTCGACCAGTACGAGGGCGACGAGCGCCCGCGCGCCGCGAACGAGTGATCGATGACCTGCGCGGACGCTCCCCGATACCGGTTTTGGAGCACCCGCGAGGGGATGCTAATGTTTCACACGTCGCAAGGGCCTGTGGCGCAGTCTGGTAGCGCACCTCGTTCGCATCGAGGGGGTCTGGGGTTCAAATCCCCACAGGTCCACAAACGACAGTTCACGGGTTGCTCCCGGGAACGTCATGAGATCCCGTCCGGTCGGAAGACCGGGCGGGATTTTTTGCGTTCGGGTCAGGAATCGCTTCCGGAGCCGCCGCCGCCGAAGCCGCTGAAGTCGCCACCGCTGCCGCAGCTTCCGCTGCCGTCGCGGTCCAGGGCCGGGGGGCGGGGCCTGAGGCGGTCCAGGACCGTCGGGGTGCGGGTGCCGGTGATCAGGCCCCGCAGCAGCCGGTCCTCGATGGCGGAGGGGCCCTGGAGGACGTACGCGGGGTGCGCGGCCGCCGACTTGGCCTCGGCGAGCAGCAGGCGGCCGGCGCGGGTGGGGCGGTGGCGGAAGCGGGTGAGGAGACCGAGGGCGCGGAGCCGGCGCCCGATCTCCGCGGTCTCCGGGGCCCCGCGCACGGCCGCGATCGCGGCAGGGACGCCGCGCCCGCGCGAGCAGAACGCCGTGAGCACCGCTTCGACCGGGTGACGGGCGGGCGGTGCGGGCGCGGTCGCGCGGACGCGGGGGCCGGTGATGGTCAGCGCGCCGAGGTCGCGCAGGGCGATCAGCGCGGTTTCGGCGACGCGTTGGGGTCCGCCGGCCAGGTGGGCCAGTTCGTAGACGCTCGGATCCGTGCGCATGGGCCCCCCGTTGGGTCATGGTGACGTCCTCGGCCCAGTGTGGGCGCGGTGCCCGGCGGATGGACCGTGGTGGTGGGGAGTTCAGAGGCAGATCTGAGGTTCCGGGCCGAGCGGGCCGGGCCGGGGGGCCGACCCGAGGGGTCCGGGCCGGGGGGATCCGGATCAGGCTTCCGGGTTCAGGGGCTTCGTCATGCAGCGGCTGGAGTCGTGGAAGCGGTAGTGCCCGAACTTGGCGTCCGTCAGGGTGTAGCCCTCGGAGAGGTAGAGGGCGATGGCCTCCGGCTGCTGGTCGCCGGTTTCCAGGGCCATGCGCACGCGGCCGGCCGCGCGGGCGTCCGCTTCGAGGGCGGCGAGGATGCGGCGGGCCAGGCCCAGGCCGCGGGCCTCGGGGACCACGTACATGCGCTTCAGCTCGGCGTCGCCGTCGGCGTAGCCCTCGTCGTTCGCCTCGTGGCCGCGCCAGCCGCCGCTGGCGATCGGGGTGCCCGAAGCGTCGTAGGCGAGGAGGTAGAGGCCCCTCGGCGGGGCGAACATCGCCGGGTCGAGGAAGGTTTCGTCGCCCTCGCCCTCGTAGCGCTCCTGGTATTCGATCTGCACTTGGTCGTTGAGCTTGACCGCGTCCGGGTCGTCGTACGACACGGCGCGGAGCTGGATCTCCTGAGACATCCGAACAGCCTACGGAACGCTCCGGCTATCGTGCAGGGATGTTCTCTGTGACCTCCGTGAATGTGAATGGGATCCGCGCCGCCGCCAAGAAGGGGTTCTCCCCGTGGCTCGCCGGGTCCGACGCCGACGTCGTCTGCCTGCAGGAAGTGCGGGCCGAGGAGGGGCAGATTCCGGACGAGGTGCGGGCGCCCGAGGGGTGGCACACCGTGTTCGCGCCGGCCGCCGCCAAGGGGCGGGCCGGGGTCGCGCTCTACACGCGGCGGGAGCCGGAGCGGGTGCAGGTCGGATTCGGGAGCGAGGAGTTCGACGACAGCGGGCGGTACCTGGAGATCGACCTGCCGGGTGTGACCGTCGCCAGCCTCTACCTGCCCTCCGGGGAGGCCGGGACCGAGAAGCAGGACGAGAAGTACCGGTTCATGGGCGAGTTCCTCACCTACCTGCAGGAGCTCAAGGTGCGGGCCGCCGCGGACGGCCGGGAGGTCGTCGTCTGCGGTGACTGGAACATCTGCCACCAGGAAGCCGACCTGAAGAACTGGAAGACCAACCGGAAGAACGCCGGCTTCCTGCCCGAGGAGCGGGAGTGGCTCGGGCAGGTGTACGACACCGCCGGGTACGTGGACGTGGTGCGGAGCCTGCACCCGGACACCGAGGGGCCGTACTCCTGGTGGTCCTACCGGGGGCGGGCCTTCGACAACGACGCCGGCTGGCGCATCGATCTGCAGGTGGCGACGCCGGGGCTGGCCGCCAAGGCCGTCAAGGCGTTCGTGGAGCGGGCCGAGACGCACCCCGAGCGGTGGTCCGACCACGCGCCCGTGACCGTGGTCTACGAGCTCGGCGTCTGAGGGGACGAGGGCAGGGCGGGGCCCGCCGCCGGCGGGCGGAGGCGGTCCATGGACATCGTGAGTTCCGCCTCGACCACGCTCTTGGCCAGGGGGCGCAGGCGCGGGACCGCTTCCTCCGAGATGTGCGTGGAGATCAGGTCCGTGAACAGGGCCGCCATCGCGTCCGTGTGCTCGCGGACCAGGCGGCCCGCCTCCAGAACGGCCGAGAGCGGTACGCCCTCCCGGACCAGGGCCGAGGAGACGTCCAGGAGCCGGCGGCTGACGTGGACGATCTCCTCGCCGTCGGTGGCGAGGTAGCCGAGGTCGAGCGAGGCCGCCAGGTTCTCCGGGGTGACCTCGCCCTCGAAGTAGTCGGCGAGGGCCTCGGGCGTCAGGCGGACCGGGGTCTCCTCGGACCAGCCGATGCCCAGCAGCTCACCCAGCTGGCCCACGTCGCGGCCGTTTTCGAAGGCGACGGTCAGCTCGGCTATCCCGCCGAGGGTGTGGCCGCGGTCCAGCAGGGCGGCGATGGTGCGCAGCCGGGAAAGGTGCTGGTCGTCGTACCAGGCGATGCGGCCCTCGCGGCGTGGCGGCGGCAGGAGCTTGCGCTCACGGTAGAAGCGCAGGGTGCGTACGGGTATGCCGGCGGCCTCGGCCAGCTCTTCCGTGCGGTATTCGCGCACTGTGGTCCCTGCTCCCGTGATTCGCGCTGCGTTGTCAGGCACGTGGGCAGCCTAGGGCGTACTCCCGGTAACTTTCCCGGCGCGACCCCTACCCATGAGTACGAGGCTGCTCTACTCTCCCGATTGTGCCAGTGATTGCTGGCAGCATCTGAATGGGCGTTGGCATCGGCATCCGAAGGTGGCTGGCATGGGCGGTGGCATGGACGGGCGCGAGCGGGAACGCGAGCACGTACGCGTGGCGGTGATCGGGTCCGGGTTCGGCGGGCTGGGCGCCGCGGTGCGGCTGCGGCGCGAGGGGATCACGGACTTCGTCGTGCTGGAGCGCGCGGACTCCGTCGGCGGTACCTGGCGGGACAACAACTACCCCGGGTGCGCCTGCGACGTGCCCTCCCACCTGTATTCGTTCTCCTTCGCCCCCAATCCCGACTGGCCGCGCACCTTCTCCGGCCAGCCCGCGATCCGGGAGTACCTGGAGCACGTGGCCGACACCTTCGGGCTGCGCCGTCACATCCGGCTGAACCACGAGGTCCTGATGATGCGGTGGGACGCGGACGGGATGCGGTGGGAGATAGAGACCTCGGGCGGGGACTTCACCGCCGACGTGGTCGTCTCCGCCACCGGGCCGCTGTCGGACCCGAAGATGCCGGAGATACCCGGACTGGCCGGCTTCCCCGGCAAGGTCTTCCACTCGGCCCGCTGGGACCACGACTACGACCTGCGCGGCAAGCGCGTCGCCATGATCGGTACGGGCGCCTCCGCCATCCAGATCGTGCCCGCCATCGCGCCCGAGGTGGAGCGGCTCACCCTCTTCCAGCGCACCCCGCCGTGGGTGATGCCGCGCACCGACCGGGCGATCACCTCCGTGGAGCGCTGGCTGCACCGCCAGCTCCCCTTCACCCGGGCGGCCCGCCGCGGGCTGCTGTGGGGGATACGGGAACTCCAGGTCAGCGCCTTCACCAAGCGCCCCAACCAGCTCGGGCTGGTCGAGTCCCTCGCCAAGGCGAACATGGCGCGCTCGATCAAGGACCCGGCGCTGCGGGCCAAGCTGACGCCCTCGTACCGCATCGGCTGCAAGCGGATCCTGCTGTCGAGCGAGTACTACCCGGCGCTCGCCCGGCCCAACGTGGACCTCGTGGCCTCCGGGCTGAAGGAGATCCGGGGCTCGGTGCTGGTCGCGGCCGACGGGACCGAGACCGAGGTCGACGCGATCGTCTTCGGCACCGGCTTCCACGTCACGGACATGCCGATCGCCGACCGGGTGGTGGGCGTGGACGGCAAGACCCTCGCCGAGGTCTGGAAGGACGGGATGCAGTCCCTGCGCGGGGCCACCGCGGCGGGCTTCCCGAACTGGATGACGATCATCGGGCCGAACACCGGGCTCGGGAACAGCTCGATGATCCTGATGATCGAATCGCAGCTGAACTACATGGCGGACTACATGCGCCAGCTCGCCGTCCTCGGTGGAAGCGGTCCGGGCGGGAAGGTCGCCCTCGCGGCGCGGCCGTCCGCGGTCAACGTGTGGAACCGGCAGGTCCAGACCCGCATGGAGCGGACCGTGTGGAACACCGGCGGCTGCACCAGCTGGTACCTGGACGCGCAGGGCCGCAACACCACGGTCTGGCCGGGAACCACCGGGGAGTTCCGCAAGGAGACCCTGCGCGTGGACCTGGGCGAGTACGAGGTCGTACGGGTCCGCGAGCGCGAACGGGTCCCGGTGGCCCGTGCGGCCGAAGCGGTGCAGGAGGGGGCCGCGTGAGCCGCCTGATGCACGTCACCGCGGGACCCTACGCCCCGCCGGCCGCCCGCCGGGAGCTGGTCGCCACCTCCGCCGACGGTTCGCGCCTGCACGTCGAGGTGCACGGCGAGGACGGAGCCCCGGCCGTCGTGCTCGCGCACGGCTGGACCTGTTCCACCGCCTTCTGGGCCGCGCAGGTACGGGCCCTGTCCACCGAGCACCGGGTCATCGCCTACGACCAGCGGGGCCACGGCCGCAGCCCGGCCGGTTCCGTCTCCGGCTACGGCACCTCCGCACTCGCCGACGACCTGGTCGCCGTCCTGGGAGCCACCCTCGCCCCCGGCGAGAAGGCCGTCATCGCGGGCCACTCCATGGGCGGGATGACGATCATGGCCGCCGCGGCCAGGCCGGAGTTCGCCGAGCACGCCGCGGCCGTACTGCTGTGCAGCACCGGCAGCGGCCGGCTGGTCGAGGAGTCGCAGGTCCTGCCGTGGCGCGCCGGCCGCGCGAGGACCCGTATCACCGGGGCCGTCCTGGGGTCGCGGGCCCCGCTCGGGCCCGTCACGGCCGTCGCCCGCAAGGTCCTCAAGTACGCCACGATGGGCCCCGGCTCCGCGCCCGACAAGGTCGAGGCCTGCGCGCGGATCGTCCACGCGTGCCCCACCGCGGTGCGGCACGCCTGGTCCGGGGTGCTGGCCTCCCTGGACCTCGACGCGCAACTGGCCGCGCTCACCGTGCCCGCCGCCGTGATCGGCGGCAAGAGCGACCGGCTGACCCCGATCGTGCACGCCCGGGGGCTTGCGGCCGCGCTGCCGAACTGCGTGGGGCTCACCGAACTGACCGGGGTGGGGCACATGAGCCCGATCGAGGCCCCGGAGGCCGTCACCGCCGCCGTGCGCGAGCTGGCCGAGGTGTACCTCGCCGCGGACGCGGCCCCTGCTGCGCCCGCCGCCCCTGCCGTCCCCGCGCAGAACTCCCCGAAGTCCTCGAAGTCCCCGAAGGCCCCGAACCACAAGCCCGCCAAGGAGAAGACGCCGTGAGCGCTCGCAGGAGTCTGGAAGGCCAGGTCGCCGTCGTCACGGGGGCCGCGCGCGGGGTCGGCGAACTGCTCGCCCGCAAGCTGTCCGCACGCGGCGCGAAGGTGGCCCTCGTGGGCCTGGAGCCCGAGGCGCTCAAGGAGGTCTCCGAGCGGCTGCACACCGACAGCGACCACTGGTACGCCGACGTCACCGACCACGAGGCCATGGCCCGGGTCGCGCAGGAGGTCAAGCAGCGCTTCGGCAAGGTGGACATCGTCGTCGCCAACGCCGGCGTCGCCTCCGGCGGGCCCTTCGTGGACTCCGACCCCGACGCCTGGCGCCGGGTCATCGAGGTCAACCTCATCGGCGGCGCCGTCACCGCCCGCGCCTTCCTGCCCGTACTGATGGAGAGCCGCGGCTACTTCCTGCAGATCGCCTCCCTCGCGGCGATCACCCCGGCGCCGATGATGACCGCCTACTGCGCCTCCAAGTCCGGGGTCGAGGCCTTCGCGCACTGCCTGAGCGCCGAGGTCGGCTACAAGGGGGTCAAGGTCGGCGTCGGCTACCTGTCCTGGACCGACACCGACATGGTGCGCGGCGCCGACCAGGACGAGGTCATGCGCGAACTGCGCCAGCGGCTGCCGTGGCCGTCGAACCGGACCTACCCGCTGGGGCCGGCCGTCGACCGGATCGTGGCGGGCATCGAGCGGCGCTCGGCGCACGTGTACGCGCAGTGGTGGCTGCGGGGCATGCAGGGGATCCGCGGGTACCTGCCCGCGGTCATCTCGACAGTCGGACAGCGCGAGATGAAGCGCTTCGAGCCGCGACTGGCCAGTGTTTCCAAGGGGCTTGTGGGGGCCGGCGGGGCCGCGGACGAGCAGGAACGCAGCCCGAGCCGCTGACCGTAATGCGAGGAATGTCCGCCTGAGTGAGACTGGTCGGGTTCCCCTTACCGAACACCGCTACAGGAGTGAGGACACATGGGCATCAGGGACCAGTTCCAGGACAAGGCGAAGGAACTCGCGGAGAAGGCGAAGGCCTCCGGCAAGCAGGACGAGGTGTCCGAGCGCGCCTCGCAGGCCGTCGACCAGGCCAAGGACAAGGCCCGCGACACGTTCGACGAGAATTTCGACAAGTAAGCAGCAGTCCCTGAGAAACGCACCGAGGGGTGCGACCCGCCGTTCCCGGGTCGCACCCCTTTCGCATGTCCTACGGCAGGTACGGCGGGCCGGCCGGCCCGCCCCGCCCGCTCACCCCCGCGGCGGCAGCTTCGGCCGGCGCCGGTCCGGTACGTCCGTGTAGCCGGGCGGCACCGCCGCCGGGTCCTGCTCCAGCAGCTCCAGTGCCAGGTGCACCGCGTCGTCGAGCTGCGCGTGCCGTCCCTCCGCCCAGTCGAGGGGGGTGCGCAGGATCGGCAGGTCGGGCTCCACGCCGTGGTTCTCCACGGACCAGCCGTACTCGGGGAACCAGGCCGCGTTCATCGGCACCGTGATCACCGTGCCGTCGCCGAGGGTGTGCCGGCCGGTCATGCCGACCACCCCGCCCCAGGTGCGCTGGCCGACGACCGGGCCGAGCCCCAGCAGCTTGAAGGCGGCCGTGATCATGTCCCCGTCGGAGGAGGTCGCCTCGTCGGCCAGGGCCACGATCGGGCCCCGGGGTGCGTTGGAGGCGTAGGAGACGGGCTGCGCGTTGCGGGTCAGGTCCCAGCCGAGGATGGAGCGGGTCAGCTTCTCCACCACCAGCTCGCTGATGTGCCCGCCGGCGTTGCCGCGCACGTCCACGAGCAGGGCCGGCTTCGCCATCTCGGCGCGCAGGTCGCGGTTGAACTGCGCCCAGCCCGAGCCGCCCATGTCGGGGATGTGGAGGTAGCCGCACTTTCCGCCGCTGATCTCCTGGACCACCGCGCGGCGTTTGGCCACCCAGTCCTGGTAGCGCAGCGGCCGCTCGTCGATCAGCGGGACGATCGCGACCCGGCGCGAGCGGCCCTGTCCCTCGGCGGGCTCGAAGGTGAGCTCCACGGTGGTGCCGCCGGCCGCCGAAAGCAGCGGGTACGGCCCGGTGACCGGGTCCACCGGCCGGCCGTCCACGTGGGTGAGGACCGCGCCCTCGCGGATGCCGGTGCCCGCGAGCGGGGAGCGGGCCTTGGAGTCGGAGGACTCGCCGGGCAGGATCCGGCCGACGACCCAGGACCCGTCGCGGGGGAAGAGGTTGGCTCCGAGAAGGCCGATGGCCCGCTGGTAGTGCGGGGGTCCTTCGTTGCGGCGGGCCGGGGACACGTACGCGTGCGAGGTGCCGAGCTCGCCGAGGACCTCGCGCATCAGGTCGGCGAACTCGTCGGGGGAGGCGACCCGTTCGACCAGGAAGCGGTACTGGCGCAGCACCCCGTCCCAGTCGATGCCGCACATCTCCGGCTCCCAGAAGTAGGCGCGGATCAGCCGCCCCGCCTCCTCGTAGGCCTGACGCCATTCGGCCGCCGGGTCCACCTCGTGCAGGATGCGCCGCAGGTCCAGGTAGACGGTGGAGTCGCTGTCGCCCGACTCGGTCGCCGGGACGGCCCGCAGGTCGCCGTCCTCGTTGACCACGAGCCGGGTGCCGTCGCCGCTGACCGCGAACCAGTCCAGTCCGGACGCCAACTCCGTCTTGCGGGCCTTGGTGAGGTCGAAGTACTCCAGCGTCGGCTTGCCGCTGACGTCGGCCGGGTTGGCGAAGGTCTCGCCGAGCGCGCCCGAGATCGGCCAGCGCAGCCACACCAGCCCGCCGCCGTGCACCGGGTACAGGGCCGAGTACTTGGAGGCCGACACCGGGAAGGGCGTCACCCGGCTCTCCAGGCCCTCCACCTCCATAGTGACCGCTCCGTCGCCGGACTCCGAGTCCCCCTCGACCGGGTCGAGTCCGCCCGCCGCCGGGCGCCCGTCGGGGGAGAAGGCGAAGGGAGAGGGGGTGGCCGAGGACAGCGGCACCAGGTACGGGCGGCAGCCCAGCGGGAAGGACAGGTCGCCGGTGTGGACGTCGTAGACGGGGTCGAAACCGCGCCAGGACAGGAAGGCGAGGTAGCGCCCGTCCCGGGTGAAGACGGGGTTCTCGTCCTCGAAGCGGCCGTTGGTGACGTCCACGATCGTGGGGGAGCCGGGTCCGGCGATCTTGGCCATCTTGATCTGGCGCAGCGAGCGGCCGATGCCCGGGTGCGACCAGGTCAGCCAGCAGCCGTCGGGGGAGAAGGCGAGGTCGGTGACGGGGCCGTTCTCCGAGCGGATCAGCTCGCTGGCCTCGCCGTTGGACTCCTCGGTCGCGTCGATCAGGAGCAGCCGCCCGTCGTTGGAGGCGATCGCGAGCCGCTCCCCGTCCGGATCGGAGAGCAGCTCCAGTACGCGGCCCAGCGCGCCCGAGGCGAGCCGGCGCGGCTCGCGGTCGCCCGAGGCGCGGGGGAGGTAGGCGATCTCGATCGCGTCCTCGCCCTCGGCGTCGGTCACGTACGCCACCTGCCCGCCGCTGCCGAGCATCTCGGGCAGGCGGACCCGTACGCCCGGGGTGTCGGCGATGGTGCGGGCGGGCCCGTCGCGGTGCGTGAGCCAGTACAGGCTGCCGCGCACGACGACGGCGCTGGCCCGCCCGGTGGCGTCGACGGAGAGGGAGTCGACGTGGCTGGCGGCCGGGACCTGGTAGGTGCGGCGGCCCGCGCGGGGGCCGCCGAGGCGGACCTCCAGCTTGCGCGGGGAGGCGCCCAGGGCGAGCGACTCGACGATCCACAGGTCGCCGGCGCACTGGTAGACGATCCGGGAGCCGTCGCTGGAGGCGTGCCGGGCGTAGAACTCCTCGTGGTCGGTGTGCCGGCGCAGGTCCGTGCCGTCGGGCAGGCAGGAGTAGACGTTGCCGATGCCCTCGTGGTCGGAGAGGAAGGCGATCCGGCCGCCCACGAACATCGGCGAGTCCAGGTGGCCTTCGACGCCCTCCAGCAGCCGCTCGCCGTGCAGCCACAGCCGGCCGGTGGCGCCGCCGCGGTAGCGCTTCCACGCGGCGGGCTCGTGCGGGGGCTTGCCGGTCAGCAGCAGGGTGCGCCGCTCGCCGGGCTCCTCCCCTTCGGGGGCCTCGTCGTGGACGGCGATGTCGGAGACGGGCCCCCAGGGGAGCCGGCCGCCGGGGCTGCCGTCGGTGGGGAGGGTGTACGCCCAGGCGAAGTACGAGAAGGGCTGGCCGTGCGAGGAGACGGCCAGGATGTCGCTGCGGCCGTCCTTGTCGGGCGGGGTCCAGCCGCAGACCCGGGTGTCGGTGGCGCCCCAGTAGCTGAGGCGGCGCGCCGGGCCGCCCGAGACGGGGGCGAGGTGGATCTCGGGGTCGAGGCTGCGCCAGGTGGTGAAGGCGATGTGCTTGCCGTCGGGGGAGAACCGGGGGTGGCCCACCCGGGTCCGGTCGACGGTGATCCGCCAGGCCCGGCCGGCGGGCTCTCCGGGAGGAACCAGGGGCGCCACCCAGAGGTCGTCCTCGGTGGCGAAGCACAGCAGATCGTCGTGGAGATGGGGGAACCGGAGGTACGCCGCGTCGTGACTCACCCCCCAATGCTTTCCGCGCGGAGGGGGGCTGGCAACTCGTACAGGTGATCCATGGGGCTTCCCGCGGGGGCGGCGGCCGATGCTCGCCGCGTGACCGACACCACTCCCCGAGCGAAACGGAACGGTTTCGTTTCGTTGAGTGGGCGGGGTATGGTCTATCCGTACGAAACGGTTTCGTTCGGTTGGGCAAGGTCGGGAGGAGATGCCGAGATGGTCGAAGAGGTCATGTCGCGTCGAAGCCGGATCACCCCCGAGCGGGAAGCCGAACTCCACGGGGCGGTCCTCGACCTCCTGCGCGAGGTCGGCTACGAGGCGTTGACCATGGACGCCGTCGCCGCCCGTACGAAGTCCAGCAAGGCCACCCTCTACCGCCAGTGGGGGAGCAAGCCCGAGCTGGTCGCGAAGGCCCTGCGCTGCACCCAGCCGGTCTCCCTCCGGGAGATCGACACGGGCAGCATCCGCGGGGACTTCGGGGTCATGATCGAGAACTCCGACGACGCCCAGATGGCGAAGGACACCGCGCTGATGCGGGGCCTGACCCACGCGGTGCACGAGAGCCCCGAGCTCCACAAGGCGCTGCGGGACCTGCTGGTCGATCCGGAGATCAACGGTCTGCAGGAGATGCTGCGAAGGGCGGTGGACCGAGGCGAGATCGCCCCGGACTGTCCGGCCCTGGCCTTCGTCCCGCACATGCTCATCGGGGCGTTCATCGCCCTCCCGCTCATCGAGGACCGGTCCGTCGACCGGACCTTCCTCGGTGACTTCATCGACGCCGTGGTCTTCCCCGCCCTCGGCGTCTGATCCCGCCCGGCTGCTCACCCGGCAGCCGCCCGCACGCGCTGTCCCCGCGCTCGATTCCTGCCTCTCCTGACACGCCGCTCTCGTCGTCGGAACGGCATTCCATGCCCTGATCCATCCCACGACCCGAACGGGAGAACCACCGACGTGGCCACCTTCCTTTACCGACTCGGCAGGGGCGCCTTCCGGCGCCGCCGATTCGTCGCCCTCGTCTGGGTGGCGCTGCTGTTCGTCGCCGGATTCGGCGCGGCAACTGCGTCCACACCCACCTCAGGCTCGTTCTCCATACCCGGCACGGAGGCCCAGAAGGCCTTCGACCTGCTGGACCAGCGCTTCCCGGGGATGGCCGCCGACGGCGCCACCGCCCGCATCGTGATCAAGGCCCCGGCCGGCGAGAAGGTCGACTCCGAGGCCGTCAAGCCCCAGGTCGAGAAGATCGTCAGCGAGCTGAAGGACGGTCCGGGCAAGGACCAGATCTCCTCGGTCACCAGCCCGTACGAGGCCAAGGCCGTCAGTCAGGACGGCTCCACCGCCTACGTGAGCGTCAAGTACAAGGTCAGCGGCATGGAGCTGACGGACGCCACCCGCGAGGCCCTCACGGAGTCCGCCGCGGCCGCCAAGGCCGGCGGACTGAACGTCCAGATCGGCGGCGACGCCCTGCAGGCAGCCCCCGAGACGGGCTCCGGCGAGATCATCGGCATCGCGATCGCCGCGATCGTCCTCGTCATCACCTTCGGCTCGCTCATCGCCGCGGGCCTGCCGCTGCTGACCGCGCTGATCGGCGTGGGCATCGGCATCTCCTCCATCACCGCGCTCGCCAACGTGCTGGACCTCGGCTCCACCACCTCCACGCTCGCGATGATGATCGGCCTCGCCGTCGGCATCGACTACGCCCTCTTCATCGTCTCCCGCTACCGCGCGGAGCTCGCCGAGGGCCGTGAGCGGGACGAGGCCGCCGGCCGGGCCGTCGGAACCGCCGGTTCCGCCGTGGTGTTCGCCGGTCTGACCGTGGTCATCGCCCTCGTGGGCCTGGCCGTCGTCAACATCCCGATGCTCAGCAAGATGGGCTTCGCCGCCGCCGGCACCGTGGTGCTCGCCGTCCTCGTCGCCCTGACGCTGGTCCCGGCCATGCTCGGATTCGCCGGCAAGAAGGTGCTGCCCGCCGGTACGAAGTCCCGCTTCCTCGGCAAGGGCAAGCCGGCCGCCGAAGGCGCCGAGCCCAAGCCCAACGGCGGCACCCGCTGGGCCCGCTTCATCCTGCGCCGCCCCGTCATGGTGCTGCTCGCGGGCGTGATCGGCCTCGGCATCATCGCCATCCCGGCGAGCAAGCTGGAGATGGGCCTGCCGGACGACGGCGCCCAGCCGGTGTCCACCACCCAGCGCCAGGCGTACGACATGCTCTCCGAGGGCTTCGGCCCCGGCTTCAACGGCCCGCTGATGGTCGTCGTCGACGGGGACAAGGCGCTCGCCGACCAGACGGTCGAGCGGATCAAGGGCCTGGACGGCGTGGCCGCGGTCATGCCGGCCGCCCAGAACGAGGCCAAGGACGCCGCCGTCATCTCGGTCATCCCGAAGGACCGCCCGTCCTCCGTGCAGACCGAGGACCTGGTCCACGAGATCCGCGAGGGCAGCGACAGCGGCAAGGTGTTCGTCACCGGCGCGACCGCGATGAACATCGACTTCTCGCAGAAGATGAACGACGCGCTGCTGCCCTACCTGGCACTCGTCGTCGGCCTCGCCTTCCTGCTCCTGATGCTCGTCTTCCGCTCGGTCCTGGTACCGCTGAAGGCGGCCCTCGGCTTCCTGCTCTCGGTGGTCGCCGCCCTCGGCGCCGTCGTCGCGGTCTTCCAGTGGGGCTGGCTCGGCTCGCTCTTCGGGGTGGAGCAGACCGGTCCGATCATGTCGATGATGCCGATCTTCATGGTCGGCGTGGTCTTCGGTCTGGCCATGGACTACGAGGTCTTCCTGGTCACCCGCATGCGTGAGGCGTACGTCCACGGGGAGCGGCCGGGCCAGGCCGTCGTCACCGGGTTCCAGTACAGCGCCCGGGTGGTCGTGGCCGCGGCCGTCATCATGATCGCGGTGTTCTCCGGCTTCATGGGAGCCAGCGACCAGATGGTGAAGATGATCGGCTTCGGCCTGGCCATCGCCGTCTTCTTCGACGCCTTCGTCGTCCGCATGACCATCGTCCCGGCCGTCCTCGCGCTGCTCGGCCACAAGGCCTGGTGGCTGCCGAAGTGGCTCGACCGGATCCTGCCGAACGTGGACGTGGAGGGCGAGAGCCTGCGCAAGCACCTCGGGGAGTCCTCGGACGGCTCCGGTCCCGACAAGGACCGCGAGCTGGCCAAGGTCTGACCCTTCGGTCGGCAGGCACCACGCACGCAGAACGGCCCCGCACCGAAAGGTGCGGGGCCGTTCCGCGTGACCGGGCCGTTCGGATCGAGCCGCTCGGATCGGGCGGGCCCGGCTGGGCCTAACGGGTGGCCGCGGGCGCGGGCGCGTACGTACGGCGCAGGAAGCGGCGCAGCGCGGCGATGTCGAACTGGACCACCGCGACGCCCTCCGGGGAGTGGAACTCGACGACGGCCTGGACGCGCCCGCAGGGCCAGACGCGTACGTCACCGGTCCCGGTCGGGGCCTGGAGGCCGGCCTCCAGGAGGGCGCGGGGGAAGACCCACTCGTTGTCGGTGCCCTCGGGGGAGAGGTCGGCGGGGAAGACGATCCGTACGGCCAGCGGCTCGTCGGTGACGAACCGCAGGGCGACCGGGATGGCCCGGTAGAGCGGGTCGTCGGTGATCACTCGGGCGCGTACACGTTCCTCGATGAAGGGGGCCTCGATGAAGGAGGCCTCGACGAGGGGGGCCGTGGCGGTCGCGGCCCGGGTCGTGGCGGTGCCTGCGGATGGATTCTCGGCGGCGGCTGACATCGACAAGACTCCTCGAATCGGAACATTTACGTCCGTATTGACCCCAGCCTCGCACATTCCCACGAATCCGCGCGGAGCTATTTGTGACGCCACCGCTCTTGCCAACGATTCGCAACTGGGCACTATTCTTGAACGGCTAAAGACTTTTTCAGCTCAACGGACAGCTCAACAAACAGTTCAACGGACCGCTCGCCGGACCGCAGGAAGCGGAGCAGAACCATGCATGTGCCCGACGGCTTCATCGATGCCCCCGTCTCCATTGCCGCAGGTGTCGCCGCCGCCGGAGCCGTGGCGATCAGCCTCCGAGGCGCCCGCCGGGAGCTCGACGAGCGCACCGCGCCGCTCGCCGGCCTCGTCGCCGCCTTCATCTTCGCCGTACAGATGCTCAACTTCCCCGTTGCGGCCGGAACAAGCGGCCATCTGCTCGGAGGCGCGCTCGCGGCGATCCTCGTCGGCCCCTACACGGGTGTGCTGTGCGTGTCCGTGGTCCTGCTCATGCAGGGCCTCCTGTTCGCCGACGGCGGCCTGACCGCCCTCGGCGTCAACATCGTCACCATGGGCGTCGTCACCGTGGTCGTCGCCTACGCCGTCTTCCGCGGGCTGGTCAAGCTGCTGCCCGACACCCGCCGCTCGGTCACCGTCGCCGCCTTCGCCGGAGCCCTGCTCTCCGTGCCCGCCGCGGCCGCCTTCTTCACCCTCCTCTTCGCCCTCGGCGGCACCACCGACGTCCCGCTGGCCAAGGTGTTCGGCGCCATGGTCGGAGTCCACGTCCTCATCGGCATCGGCGAGGCCGTCATCACCGCCGCCACCGTCGGCGCCGTGATCGCCGTCCGCCCCGACCTGGTCCACGGCGCCCGCGGCCTGACCGCCCCGCTGAAGCTGCGCGTCGGCGGCGAGCTGGTCGACGCCCCCGCCGCCTCCCCGGCCGCCGTGCCCGTCGCCGCCCGCTCCACCAAGCCCGTCTGGATCACGGGCCTGGTCGCCGCGCTGGCCCTGGCCGGCTTCGTCTCCTTCTACGCCTCCTCCAGCCCCGACGGACTGGAGAAGGTCGCCGCCGACAACGGCATCGACCAGAAGGTCACCGAGCACGCGGCCGCCGACTCCCCGCTCGCCGACTACGGCGTCAAGGACGTCTCCGACGCCCGCCTCTCCGGCGGCCTCGCCGGAATCATCGGCGTGGGCGCGACCGTCGCGGTCGGCACCGGCGTGTTCTGGACCGTCCGCCGCCGCCGCAGCGCCGACCTGACGGCCGCCTCCACGGCCGTACCGGCCGCCTGACATGGGCGCGGGCCACGCCCACAAGCTCTACCGGCCCGGGAACTCCCCGGTCCACGACCTGCCGCCGCACTGCAAACTCGCCGCCACCTTCGGCTTCGTCATCGTCGTCGTCTCCACACCGCGCGAGGCGGTGTGGGCCTTCGGCCTGTACGCCCTCCTCATCGCGGCGGCCGCGGCCGCCGCCCGGATCCCGGCCGGCTTCCTGCTGCGCCGGCTCCTGATCGAGGTGCCCTTCGTCGCCTTCGCCCTCCTGATGCCCTTCGTGGCGCAGGGCGAGCGGGTGGAGTTCGCCGGCATGTCGCTCAGCGTCTCCGGCCTCTGGGGCGCCTGGAACGTCCTGGCCAAGGGCACCCTCGGCGTGGCCGCGTCCGTACTCCTGGCCTCCACCACCGAGCTGCGGGCCCTGCTGCTGGGCCTCCAGCGGCTCAAGCTGCCGCCGCTGCTCGTCCAGATCGCCTCCTTCATGATCCGGTACGGGGACGTCATCAGCGACGAGCTGCGCCGGATGTCCATCGCGCGGCGCTCCCGCGGCTTCGAGGCGCGCGGGATCCGGCACTGGGGGGTCCTCGCGAAGACCGCCGGAGCCCTGTTCATCCGCTCCTACGAACGCGGCGAGCGGGTCTACCTGGCGATGGTCAGCCGCGGCTACGCCGGCTCGATGCCGGTGATCGACGAGGTGACGGCCACCCGCACGCAGTGGGCGTACGCGGCCGCGCTCCCGGTGACGGCGCTGGCCGTCTGTCTGATCGGATGGACCCTGTGAACGCCCTGAACCCCGTGAACGAACCCACGCCCCCCGCCCCGCCCTCGCTGGAAGTCGCCGGCCTCGCCTACGCCTACCCCGACGGCCACCAGGCCCTCTTCGGGGTCGACCTCGCCGTCGGGCGCGGGGAGCGGGTGGCGCTGCTCGGCCCCAACGGCGCCGGCAAGACCACCCTGGTGCTGCACCTCAACGGCATCCTGACCGGCGGCGTCGGCACGGTGAGCGTGGCCGGGCTGCCCGTGGAGAAGCGCAACTTCGCCGAGGTCCGCCGCCGGGTCGGCATCGTCTTCCAGGACCCCGACGACCAGCTGTTCATGCCGACCGTCCGGGAGGACGTGGCCTTCGGCCCGGCCGCCGCCGGACTGCGCGGCGCCGAGCTGGAGGAGCGGGTGCGGGGCGCCCTGGAGCAGGTCGGGATGGCGGCCTTCGCGGACCGGCCGCCGCACCACCTCTCCTTCGGGCAGCGCCGCCGGGTCGCGGTGGCGACCGTACTGGCCATGCGGCCCGAGATCCTCGTACTGGACGAGCCGTCCTCCAACCTGGACCCGGCCTCGCGCCGCGAGCTCGCGGACATCCTGCGCTCGCTGGACGTCACCGTGCTGATGGTCACGCACGACCTGCCCTACGCGCTGGAGCTCTGCCCGCGCGCGGTGATCCTCAGCGAGGGGACCATCGTGGCGGACGGCAGGACCCAGGACGTGCTGTGCGACGAGGCGCTGATGCGGGCGCACCGGCTGGAGCTGCCCTTCGGCTTCGACCCGCGCTCCGTATCGGTGGCATAAGCGCCGGTCAAAGGTTGTTGCACACCCCGTGGACATCAAGGGTGTGGTGGCGGAGGGCTTCGAGCCCGTCAGGGACGCGTTCGTACGCAACTTCGAGGTGCTCGGGGACCGGGGCGCGGCGGTGTCCGTGTACCGCGACGGCCGCAAGGTCGTGGACCTCTGGGGCGGCACCAAGGACGCGAACGGCGCGGAGCCCTGGGCCGAGGACACCGTGCAGATCGTCCGCTCCGCGACCAAGGGCGTGGCAGCGGCCGTACCGCTGCTGCTCCAGCAGCGCGGGCTGCTCGACCTGGACGCGCCCGTGGGCTCGTACTGGCCGGAGTTCAAGGCGGGCGGCAAGGAGCGGACCCGGGTCCGCGACCTGCTCGCGCACCGCGCCGGAGTCCCCGCGCTGGACCGCGGACTGACCACGGCCGAGGCGGCCGACGGGGTGAGCGGGCCGCGCGCGGTCGCCGCGCAGCAGGCCTTCTGGGAGCCCGGCACCGAGCACGGCTACCACGCGCAGACCTTCAGCTGGCTGCTGTCCGAGCTCGTGCTGCGGGCGACCGGCCGCACGCTGGGATCGATCCTGGCCGAGGAGATAGCGGAGCCGCTGGGCATCGACTTCTGGATCGGCCTGCCGGAGTCCGAGGCCCACCGGGTGGGCCGGGTCGCGCCGGTCGACCCGCCGGAGGGCGCGGGCCTGCTCAAGACCCGGCCGCGGCGCAACGTCTCCGAGGCCTACGCCGACCCGGACTCCCTCACCCGCCGGGCCTTCGCGGCCATCGACCCGCTGCCCGACGAGAACGACCCCGCCTACCGGGCGGCCGAGCTGCCGGCCTCCGCGGGCATCGGCACGGCCCGCGCCCTGGCCCGCTTCTACGCGGCCACCATCGGCGTGGTGGAGGACGGCGCGCGGATCTTCACCCCGGCCACCACCGCACTGGCGGGCAAGGAGTTCTCCTCGGGCCCCGACCGCGTGCTGGTGGTCAACACCCGCTTCGGCCCCGGCTACATGCTGCACGGCCCGGCCTCCCCGCTGCTGTCCCCGGTTTCCTTCGGGCACCCGGGCCGCGGCGGCTCGCTGGCCTTCGCGGACCCGGAGGCGGGCATCGGCTTCGGCTACGTCACCAACGCCCACGCCAAGTCGGTCACCGCCGACCCGCGCGCCCAGGCCCTGGTACGGGCCCTGCGCTCGGCGCTCTAGCCGGGCCGGCAAAAGGGCGTCGCACCGGCGGGGCGGGGAGCGCTAGCGTGCCGTCATGACGACCACCACGCACCCCCTCTTCGCCGAAGCCCTCGCCGCACTGGGCCTGGAGCCGGACGTACGGACCTTCCCCGATGGGACCCGGACCGCCGCCGACGCGGCCGCCGCGATCGGCTGCGAGCTCAGCCAGATCGTGAAGTCGCTGATCTTCGCCGCCGACGGGGTTCCCGTGCTGGTCCTGATGGACGGGTCCTCCCGGGTGGACGTGGAGGCGGTGCGCCGCGAGCTCGGCGCGGGCGCCGTGACCCGGGCCGACGCGGCCCTGGTCCGGGAGACCACGGGCTACGCCATCGGCGGGGTGCCGCCCTTCGGGCACCGCACCCGCACGCGGGTCCTCGCGGACCGCTCCCTGCTGGCCCACGAGGTGGTCTGGGCGGCCGCGGGGACCCCGCACACGGTGTTCCCGATGGACCCGCGCGAGCTGATCCGGCACGCGGGGGCCGCACTGGCCGACGTACGGGAGGGCTGACCGGGGTCGGACCCCGGGCCGGGGTCAGCCCCGGCCGGGTCAGCCCGCGTTGAGGACGGCCGCCACGATCGGGCCCGCCGCGTCGCCTCCGTGGCCGCCGCCCTCGACCATCGCCGCGGCCGCCACGTCCCCGCTGAAGCCGGTGAACCAGCTGTCCGGGTTCTGCGCCCCGTCGACCTCCGCCGAGCCGGTCTTCGCGCCCTTGTCGGACCCGTGCACCGCGGACATCGCGCCCTGGGCGGTGCCCGCGGTGGCCGTCAGCTTCATCATCCGCACGAGCTGCGCCGCCACCGAGGGCTTCATCTTCCGGGTGGCCTTCGCGATCGCGCGGCCGTCCAGCGAGGCCTTGACGACGACCGGCTGGCGGAACACCCCGGTGCGGGCGGTCGCCGTGATCGAGGCCATCGTCAGCGGGTTCATCTGGATCTGGCCCTGCCCGATGTACGCGGCGGCCGCCGCCGGACCGGTCGCGTCCGGGACCTTCCCGTCGACGGTGGGCACGCCGACCTTCCACTCGACGCCTCCGCCCACGCCGAAGACCTCACGGGCCTCCTTCGGGAGCGCGTCGTCGTCGTCGACCGGCTTGATCTGCTTGATGAAGGCGGTGTTGCAGGACTGGGCGAAACTCGTCGCGAAGGTCTCGCCGTCGAGCTTGAAGCCCTTCAGGTTCTTGAAGGGCTTGCCTTCCCACGTCACCTCCGCCGGGCATTCGGCGACCTTGTCCGCCGCCACCAGACCGCGGTCGAGCAGCATCGCGCCGGTCACGATCTTCATCGTGGAGCCGGGCGCTCGGGCTCCGCTGATGGATGCGGGGAAGCCGTCCCCGCGGTGGTCGGCGATGGCCAGGACGTTCCCGGTGCTCGGCTGGACGGCGACCACCGAGGCCTGCGGGAACTTCAGGACCGCCTTCTCGGCCGCCGCCTGGACGTCCGCGTCCAGGACGGTCTGGATCTCGCCCGCCTTCCCCTCGACCAGCGTCAGCAGGGTCCGCCGCGGGGCCTCCTGGGCGACCGGCTCGATCCACAGCTCGGCGCCGACCTTGCCGCCCTGTCGCTCCCCGTACGTCTTGCGCAGGCTGTCGAGCACCGGGCGCAGCGACGGGTACTTCTCCGCCGTCAGCTCCCTGCCCTTGCGGTCGACGGCCTTGACCGGCGGGTTGGCCGGGGCGCCGCCGCGCAGCTTCTCGCCCTTCCGGAGCTCCGGGTGGAGCACCGAGGGCTGCCAGTCGACGAGCGGCAGCCCGGTGGTGTTGCCGCGGACCACGGTCAGCTTGGACTCGTAGGCGAGGGGCTTGGTGACCCCCTCGTAGGTGACCTCCGCCGCGACGGAGTACGCCACCGTGGTGCCGGTCTGCGTGCCGGGGGTGATCGCCACCTTGGACACGTAGGCCTTGGCCGTGAACTCACCGAGGGCGCCCTGCGCCTCCGCCGGATTGTTCGTCAGGTCGGCCCCCGCCCGGGCGTCCCCGGCCGTCCACGCGGCGAAGAACGCCTTGGCGGTCGCCGCGGCGTCCTTGTCGCTGACCGGCCCGCTGCCCTTGGCGGGCACGGCTGGGCCGGTCGCGCTCGTGCTCTTGGCGTCGTCCGCGCCGGCGTCCCCCACCAGCGCGTACACCCCGTACCCGGCTCCGCCCATCATCGCGAGGAAGACCCCGCCGACGATGGCACCCTTCGCAGCCCCGTTCATCCCACTCCCCGTTCCCGTGTGCCCCGACCCCTCGGCCCCTTGAACGCTGAACACGTTCAAAGGAGTCCATGGAGTAGACCTTACGTCGAACAGACAAACGGTTCAGGGGTTTGGTTGCCCTGGGCGCCCGCAACCGCGGGGATCCCGCCGCGACCGGGTGTCCGCCGCATCCGGTTCTGACGGGAAAGTCCCTGCCGGTGCGTCAGGTCATGCTTCTCTCGGCGAAGCTCGATATTCCTGCAGAGTTTCCTGGGCCAGAACGGTCCACGGATGGTTCAGGCCCAGCACCCTGATGCGACCCTCCACGACCCCCTGGACGTGCTCGATCGCCTCGCTGTTCTGGCCGAGGGCGTGCAGAATTTTGCTCAGAGCGCTCCGTGAATTCAATGAGATGGGGTAATCGGGGCCGAACCGTCGCAGATATTTCGCAAAGGCGGAGCGGGCGTAGGGCAAGGCTGCTTCTGGTCGTGCGGTGCGACGGAGGGCGTCGGCGTAGTCGAGTTCTACCCCCAGCGTGATGGTGTGCTCTTCTCCGAGCTCGCGATGGCATTCCGCCACCCAGCCTGCTCCCGCGTCCAATTCTGCCGGTTGTGCGGAATATTCCAGGAGGGCTGATCGTGCGAGAAGAGTAAGGGGGTGTACCGGGCCGAGCGCTCGAATGTATCCCTCCACTGCTCGACGATAAAGCGCAATGCCGTCCGGGATTCGGTCGAGGTTGACCAGCGGCCTGCCCAGGCTTCTGCAGGCCGCGAGGGTTTCGGGTGCTTCCGGGCCCAGTTCTCGTTCGCAGTCCTCCAGGACCTTCCGCAAAACGGCCTCGGACTCCTGGAACCGGCCGAGGCGGAACAGAGCCAGACCCATGCGCCGGTGCAGCCTGATGAGCCAGATGCTGTCCTCGGCCAGTCGTGGACCGAGCAACGTCACGGCGTCGCCGCCCAGGCTCAATGCCGAGGTGTAGTCGCCGGACCTGTGGACTGCGGTGACGAGCCGGAAGGCGCACTCCGCCGCCGCTTCCACCGTCGCTCGGCTGGTTTCCCAACTCGTCGCTCTGCGCAGGAGGGCGATCACGTGCGGGGCCAGGAGGTTCACCCGGGGGTCCTGCGCCCCCCGGTCGGGTACTTCCGGCAGTACGGCGAGACACAGGCGGGCCGCGGTGGCGGACAGCTGCTCGTGCTGGTCCGCGGGCGTGGCCCGGGTCACGCTGTCGAGCAGTACGCCGTGGGTGCGCAGGCAGCGGGTCTCTCCGGGGTTCAGCTCGGTGAGGGAGTGGTCGAGGAGCCCGCGCAGGGCCGATTCGACGTGGGATGCCGCGAGCGCCGGGCCGAGTTCGGCCCCGAGCAGGACCGACAGCGGCAACGGGTCACTGGACCAGCAGGCGAGCAGGCGCAGGAGGTGGCCGGCTTCGGGGCGGCCCTGTTCGGTGAGGGCATCGAGGGAGAGCTGCCAGGTGCGGCTGGGCAGGTGCCGGGAATCGCCACCGATGGCTGCGGCCCCCTGTTCGATGAGCTCGATGGGGTCCAGGCCCGCGCCGCCGTCGAGCCGGCGGCCGTAGTCGGAGAGGCTCCACGGGTCGATCACCTGATGAGCGAGGAATCCACCGGCGAGGGTGAGAGCCAGGGGCAGTCGACCGAGACGGTCGGCGACCTCCGCGGCGTCTTCGAGCGATCCGGCGTGCGGTGCGAGGTCGCGGAGCACGAGGGCGGCGTCCTCGCGCGGGAGCACACCGAACTGGAGCAGATCCGCCCCGGGCCACCAGTGAGCCGCTGCTTGCCGGGTGGTGACGACCACGATCCCGGTGGGGCTGGTGCGCAGCCAGCCGCCGTCGCGCAGGATGGCGGGGTTGTCGGCGTTGTCGAGGACCAGCAGCCAGGGCTCTTCGGAGTGGTCGAGGTAGTGCCACACGAGATCGGCGGCGGGCCGTAATCCGGCGCGTGCTCCCATCAGCTCACCGTCGGTGGCTCCGCGGTCGGCCGCGACGGCGAGCATGCCCGCCCTCAGGGAAGCCGGGTCGGAAGCGTTGACCCACAGCCCGATTCGGCCCGCCTGGTGGGTCGCGTGCTGGAAGAGCGCGCAGGCGACGGCGGTTTTGCCGCAGCCGCCCAGGCCGTGCAGGACGTAGACGCGGTTGGCGATGCCGGGTTCGACGGCGGCGCGCAGTCGGTCCATCTCTCCGACGCGGTCGCGGAGCACCACGGGCGTTCGGCCGACCGATGGGCGGCGTACGGAGTCCGGACCCGACCAGTCGGGGGAATGGTGGTGGTGCTCCGTGATGTGCTGGTCGCCGGAGGCCTGGTAGACGCGGCCCCGGCCGTCGGCCCGGGCGTCGTTCCGGCCGCTCATCGGTGGCCGAAGTTCTGGTCCCGGCCGGCCTGGTAGACCCGGGCGTTGCCGGAGGCGGTGGCGTGCTGCGTCACCGAGGGGTCCGCCGGCGCGTACGGGGCCAGTTCGGTGAGCAGCGTCCGCAGCGCCTCCGTTTCATCCGGATGCGCGGCGAGCAGTCGCCGTAGGCGTCCCTGCCACTCCGCACTCAGTTCGCCGCGGGAATCGAGGTCGCCGCCGGCCTCTGCGGCCAGCAGGTCGCTCCGGGTCACGTCGAGTTCGGCGGCTATCGCCTCGGCCCGTTCCGGCTCGGCACGGCGCCACAGCGCGGCGACACCGTCCCTGGCACGTTGCCATGCCTCGGTGGTCAACAAAGTGACCAGACTTGTTCCGGCTGTACTCGCCAGCACGGCCATTTCCGGATCCACGAACCCGCCCCCTCCAGCCCGTTGTTGCCTGCGGCCACAGAGTAGCCAGCAGATCCGGCAGCGGCACGGGTCGCGCACGTGGTGCCGGGGAAGCGACCCCGGCACCGCCCGGTGCCGGGGTCCTCGCTTCGCCCGCTACACCCAGGTGTCCAGCCACATCCGGTTCTGCCAGGAGTCCATCGGGATCGTTTGGCCGGTGTAGATGGGCCAGAAGTAGATGAAGTTCCACACGATCAGGAGGATCAGTACGCCCGCCGCCACCGCGCCCAGGGCGCGGCGGCGTTCCGAGGAGCCGGCGGGGCCCAGTAGGGCGCCGATCATCATGGCCACCGCCAGGCACAGGTACGGGACGAAGACCACCGCGTAGAAGAAGAAGATGGTCCGCTCCTGGTAGTTGAACCAGGGCAGCAGGCCCGCGCCCAGCGCGCACGCGATCGCGCCCGCCCGCCAGTCGCGGCGGAAGAACCACCGCCACAGCACGTACAGGAGCGCGAAGCAGCCCGTCCACCACAGCAGCGGCGTGCCGAGCGCCAGCACCTCGCGCGCGCACTTGGCCGTTTCCGTCGCCGGGCAGCCGTCGGTGCCGGGTGCGGGGGATTCGTAGAAGTAGGAGACGGGGCGGCCCAGGACCAGCCAGCTCCACGGGTTCGACTCGTAGGTGTGGCCCGAGGTCAGGCCCACGTGGAACTTGTAGACCTCCGTCTCGTAGTGCCACAGGCTGCGCAGCCACTCCGGGATGAAGGACCACGAGCTGTGCTGGTCGTTCTTGGCGGCCCAGTCGCGGAAGTAGCCGCCCTTGCCGTTGTCGGGGGAGAGGATCCAGCCGAGCCACGAGGCCACGTAGACGGAGATCGCCACGGGGACGAGGGAGAGGAAGCCGGTCCAGCTGTCGCGGCGCAGCATCGCCGCGTACGGGGCGCCCGCGCCCGCCGTACGGCGGGCGGCCGCGTCCCACAGGACGGTCAGCACGCCGAAGAAGGCCAGCACGATCAGGCCGTTCCACTTCGTGCCGAAGGCCAGGCCCAGGCAGACCCCGGCCAGGAGCCGGTACGGGCGCCAGCCCAGCTTCAGCGTCTCCGCGATGGTGGCGTCCGGCCGGGTCCGCCCGTCCTCGCCCACCGGGAGCGCCGCGGCGAGCCGGGCCCGCACCTTGTCCCGGTCGATCACCAGCGAGCCGAAGGCGCCCAGCACGAAGAACATCAGCACCAGGTCGAGCAGGGCGGTCCGGCTCATCACCAGGTGCAGGCCGTCCACGGCCAGCAGGAGGCCGGCCAGGCAGCCCAGGAAGGTGGAGCGGAACAGCCGCCGGCCGATGCGGCACAGCATCAGCACGGACAGGGTGCCGAGCAGCGCGGTCATGAACCGCCAGCCGAAGGGGTCGAAGCCGAACATCCACTCGCCCAGCCCGATCACCCATTTGCCGACCGGCGGGTGCACGACGTAGCCCGGGTCCAGGGGGAGGGGGACCCCGTCGGGGTTGGCGAGGATCGACTTGTCGATGTCCTTGGGCCAGCTCGCCTCGTAGCCCTGCTTGACCGTGGCCCAGGCGTCCTTGGCGTAGTACGTCTCGTCGAATATCACCGCCTTCGGGGTGCCCAGGTGGGCGAACCGCAGCACCCCGGCGACCAGCGCCACCAGCAGCGGACCGGCCCACGCCAGCACCCGCTCCCAGCGCACCGCCGCGGCCGGCCCGATCCCGATCTGCGCCCACAGCTGCGCGGACGGCCGTGCGTACGGGGGCACCAGGCGGGTGCGCACGTCCGACGGCCGCTTCGCCCCGGCGGGCGGCACGTAGCCGAAGCCGCGCAGACGGCGCAGCCAGGCGGACGGCTGGTCGGCGGGGTCCGGGCCGGGCCCGGCCTCGGTGGCGGGCGGGGCCCCCGCAGGGCTGGGCGGCGGCGTCGCGGTACTGGTCACCGGCACATCGTAGGGAACGACCCTGTGCCGCACCCAGGGGGACGGGAGTGTGGGGCGCGGCGGTTGGGGCGGCTGAGAGGATGGGGCGGTGACCACTGACCAGCCCGGCTCCGCCGAAGCCCCCTCCCCGGCTCCCTCCGACGCACTCGCGGGAGGCGTCCTCGTCCTCGCCGGGACCCCCATCGGCGACCTCGCCGACGCCCCGCCGCGGCTCGCCACCGAGCTGGAGCGGGCCGACGTGATCGCCGCCGAGGACACCCGGCGGCTGCGCAGGCTGACGCAGGGGCTCGGCGTGTGCACCACCGGGCGCGTCCTGTCGTACTTCGAGGGCAACGAGTCCGCGCGCACCCCCGAACTGGTCGAGGCCCTGGAGGCCGGCAAGCGCGTCCTGCTGGTGACGGACGCCGGCATGCCCTCCGTCTCCGACCCCGGCTACCGGCTCGTCGCCGCCGCCGTGGAGAAGGACATCAAGGTCACGGCCGTTCCCGGGCCCTCCGCCGTCCTCACCGCGCTCGCCCTCTCCGGGCTGCCGGTCGACCGCTTCTGCTTCGAGGGCTTCCTGCCCCGCAAGGCCGGCGAGCGCCTGAGCAAGCTCCGCGAACTCGCCGCCGAACGCCGCACCCTCGTCTACTTCGAGGCCCCGCACCGGCTCGACGACACCCTGGCCGCGATGGCCGAGGTCTTCGGCGCCGACCGGCGCGCCGCCGTCTGCCGCGAGCTGACCAAGACCTACGAGGAGGTCAAGCGCGGCGGGCTCGGCGAGCTGGCGGCCTGGGCCGCCGAAGGCGTGCGCGGGGAGATCACCGTGGTCGTCGAGGGAGCCCCGGCCGCGGCCCCCGGCGACATCGGCGCCGAGGAGCTGGTGGACCGCGTACGGGTGCGCGAGGAGGCGGGGGAGCGGCGCAAGGAGGCCATCGCCGCGGTCGCGGCGGAGGCCGGGGTACCCAAGCGCGAGGTGTTCGACGCGGTGGTCGCGGCAAAGAACGCGGCACAAAAGTCGCCGTCGGTCGGTAAAGAGCTAACCTGAAAAGCAAAGCTCAGACCGCGCACCGGGCGCTTTGGGCATGACTCGCCCAAGGACCGTCCAACACTAGACAGGGCCTGATGCGCTCCCGCCCGAAGAGGCGTCCACTGGCAATGGCAGCAGTGGAACAAGAGGAGCTGGCATGAGTGAGATCGCCGAACCCCGACCCCTCCCCCCATCCGCTCCCGAGGCCGTACCGTCCGTGCACGAGGCGTACTCCTTCGCGTGCATGAAGTGCGGATACGGCTGGGAGCAGGGATACGAGATAGAGCACCACACCGACGGCCGGGGCCTGCCCTTCATCGTCTACAAGGCGGACGGCGAGCGGGTCCCCTCCCCCCTGTCCAATCCGACCTGCATGAACTGCGGCGGCCACGTGGTGCGGATCATGCGGGAGGGCCAGGTGAAGTCGGTCATCGGCATGCTCGACCAGCTCTACCACCACCGCGCGGCCCCGGGGATCGCCGGCCCGGTGCCCGCCGGGTACACCGCGAAGGCCCCCAAGCCCCGCAAGGCCCCGCCGCACGAGGGACCCGGCCCGGTCCCGATGGAACGGCCCGGGCCGATGGCCCGGCTGCTGGGGTTCTTCCGCCGGTCATAAGATCGGCCGCATGAGCCGTAGCACGCCGAACGACGCGCCGCCCCCGCTGCCCGAACCGCTCCGGGTGGCGGTCGCCGACTCCCACACCCACCTGGACATGCAGTCCGGCACCGTCGAGGAGGGCCTCGCCAAGGCCGCCTCCGTCGGGGTGACCACCGTCGTCCAGGTGGGCTGCGACGTGAAGGGCTCCCGCTGGGCCGCCGAGACCGCAGCCGCGTACGGATCCGTCCACGCGGCCGTGGCCCTGCACCCCAACGAAGCCCCCCGGATCGTGCACGGGGACCCCGACGGCTGGTCGAGGCAGGGCGCCCGGACGGGCGGCGGCGAGGCCGCGCTCGACGACGCGCTCGGCGAGATCGAGGCCCTGGCGGCCCTCGCGCACGTGAAGGCGGTCGGCGAGACCGGACTCGACTACTTCCGGACCGGCCCGGAGGGCATGGCCGCGCAGGAGCGTTCCTTCCGCGCGCACATCGAGATCGCCAAGCGGCAGGGCAAGGCCCTGGTCATCCACGACCGCGAGGCGCACGCGGACGTGCTGCGCGTCCTGCGCGAGGAGGGCGCCCCCGAGCGGACCGTCTTCCACTGCTACTCCGGCGACGCGGAAATGGCCCGGGAGTGCGCCGCCGCGGGCTACTACATGTCCTTCGCCGGAACCGTCACCTTCAAGAACGCGGCGCCGCTGCGCGAAGCCCTCGCGGTGGCCCCGCTGGAGCTGGTCCTCGTGGAGACGGACGCCCCGTACCTGACCCCGGCCCCGTACCGCGGACGGCCCAACGCGCCGTACCTCATTCCGCTGACCGTACGGGCGATGGCCGCGGTCCGCGGCATCGACGAGGACGCCATGGCGACGGCACTGGCGGCCAACACGGCCCGCGCCTTCGCGTACTGAGGGCGCACCGAGGTCCACCGAGGTCCACCGAGGCGTACTGACGGCGTGCGCGCCGCCGTCGTGACGCCTCACCCGTTCGCCACGTTCCGTAGCCGACCCGCTTTGTAGCGTGACGGCCGCTCCGCTAGGGTGCCGTGCCCGAAGCAGCCGGACGGACCAGTGGAGCGAGCGCGATGAGCGATGTGGCCTGGCCGGCCGGTGGACGCGACCCCTGGGCCGTGGCCCCGGACCCGACCACGGAACCGGAGCTCATCCCGGACCCGGATCCGTTCCCGGACCCGTTCACGGGCCGGGGCACGGACCGCGATCGGGACCCGTACTCGGGCATGGATCCGGACCCGGACCCTTACCCGTATCCGGGCACGCGGGCGGCGGACCAGAGCCTGGACGCCGCTCCTGGGGCCTACCGGGACCCGGACCCGGACCCGTACGCGGACCCGTACCGGGGCCCGGGGGCGGATCCGGCTCCGGACCTGTTCCTGGGCCAAGGCCCGTTCCCGGACCCGGACCCGTTCCCGGGGGCGGACCCGGACCTGCTCCTGAGCCAAGGGGCCGACCTGGACCCGTACCCGCCCTCCCCGGGCCCTCCTCCCGAGCCCGGGGTGCCCGCCCCCCGGGGCGGTGGGCGGCGTAGGACGGCCGCCGAGTCCGGGTCGGGGCGCCGGGCGCGCGGCCGGACCCCCGCCCCGGCAGCGGCCCCGGCCGCCGGCCCCGCCCAGGCCTCCGCCCAGGCCCTCGCCCCCGACCTGGTTCCGGACCTCGCCCCCGAGGCCCCGGCCACCGGCCGGCGCCGTCGCAGCGCGCCGGTGCTGCCCCCGGACACCGCCCCGGCCGGACCGGCCCCCGCGGGGACCGGGCGGCGCCGGGGCGGGGGCGGCCTCGGCACGGTGCCCGCGCCGGCCGTCCCCGGCCCCGCCCCCGGCGTGGGCACCGCCCCCGGTCCGAGGCGGCGCAGGAGCGCCGCCCCCGCGCCCCGGGACACCTGGCGGCGCATCGTGCCGCAGGCCCTGGTCGTCGCGTTCCTGGCGGGCGGCACCACCGCCTTCGTCGCCGCCGACAAGGCCGTACGCCTCACCGTCGACGGGGTCCCGCGGACCCTGCACACCTTCGCCGGCGACGTGGACGAGCTGCTCGCCGCCGAAGGACTCGGAGTCGGCCCCCACGACCTCGTCGCCCCGGCCGGGGCGGAGGTTCTCGACGACGGGGACGAGATCGTCCTGCGCTACGGCCGTCCGCTGAGCCTGACCCTCGACGGACAGCGGCGCGAGGTGTGGACCACCGCCCGCACCGTGGACGGCGCGCTGCGCCAGTTCGGCATCCGCGCCGAGGGCGCCTACCTCTCCACACCCCGCACCGCGGCCGTGCCACGGACCGGCCTGACCCTCGCCGTCCGCACCGAACGCAGCATCACCTTCATGGCCGACGGCCGCGAGCGGACCATCCGCACCAACGCCGCCACCGTCCAGGAGGCCCTCGACGAAGCCGGGATCACCCTCCACGGCCAGGACACCACCTCCGTGCCCGCCGGCTCCTTCCCGCGCGACGGCCAGACCGTCACCGTCCTGCGCATCACCGGGACCCGCGAGATCCGCGAGGAGCGCATCCCGTACGCGACCGAGCGGGTCAAGGACCCCGCCCTCTTCGCCGGCACCGAAGTCGTCGAGCGCTCGGGCCGGCCCGGGGCGCGCAGGGTCACGTACGGCCTGCGCACCGTCAACGGGGTCCGGCAAAAGCCCCGCAGGATCGCCGAGGAGATCGTCCGCGAACCCGTCACCCAGCTCGTCAAGGTCGGCACCAAGCCGCTGCCGACCTCCGTCCAGGGCGCGGACGGCCTCGACTGGGGCGCGCTGGCCCGCTGCGAGTCGGGCGGCCGGCCCGGCGCCACGGACCCCTCGGGCACGTACGGGGGGCTCTACCAGTTCGACGTACAGACCTGGCAGGCCCTCGGCGGCAGCGGCCGTCCGCAGGACGCTCCGGGCCCGGAGCAGACGTACCGGGCGAAGAAGCTCTACGTACAGCGGGGGGCGAGTCCCTGGCCACACTGCGGCCGTACCCTTTATCGGTGAGCACCGCAGAGCAGCAGCCCGAAAAGACCGTGCCGGAGACCTCCGCGCCGGAGACGTCCGCACCCGCGACCTCCGCACCCGAGACCTCCGCCCTCCTCGGCGCGGCCGACATCCGGGAGCTGGCCGCCGTACTCGGCGTACGGCCGACGAAGCAGAAGGGCCAGAACTTCGTCATCGACGCCAACACGGTGCGCCGCATCGTGCGCACCGCCGAGGTCCGGCCGGACGACGTGGTCGTCGAGGTCGGGCCCGGGCTGGGCTCGCTGACGCTCGCACTGCTGGAGGCCGCCGACCGGGTCGTCGCCGTCGAGATCGACGACATCCTGGCCGCCGCGCTGCCCGCCACCATCGAGGCGCGGATGCCGGAGCGCAAGGACCGCTTCACGCTGGTCCACTCCGACGCGATGCTGGTCAAGGAGCTGCCCGGCCCGCCGCCGACCGCGCTCGTCGCGAACCTCCCCTACAACGTGGCCGTGCCGGTCCTGCTCACCATGCTCGACCGCTTCCCGAGCATCGAGCGGACCCTGGTCATGGTGCAGGCCGAGGTCGCCGACCGGCTGGCCGCCGAGCCCGGCAACAAGGTCTACGGCGTCCCCTCGGTCAAGGCCAACTGGTACGCGGACGTCAAGCGGGCCGGTGCCATCGGCCGCAAGGTCTTCTGGCCCGCGCCGAACGTGGACTCCGGACTCGTCTCCCTGGTCCGCCGGGCGGAGCCGGTCAAGACCACCGCGACCAAGGCCGAGGTCTTCGCCGTCGTCGACGCCGCCTTCGCGCAGCGCCGCAAGACGCTGCGCGCGGCGCTGTCCGGCTGGGCCGGGTCCGCGGCGGGCGCCGAGGCGGCGCTGGTCGCCGCCGGGGTCTCCCCGCAGGCCCGCGGCGAGTCCCTCACCGTCGAGGAGTTCGCGGCGATCGCCGAGCACAAGCCCGCCGCGGAGAGGCCCGCGCTGTGAGCGAGGCCATCACCGTACGGGTCCCCGCGAAGGTCAACGTCCAGCTGGCGGTGGGCGCGGCCCGGCCGGACGGATTCCACGACCTGGCGAACGTCTTCCTGGCCGTCTCCCTCTACGACGAGGTCACCGCGACCCCCGCCGGCGCCGGCGAGCTGACCGTGACCTGCGCCGGGCCGGACGCCGGCAAGGTGCCGCTCGACCGGACCAACCTCGCGGCCCGGGCCGCGCAGATCCTGGCGGAGCGGGCCGGACTGAGCCCCGACGTCCACCTCCACATCGAGAAGCGGATCCCCGTGGCGGGCGGCATGGCGGGCGGCAGCGCCGACGGGGCGGCCGCGCTGCTGGCCTGCGACGCCCTCTGGGGCCTGAAGACCCCGGTCGACGAACTCCTCGCCCTCTGCGCGGAGCTGGGCAGCGACGTGCCGTTCAGCCTGGTCGGCGGGGCGGCGCTGGGCACCGGGCGCGGGGAGATCCTGACCCCGGTGGCCGCCGGAACCTTCCACTGGGTGTTCGCGGTGGCCGACGGCGGGCTCTCCACCCCGGCGGTGTTCCGGGAGTTCGACCGGCTCACCGCCGGCACGGAGGTCCCCGTACCGGAGGCCTCCCCGGCGCTCCTCGCGGCCCTGGCCTCCGGCGACCCGGACGAGCTGGCCGCCACCCTGGCCAACGGGCTCCAGCCCGCGGCCCTCTCGCTGCGGCCGTCACTCGCGGACACCCTCGCGGCGGGTACCGAGGCCGGGGCCCTGGCGGCGCTGGTGTCCGGCTCCGGCCCCACGACGGCCTTCCTGGTCCGCGACGCGGAGTCGGCGACGAAGGTCGCAGCCGCCCTGGCCGCCTCCGGCACCTGCCGCACCACCCACCCGGCCACCAGCCCGGCCCCGGGCGCGACCCTCCTCTGACCGGCGGCTTGCGCCGGGCCGCTGCGCGGGGCGGAGTCCCCTGCCCGCCCTTCCACCGTTCCCCGGGCTCCGCCCGGACCCGTCCCCGCGTGCGGCGCCGTTGCCGGGGGCCGGCCCCCGGACCCCCGCTCCTCAAACGCCGGAGGGGCTGGACGGTGCCCGGCCGGCCCCGCCGGCGTTTGAGGCGCGGGGTCCGGGGCGGAGCTCCGGGGAACGGGCGAAGGGCGGGTAGGGGAACTCCGCCCCGTGCAGCGGCACGCTCCACGCAGGCCCCGCGCAGCGGAAGGGGGCCCGGGGCGTGGCTCCGGGGTACCTAGGCGGGGAGTGAGTATCCGCGCCCTGTTGCCCAGCAGGCCCGCGCGGGAGCGTAGGGCCCATGGGAGCCAGCGCAAGCGACATCGCCACCGCCACCCCCGCCACGCGGGACCGCTACGTCGACCTGCTCCGGGTCGCCTCGCTCGGGACCGTCATCGCCGGGCACTGGCTGATGGCCGCGGTCAGCAGCGACGGCATAGGGAACCTGCTCGCCGTCGTGCCGCCGCTGCAGGTGCTCACCTGGGCGCTGCAGGTGATGCCGGTGTTCTTCTTCGTCGGCGGGTTCTCGCACGCCCTGTCCTACCGGTCCCTCGCGCGCCGCACCGGCGGCCCGGTGTACGCCGCCTTCCTGCGGGCGCGCCTGCGGCGGCTGCTGCGGCCCACCCTCGTGTTCGTCGCCGTCTGGACCGCCATCGCCCTCGCCGCGCAGCTCCTCGGAGGCGGCGGCGGGCGGCTGTCCGGGGCGGCGTTCCGGCTGGTCACGCAGCCGTTGTGGTTCATCGGGATCTACCTCGCGATGGTCGCCCTCACCCCGCCCCTGCTGAAACTGCACGAGCGCCACGGCTGGGCCGCCTTCGGGGCCCTGGCCGCGGCCGCCGCCGCCGTCGATCTGCTGCGCTTCGCGGGCGGTGTCCCGTACGCCGAGTTCCTGAACTTCGCCTTCGTCTGGCTCGCCGTCCACCAGCTGGGCTTCCTGCGCGCCGATGGGCGGATCCGCCGTCCCGGCGCCCTCGCCGCCGCCGGGCTCGCCGGGGCCGTCCTGCTGGTGGCGTACGGGCCGTACCCGCTGTCCATGGTCGGGATGCCCGGGGAGAAGGTCTCCAACATGGCCCCGCCCACCCTGGCCCTGCTCGCGCACGGGATCTGGCTCGTGGGCGCCGTGGAGCTGCTCCGGGGCCCCGCCGCCCACTGGCTGGCCCGGCCCCGGGTCTGGCGCGGCGTGGTCACCGCGAACGGGGTCGCCATGACCGCCTTCCTCTGGCACCTCACCGCGATGCTCGCCGTGTACGCCGCCCAGCTCGGCCTCGGCATCGCCCTGCCCGAGCCGGCCGGGGCGGCCTGGTGGGCCCAGGTCCCGGTCCGGTTCCTCGCCGCCGCCGCGCTGACCTGCGTACTCGTCGCGGTCTTCCGGCGCTTCGAGGAGCCCGCCGCAGGCAGCACGAGCAGCGCCGGCACCGGCTCCGGCCCCCGCGCCGCCCTCGGTACCGCGCTCTGCCTCCTCGGCGTCCTCGGGCTCTCCACGACCGGTCTCGGCGGGCTCCTGGAAGGCCACAGCGCCACCCTGATCGCGCTCCCGGTCACCGCGCCCGCCGCGATCGGCATGGCGCTGGGCGGCTGGCTGCTGGTGGAGCGGTCCGGTACTTCGCGGAGGGTTAGGCTGAGGGGCTGATCCACACCCCTTCCCTGGAGCGCTCCTGATGGCCGTCAACCTGGTCAATGTCGAGGCAGTCAGCAAGGTGTACGGCACCCGTACCCTGCTCGACGGCATCTCCCTCGGCGTATCCGAGGGGGACCGGATCGGTGTCGTGGGCCGCAACGGCGACGGCAAGACCACCCTCATCCGCATGCTCGCGAAGCTGGAGGAACCCGACGGCGGCCGGGTCACCCAGAACAGCGGTCTGCAGATGGGCGTGCTCACCCAGCACGACTCGCTCGACCCCAAGGCCACCGTCCGGCACGAGATCATCGGGGACATGGCCGACCACGAGTGGGCCGGCAACGCCAAGATCCGCGACGTGCTGACCGGCCTCTTCGGCGGGCTCGACCTGCCCGGCTTCGGGCAGGGCCTCGACACGGTCATCGGCCCGCTCTCCGGTGGCGAGCGGCGCCGCATCGCGCTCGCCAAGCTCCTCATCGCCGACCAGGACCTGCTCGTACTCGACGAGCCCACCAACCACCTCGACGTCGAGGGCATCTCCTGGCTGGCCAAGCACCTCCAGGAACGCCGCTCCGCGCTCGTCTGCGTCACCCATGACCGGTGGTTCCTCGACCAGGTCTGCACCCGCATGTGGGACGTGCAGCGCGGTGACGTCCACGAGTACGAGGGCGGCTACAGCGACTACGTCTTCGCCCGCGCCGAGCGCGACCGCATCGCCGCCACGGAGGAGTCCAAGCGGCAGAACCTGATGCGCAAGGAGCTCGCCTGGCTGCGCCGCGGCGCCCCCGCGCGGACCTCCAAGCCGCGCTACCGCATCGAAGCCGCCAACGAGCTGATCGCCGACGTGCCGCCGCCGCGCGACAAGTCCGAGCTGATGAAGTTCGCCAACGCCCGCCTCGGCAAGACGGTGTTCGACCTGGAGGACGTGACCGTCCAGGCCGGCCCCAAGACCCTCCTCAAGCACCTCACCTGGCACCTGGGCCCCGGTGACCGCGTCGGTCTCGTCGGCGTCAACGGCGCCGGCAAGACCTCCCTGCTGCGCGCCCTCGCCGAGGCCGCCCGCACCCAGGGCGAGGTCCAGCCGGCCGCCGGGTCCGTGACCGTCGGCAAGACCGTCAAGCTGGCCTACCTCTCGCAGGAGGTCGGCGAGCTCGACCCGTCCCTGCGCGTCCTGGAGGCCGTCCAGCGCGTCCGCGACCGGGTCGACCTCGGCCAGGGCCGCGAGATGACGGCCGGGCAGCTGTGCGAGCAGTTCGGCTTCACCAAGGAGAAGCAGTGGACGCCCGTCGGCGACCTCTCCGGTGGTGAGCGGCGCCGTCTGCAGATCCTGCGCCTGCTGATGGACGAGCCCAACGTCCTCTTCCTCGACGAGCCCACCAACGACCTCGACATCGAGACCCTCACCCAGCTGGAGGACCTCCTCGACGGCTGGCCCGGGTCGATGATCGTGATCTCGCACGACCGGTTCTTCATCGAGCGCACCACCGACACGGTCATGGCCCTGCTCGGCGACGCGAGCCTGCGGATGCTGCCGCGCGGCCTCGACGAGTACCTGGAGCGCCGCCGGAAGATGATCGAGGCGGCCGCTCCGGCGCCCGCCCCGTCCGCCGCCGGAAAGTCCTCGGCCTCCGGGGACGCGCGCGCCGCGAAGAAGGAGCTGCAGAAGATCGAGCGGCAGCTCAACAAGATGACGGACCGCGAGAGCAGCCTGCACGCCCAGATCGCCGAGAACTCCACCGACTTCGACAAGGTCGCCAAGCTCGACGCCGAGCTGCGGGAACTCATCTCGGACCGCGACGACTTGGAGATGCGCTGGCTGGAGCTCGCCGAAGACGCGTAGTCTCCGGGGCCCGCGCGCCCCAACTGGCTGATAACAGCGGCATCACGGGCCGGTCCTCCCTTGGGAACAGGGGTCGGACCGGCCCGGCGTCATGCTCGTCGTCAGTGATAGAAAGGGCTTCCTCCCACACCCGAAGCCGAAGGTATGCGCTGATGACCGAGCCGCCCCAGCCGCCGAACCAGCCGCCGAACCCTTCCGGTTACGGTCACTTGCCAGGGCCCCCGCAGCCCGGTTACGGATTCCCGCCACAGGGTGAGAACCCGTACGCGCAGCAGCCCCAGCCGCAGGGCCCGTACGGCTCGCAGCCCCAGACCCAGCCGCAGGGCCCGTACGGCCAGCAGCCGCAGGGTCCCTACGGCCAGCAGCCGCCCGGGGGCTACGGCTTCCCGCCGCCCCCGAACACGGTCCCCGGCGCCCCCGGCATGCCGCCCGGTCCGCCCGGCGGGCCGAAGAAGAAGCTCGCTGTGCTGATCGCGGCCGCCGTCGCCGGCGTGCTCATCCTGGGCACCGGCGGCTACTTCGCGTTCTTCGCCGGCGCGGACAAGGGCAAGGACAAGGTCATCGGGCAGGACACCACGCCGCCCGCCGACGACAAGGCCTCGCCCTCCGCCTCCGTGGACAAGGGAGACGGCAGCGGCAACGGCAGCGAGGAGGAGGAAGACCTCAACGCCGGCCGCAAGCAGGGTGAGGGCAAGGTCCTCTGGTTCAAGAGCAGCAAGATCAACGGCCCCGGCTCGGGCGTCGACTCCAAGGGGCAGTGGATCGTCGGCGACACCGTCGTCAAGTCCGTCTGGAAGTCGGTCACCGGCTACGGGATCAAGGACGGCAAGGAGAAGTGGACCCTCACCCTCCCCGCCGTGATCTGCGGGGTCACCGGCATGACCGAGGGCGGCAAGACCGTCGTCATGTACGAGAACGGCGAGTCCGACGGCGCCGACTGCAACCAGATGCGGATGATCGACCTCAAGGCCGGCAAGGAGGGATGGTCGAAGGAGGTCCCGAAGGAAGGGCTCTTCGACATCTTCACCTCCCCCGACCTCGCCCTCACCGGCGACTCCGTCGTCGTCAACCGGATGGGCATGAGCAGCGCGTTCAAGGTCAGCACCGGGGACAAGCTCTTCGACAACAAGCGTGAACAGGGCTGCCAGCCCAGCGACTTCTCCGCCATGAACGGCAAGATGATCGCCATCGCGACCTGCCAGGACACCGACAAGACCGTCCAGGTCATGGACGCCGACCCGGCCACCGGCAAGAACACCTGGATCTACAAGCTCCCCAAGGGCTTCCAGGTCAAGAACGTCTACTCGCTGGACCCGATCGTCCTCGACCTCGGCAACAGCGAGAGCAAGGAACGCTCCATCGTGGTCCTCGGACCCGACGGCAAGCAGCGCACCACCGTCTCCGGCGAAGGCACCTTCCCCGTCGGCTGCGGCGGCACCTTCAGCTTCAGCCGCTCGATCCAGAGCTGTGGTTCCTCCTACGTGGACGCGAACACCCTCTACCTGCCCACCAAGGCCGACATCGGCAAGGCGAACGAGATCGTCGCCTTCGACCTCGCCACCGGCAAGGTGAAGTGGCGCACCCCGGCCGGCGAGGGCCGCACCCTCACCCCGCTGAAGGCGGCGGGCGGCCAGGTCGTCGTCTACCGCGAGGCGGAGAGGGACAAGGGCGGCGAGGTCCTCACGATCCCGGCCGCCGGGGGCACGCCCACCGCGGTCCTGCGCAACCCGTCCGGCGCCGCCGCCCCGGTGGAGAGCTCCTTCCTCGCCCCGAAGGTGGACTACGTGGACGGCCGGCTGTTCGTCTCCGCCTCCCACCTGAAGGCCGACAACAAGAGCGAGAAGTTCCTGATGGTCTTCGGCAAGTGAGCGACCGCCCCGAGAACGAGCAGTCCGCCAAACCGCCCACCGAGAGGCAGTAGCACCGATGAGTACCCCGCCGCCCCCCAGCCAGCCGCCGTCCGGCGGTTTCGGCGCGCCGCAGGACCCGCCGCCGGGCGGTTTCGCCGCGCCCCCGCCCGCGCACCCGGCCATGCCGGCCGGCCCCCCGCCGCCGCCCCCGGCCCAGCCGCCGACGGTTCCGGCCGGACCGCCCGCCGGGCAGGCCTCGTACGGCTACCCGCAGGAGCAGGCCTACGGCTACCCGCAGCAGCCGCAGCCCGTCACCGCGCCCATGTACGCGGCCCAGGGCCCGGCGGTCCCGGCCGGCGGCCGCGGCAACGAGGTCCGCACCCAGCTGATGATCGTCGGCGCGGCCCTCCTGGCCATCGTCCTCATCGTCGGCGGCGGCTTCTGGTACGTGTCCGGCGAGGACGAGGGCTCCGGCAACCAGCCCGTGGCCGGCGGCAGCGCGAGCCCCGGCGGCGACAAGGCGCCGGGCGGCGGCGGCACCGAGAAGGTGCCGGCCAAGACCAAGTCGAAGACCCTGGTCAACGTCCCGATGCCGGAGTCGAAGGAGATCGTCCAGATCCCCGGCTCCTGGCTCACCGACACCACCTACGCCAAGTCCGACATGGGCAAGGTCGTCGGCTACAACCTGGCCGACGGCGCAAAGAAGTGGGAGGTCCCGCTCGGCGCCAACGTCTGCGCCGCCAGCCGCTGGGTCTCGGACAACAAGACGGCGATCCTCTTCGACGAGGCCCTGCCGACGGCCGAGAAGCCGTACCAGCCGTGCAACCAGGTCGGTGTCATCGACCTGAACGCCGGCAAGCTCCTGTGGAAGGCCACCATGAAGGCCCAGGGAGGCGGCGACAAGCCCATCAAGTTCGACGGGGTGACCGTCAGCGGCCAGACCGTGGCAGCGGGCGGACTGTACGGCGGCGGCGCCTGGAACCTCGCCGACGGCAAGGTCCTGTGGACGCCCAAGGTCGACGCGGACGACTGCAGCGACCTCGGCTACGGCGGCGGCCCGGCCCTCGGCGTGATCCGCCGTTGCGGCCGGTACGGGAGCTACGTGCTGTCCGCCCAGTTGCTCGACCCGGTCACCGGCGCACCGAAGTACTCGTACAAGCTCCCCCCGGGTGTGGAGGACGGCCAGATCGTCTCCACCAAGCCGCTGATCGCCGCGGCGGACGTCAACCACACCTCCAAGAACGCCATCGGCGTCAGCGACCTGTTCGTCGTCGACGACGCGGGCCAGCTCAAGGCGCGCATCCCGCTCACCTCGGGCAACTACAACCCCGAGTGCGGCACCGAGGTCGAGGACTGCACCAACATGGTCGTCGGCAACGGCAAGCTCTACCTGCCGACGGAGGAGCACAAGGGCTCGAGCGAATCCGGCCGCACCAACGAGATCGTCTCCTTCGACCTGGAGACCGGCAAGCTGACCGCCGACCGCGCGGACGCCGGCGAGCGCTACACGATCTACCCGCTGCGCATGGACGGCTCCAACATCATCGCCTTCAAGGTTCCGCCCTACGACGGCGGCGGCCAGGTCGTCTCCATCGACGGCAAGACGATGAAGGAGACCCTGCTCATGCAGCACCCGGCGACGAAGGAGTCCCAGCGCGCCGAGACCCAGTTCCTGCCGGACTCCGGTGAATTCCGCTACGGCAACGGGAAGCTCTTCATCGCCCGCACCGCGGTCATGAGCAAGTCCTCGGTGGCAACGGATCCCTATTACACCTTCGTCTCCTTCACCACCGGCTGAGCCGCCTCGGAACGAGTACGTTCAGGCGCCACCGCGTCAGGGTGACCTGAGCGCGCGCGACTGCACCCGAAGCCCCCGGAAGGTCCGTCCTTCCGGGGGCTTCTGCGCGGTTACCGCACCGCGCCGTCGAACAAGCGTGTAGCTTGCCGGGGCAGAAGGGCGGGGGTGGGTACCTCAATGGGCGTACGGGTCATGGTGGTCGACGAGCACCGGCTGCTGGCCGAGGCGCTCGCCTCGGCCCTGAAACTGCGCGGCCACCGGGTGCTGGCGGCTGCGGCCCCGGCCGCGGGCGCCGCCGAACTGGTCATCAGCCGGGCGCCGGAGGTCTGCCTGCTGGGCACCGCCACGCCCGCCGAGCCCGGGGTCTTCGAGCCGATCGTCCGGATCAAGCGGGAGCGTCCTCAGATCGCCGTGGTCGTCCTGGGCCCGGTGCCCAGCCCGCGCGGGATCGCCGCCGCCTTCGCGGCCGGCGCCTCGGGGTACGTACGCCACGACGAGCGCATCGAGGGCGTGGAGCGGGCGCTGGCCAAGGCCCGGGCGGGGGAAGTGGCCATCGCGCCGCAGCTGTTGCAGGGGGCCTTCGCCGAACTGCTCAACCCCGCAGCCCAGCCCGACGACGAGGGCAGCCGGCTGCTGCGGCTGCTCACCCCGCGCGAGGTGGAGGTGCTGGTCCGGGTCGCCGAGGGCGAGGACACCCGGCTCATCGCCGCCGGCATGGCCATCGCGCCGAGCACCGCGCGCACGCACGTCCAGCGGGTGCTGATGAAGCTGGGCGTGGGCTCGCGGCTGGAGGCGGCCGCGCTGGCTGCCCGTACCGGTCTGCTGGACCGGGCCGGACTGCCGCCGTCGGGGGGCGCCCGGCCCTGATCCGGGTCCGGGATTTCCCCGGCGGCGCGGATTCGGGTATGCCGGTGACCAGCACGCGTACGGCGCGTGCTTTTCCCCGGCGAGAGGCAGCAGGCACGTGAGCGAGATCGCGTCTTCCAAATACCTGGTCACCGGCGGAGCCGGATACGTGGGCGGGGTGGTCGCCGCCCACCTCCTGGAGGCGGGGCACGAGGTCACCGTCCTCGACGACCTCTCCACCGGCTTCCGTTCCGGGGTGCCGGCCGGCGCCGCCTTCATCGAGGGCCGCATCCAGGACGCCGCCGAACACCTGGACCCCTCCTACGACGGGGTCCTGCACTTCGCGGCCTCCTCGCAGGTCGGCGAATCCGTGGTGAACCCGGGCAAGTACTGGGAGAACAACGTCGGCGGCACCCTGGCCCTGCTGGCCGCGATGCGCGGGGCGGGCGTGCGCCGGCTGGTGTTCTCCTCCACCGCGGCCACCTACGGGGAGCCCGGCGACGGGCCGCTCACCGAGTCCTCGGTGACCGCCCCCACCAACCCGTACGGGGCCTCGAAGCTGGCCGTCGACCACATGATCGCGGGGGAGTGCACGGCGCACGGCCTCGCGGCGGTCTCGCTGCGCTACTTCAACGTGGCCGGGGCGTACGGGCAGTTCGGCGAGCTGCACGACCCCGAGACCCACCTGATCCCGCTGGTGCTGCAAGTGGCGCTCGGCGAGCGGGAATCGATCTCCGTGTTCGGCGAGGACTACCCGACCCCGGACGGCACCTGCGTACGGGACTACATCCACGTCGCCGACCTGGCCGAGGCCCACCTGGCGGCGCTGCGGGTGGCCGCCGAGGGGGAGCACCTGGTGTGCAACCTCGGCAACGGCAGCGGGTTTTCGGTCCGCGAGGTCATCGAGACGGTCCGCAAGGTCACCGGGAAGGAGATCCCCGAGGTCGTGGCCCCGCGCCGGGCCGGCGACCCGGCCTTCCTCGTCGCCTCCGCCCGCACGGCCCACGAGCGCCTCGGCTGGACCCCGACCCGCTCGGACCTCACGGGCATCGTGACGGACGCCTGGAACTTCACCCGCGCCCGGCGCGGCTGAGCCCACGGGCACCCCTGAACCACCCCGGTCGCAGCCGCGCCCCCGCCCCCACCAGGGCAGGGGCGCGCGTGTGGTGCGGGCGCGCCCTCGCCGGGCGCTTCGCGCGGGCGCCCGGCGTGCGCACGCCGAGTGAAATACCCCCCGTGCAACTGCCCATGGCACACCACGGGACGCAACGGGACCTCCACGGAAGGGGAGTAGTCGATTTCAAGCCATCCTGCGGCCCCTCCGGAAGCGCCTCGCCGGAAAATCGCTCGGAAAACTTCTGCAATTCGGCCAACCACGAGCCGACCCCGGCCCTACGCTGATGCGTGACACCGGTGGGGGCCGGTGTTGATTCAGGGGTCGAGACAAGTCGGGTACGACGTCCGGTCCGGGGTAGTGCAGAGATGTCACGGCGGCGGCCGGGGCGCCTGCGGATCACCCGGTCCGGGCGTCGTACCCGCAGCCGTCCGTTCCCCGACCCTTGGGGGTTTTGTGGTCCGTATCCGGGTACTCGTGGTCGACGATCACCGCATCTTCGCCGAATCTCTCGCCGCCGCGCTCGCGGCCGAACCGGACGTGGACGTCTCCGCGGCCGGCAGCGGCCCCGCCGCGCTGCGCTGTCTCGAACGCGCGGTGGCCGAGGGCCGCCGCTTCGACGTCCTGCTGGTCGACTCGGACCTGGCCGCCGTCCCCGCGGGCGTCCCCGTGCAGCGGGAGTCCGGCTCCGCGCCGCCCGCCGCCGACGGGATCGCGCTGGTGGCAGGCGTCCGGGTATCCCATCCCGAGGTCCGTACGGTCGTACTCGCCGAGCGCGACGACGCCCGCCGGGCCGCCCTCGCGCTCCAGGCGGGAGCTTCGGGCTGGGTGGCCAAGGACTGCTCGCTCTCGCGGCTCCTGGCCGTCGTCCGCGGAGTCCTGCGCGAGGAGACGCACCTTCCGCCCGCGCTGCTCACCGGAGTGCTCCGCGAGCTGACCGCGGCGCGCAAGCACCGTACCGACAGCGAACGGCTGGTGGAGTCCCTGACGCCCAGGGAGCACGAGGTGCTGCGCTGCATGGTGGCGGGGCTGGGCCGCAAGGACGTGGCCGCGCGGCTGTTCCTCTCCCCGCACACCGTCCGCACCCACATGCAGAACGTGCTGGGGAAGCTGGGCGTGCACTCGACGCTCGCGGCGGTGGCCCTGGCCCGGCGGGCCGGAGTACGCCCCGCCGACCTGCCCGGACTGCCGGGGCAGGGACTAACCGGGGATGTTGTCGAACGGAGCGGTCAACTGGCGTAGCAGGCCGGCGAGATCGCCGCGCTGCGTCCGCGAGAGCTGGGCCAGGATCGCCCGTTCCTGGGCCAGCAGCCCGGCGAGCGCCTGGTCGGCGCGGTCGCGGCCCTCGGGGCTGAGGCGCACCAGGACCCCGCGCCGGTCGTTGGGGTCCGGCAGCCGTTCGACGAGGCCCTTCTTGGCGAGCCGGTCGATGCGGTTGGTCATGGTCCCGGAGGTCACCAGGGTCTGCGTCAAAAGCTGGCCGGGGGAGAGCTGGTAGGGCGCGCCCGCTCGCCGCAGCGAGGTCAGCACGTCGAACTCCCAGGGCTCCAGGCCGTGCTCGGAGAAGGCCAGTCGGCGGGCGCGGTCGAGGTGCCGCGCGAGCCTGCTGACGCGGCTGAGCACCTCGAGTGGTTCCACGTCGAGGTCAGGGCGTTCCCGCCGCCATGCCGCGACCAGTCGGTCGACCTCGTCCTCCATGCGGATCAGTGTAAAGGGTCTGTCGACGTGAAGTCTCTTTAAATCGAGTATCTCGATTCCAAGTATCTTGACATCGAGATATATTTTTCGCCACCATGGGGCATGGAGGGGGCCGGAGCAGCTTCCGATTCCGACCGTACTGCCAGCAGGGAGGCTCGAACATGCATTCCGATACCGCGCCGGCCAGGATTCCGGCGTCGACCACCGGCACCGCCACCACGACGGCGCCCCCGACATCCGCATCCCCCACGGACGACGCGCCCGTCGCGCCGACCGCCCCCACGTGGGACCCGCAGCAGTACCTCCGGCACGCGGGCCACCGGGCCAGGCCCTTCCTCGATCTCCTGGCCCGCATACCGGAGCTCCCCTCCAAGGCCGCCCGCATCGCGGACCTCGGCTGCGGACCCGGCAACGTGACCGCGCTCCTCGCGGACCGCTGGCCCGAAGCCCACATCACCGGCTACGACCTCTCCCCGGAGATGCTCCACCGTGCCGACGCCGAATACGCCGGCCCCACCGGTGGCGGGGGCAAGCTCGACTTCCGCCACGGCAACCTCGCCGACTGGCTCCCGGAGGAGCCCCACGACCTGATCGTCTCCAACGCCGCCTTCCAGTGGGTCCCCGGCCACGCCGGCTCCTTCGCCCCCTGGATCAACGGACTGCGCCCCGGCGGTACCTTCGCCTTCCAGATCCCCGGCAACTTCACCGCCCCCAGCCACCGGATCCTCGCCGAGCTGTGCGACGCCCCGCGCTGGCGGGCCCGGCTCGCCGGACACGGAGCGCGCTACATCCACATCCTGGAACCCTCCGGATACCTCGAGCGGTTCACCGAACTCGGCTGCACCGCCGACGTGTGGGAGACCACGTACCACCAGCTGCTCCAGGGCCCCGACCCGGTACTGGACTGGGTCAAGGGCACCGCACTGCGGCCCGTGCTCACCGCGCTGGCCGACGACGAGGAAGCCGCCGCGGCCTTCCTGGCCGAGTACCGCGCCCTGCTCCGCGAGGCCTACCCCATGGGCCCCCGCGGCACCGTCTTCCCGTTCCGCCGGATCTTCGCCGTAGCCCGCAGGGAGGCCTGAGCATGCTCGCCGGAGTCGACCACGTCCAGCTCGCCGCCCCGCCCGGCTCGGAGGACCGGCTGCGCGCGTACTACACCGAGGTGCTCGGCATGACCGAGATCCCCAAGCCGCCGGTGCTGGCGGCGCGCGGCGGCTGCTGGTTCGCCGCCGGGCCTGTCCAGCTCCACCTGGGCATCGAGGAGGACTTCCACCCCGCCCGCAAGGCCCACCCGGGACTCAGGGTCGACGGCATCGTGACCTACGCCGAAAGACTTCAGGCGCGAGGCGCCACGGTCGTCTGGGACGACAACCTGCCGGGACACCGCCGCTTCTACTCCGAGGACCCGGTGGGCAACCGGCTGGAGTTTCTGGAACCGCACGGCCTGGAACCGCACGCCCCGGAACGCGCCGGCCACTGAACCGCCTCGGCGCACACGAAGGCGCCCCGCCACCGGAGATCCGGTGACGGGGCGCCTTCGCGTGGGGGTGGACCGGCCGGAGCAGGTCCACCCCGGACCGCCTAGAACAGGTCGATGTAGGCGTTCCAGCCGCCACCCGCGGGGGTGTTGCCCTGGAAGGTGTTCAGGCCCTTGAGGCCCGTCGCCTTGTACAGGTACGCGGTGCCGCCGGCGTCGACGCCGACGAGGTCGGTGCGGCCGTCACCGGTGATGTCGCCGACCGCGGCCAGCTTCTTCAGGCCGTTCCAGCCGCTGGCACCGATCTTGATGCGGTCGCCGAAGACGGAGGTGCCGTTGCCCGGGTAGGCCCACAGCGAGCCGTCGGTACCGCGGGCGAGCAGGTCGGCGCGGCCGTCACCGGTCACGTCGCCGGCACCGAAGAGCTTGTTGTAGATGCCCCAGCCGGCGCCGAGGCGGACGCGGGAACCGAACTGGTTGCCGTTGCCGCGGCTCGGGTAGAGCCACAGCACGTTGGACTTGTCACGGGCCAGCAGGTCGCCGTAGCCGTCGGCGGTGACGTCGCCGACACCGACGAGGGCGTTGTAGATGCCCCAGCCGCCGCCCACGAAGTCGCCGTTGTTGTAGAGGTCGCCGCCGACCCACATCAGCCAGTTGGTCTGGTTGAGAGCGCTGAAGGAGGAAGCCACGGACAGGCCGACCTGGTTCACCGGCGCCTCGCCGGGCGCGAAGACCTCGTCACGGTTGCCGAAGCCACCGTTCATCTTGCCGTAGTAGTAGTACACGGCGCCGTTGGAGGTGCGGGCGACCAGCTCGGAACGGCCGTGCGCGGGCACGCCGCCCTGGCCGGCGTACAGGTTGGTGTACTCCCAGTTGACGCCCATCGCCACACGGCTGTCGAAGCCGCCGGAGGCGTTGGGGCGGTAGCTCCACATCTTGCCGCCCGAGTCGCGGCCCACGACCCAGCTGGTGCCCGCCTCGCTGGAGGTCATCACCTGGAGCTGGTTGTACATGTTCCAGCCGGTGCCGCGCGCGACGCGGTTGCCGAACCCGGCGCCGTTGCCCGGGTACATGTAGAGCGCGCCGCCCGGCGTGGCCGCCAGGAGGTCGGTCTTGCCGTCGTTGTTGAAGTCGCCGCCGCCGAGGATCTGGGAGTAGATGTCCCAGCCGCCGCCGAGGGCGACCCGGCTGCCGTACGGGGTGCCCGAACCGGCCGTGCCGTTGCCCGGGTACAGGTACAGGGCACCGGCGTGCGTGCGGGCCAGCAGGTCCGGGTTGCCGTCGCCGGTCACATCACCGACACCGGTGACCTTGTTGTAGATGCCCCAGCCGTTGCCGGACGAGCCGGTGCGGTCGGCGCTGTACTTGTCCGCCTTCAGCAGCGACAGCTTGCCGCTGACGGAGAGCGTCAGGAGCTCCGGGCGACCGTCGTGGTCGAGGTCGCCGGCCGGGATGACGTCCTTGAAGTCCTCGCCGGAACCGCCGTCCGCGAGGATGTACTGCGGATCCTGCGGGTCGTTGAAGGTCTTCAGGTACCACGTGCCGTCGATCGTCCGGTACAGGATGTCCTGCCAGCCGTCGTGGTCGACGTCGAACAGCGGGGTCACCGCGGCGGCCGCGCTGCGGGTGCCGGCCTTGGCCTTGGCCGCAGGGGCCTTCGGGTGGACGCCCGTGGCGCGGGATTCGACCTTGGGCCGCTCGGCCTTCGCCGTCGGAACCGGCTTCTCGGTGGCCGAGACCGGACCGGAAAGGAGCATGCCCGCCGCGACGGCGAGGGCGGTGCAGGCCGCGATGCGGCCGGAGCGCGAGGAGCGCATGAAAGACAAGAGGTCTCCCTGGTAGTCAGGCGAAACCGGGTTGAACGATCTCGTTCACGGCGCGCGGCAGAGCTGCGCTGCACGTGAAACGGCATTCCCCCCCGGGAGTTACCGAAGACTACCTGTGTGACGGGCGTTGTCTAGACATTAAACGGGCAATTTTGATCACGTTCAGAACGCAGTGGTGCCCGGGGCTCCGGGCCCCGGGCACCAGGTGCGACGCCCCGCTCACGCACCGCGAACGGACGGCCGAGCACTCACTTCTTCCGGTGGCCCACCAGGCGCGGCTTCGCCTCCAGGTTCTCCAGTCCGTGCCAGGACAGGTTCACCAGATGGGCGGCCACCTCGGCCTTCTTCGGCTGGCGCGTCTCCAGCCACCACTGCCCGGTCAGGGCGACCATCCCGACCAGCGCCTGCGCGTACAGCGGGGCCAGCTTCGGGTCGAAGCCGCGGGCCTTGAACTCAAGGCCGAGGATGTCCTCGACCTGTGTGGCGATATCGCTGATCAGCGAGGCGAAGGTGCCCGTCGACTGGGCCACGGGGGAGTCCCGGACCAGGATCCGGAAACCGTCCGTGTAGCTCTCGATGTAGTCCAGCAGTGCGAACGCCGCCTGTTCCAGCAGCTCCCTCGGGTGCCCGGCCGTCAGCGCGCCCGTCACCCCGTCCAGCAGCTGGCGCATCTCGCGGTCCACGACGACCGCGTACAGGCCCTCCTTGCCGCCGAAGTGCTCGTAGACCACCGGCTTGGAGACTCCGGCCTTCGCCGCGATCTCCTCCACCGACGTGCCTTCGAACCCCTTCTCGGCGAACAGGGTGCGGCCGATGTCCAGCAGTTGCTGACGCCGTTCGGCGCCCGTCATCCGGACCCGGCGGGGGCGCCTGGGCTTCTCGCTGCTGGAACTGCTGCCGTCGTTTCCCACGCCCCCCATCATGCCGCGTTCGACACTTCTTCCTTGCGCCGGGCGTCGATGCGGGCCTCGGACGGCCAGCGGACGTCGGACGCCCAGCCCAGCTGTTCGAACCAGCGGATCAGGCGCGCACTGGAGTCGACCTGGCCGCGCAGCACGCCGTGCCGGGCGGAGGTCGGGTCGGCGTGGTGCAGGTTGTGCCAGGACTCGCCGCAGGACAGCACCGCCAGCCACCACACGTTGCCGGAGCGGTCGCGCGACTTGAAGGGGCGCTTGCCCACCGCGTGGCAGATCGAGTTGATCGACCACGTCACGTGGTGCAGCAGCGCGACGCGGACCAGGGAGCCCCAGAAGAACGCCGTGAAGGCGCCCCACCACGACATCGTCACCAGACCGCCCACCAGCGGCGGCAGCGCCAGCGAGAACATCGTCCAGAAGATGAAGTCGCGCGAGATGCGGCGGATCGCCGGGTCCTTGATCAGGTCCGGGGCGTACTTCTGCTGGTCGGTCTGCTCCTCGTCGAAGAGCCAGCCGATGTGCGCCCACCACAGGCCCTTCATCAGGGCCGGCACCGTCTCGCCGAAGCGCCACGGCGAATGCGGGTCGCCCTCGTGGTCGGAGTACTTGTGGTGCTTGCGGTGGTCGGCCACCCAGCGCACCAGGGGTCCCTCGACCGCCATCGAGCCCATGATCGCCAGGGCGATGCGCAGCGGCCGCTTCGCCTTGAAGGAACCGTGCGTGAAGTAGCGGTGGAAGCCGATGGTGATGCCGTGGCAGGCCAGGAAGTACATGAAGACCATCAGGCCCACGTCCAGCCAGCTCACCCCCCAGCCCCAGGCGAGCGGAAGCGCCACCAGCAGGGCGAGGAAGGGGACGGTGATGAACAGCAGCAGCGCGATCTGTTCCACGGACCGCTTGTTCTCACCGCCGAGGGTCGCGGACGGAACGGACGCGCCGGAAGGCGCCGAGGCGTCCTCGATCACGTCGGGACTGATGGTCATAGGTGTGTCCCCTGAGGGTGAGGGAGTCGGCAGGCGCGCCGCCCGGCCACACATCCCTACGGGTGCGTAACCTACGGCAACGTAAGTATGGCAAAGGTCCCCCGCGGGGCAAGAGGAGCGCGCCCGCAGCAGGGCCCATCGGCCCGAGCCGCAGGGCCGTCGTCCCGCCTGGTGACACACGGACCTGGTCACCGGTACGGGCCACCTATCCTGGTGTCGTCGGACAGCGTGGTCCGCACGGGCAGCCCGAGCTGCGCATCAGGAGCGGTGGCACCGCCGGACCCAGGTCCGGGCGGGCACCACCGCGCACACTCGGAGCCCACCTCCCAGTAGCGCTCGAAACACTGCAAGGAGCCGCACCTGTGAGCAGTGCCGACCAGGCCCACTCGACCACCGCCCCCGCGACGTCCCCCGCCGGCGCGGCCAACGCAGAGCTGCGCGCGGACATCCGCCGCCTCGGCGACCTCCTCGGCGAGACCCTCGTACGCCAGGAGGGCCAGGACCTCCTCGACCTGGTCGAACGCGTCCGGGCCCTCACCCGCACCGACGGCATCGCGGCAGCCGAGCTGCTCGGCGACACCGACCTGGAGACCGCCGCCAAGCTGGTGCGAGCCTTCTCCACCTACTTCCACCTCGCCAACGTCACCGAGCAGGTGCACCGCGGCAAGGAGCTGCGCGCCCACCGCGCCGCCGAGGGGGGCCTGCTGGCCCGCACCGCCGACATGCTCAAGGACGCGGACCCGGAGCACCTGCGCCAGACGGTCAAGAACCTCAACGTCCGCCCCGTCTTCACCGCGCACCCCACCGAGGCGGCCCGCCGCAGCGTCCTGAACAAGCTGCGCCGCATCGCGGCCCTCCTGGAGGAGCCCGTCGCGGGCGCCGGCGAGCGCCGCCGCCACGACCTGCGCCTCGCGGAGAACATCGACCTCGTCTGGCAGACCGACGAACTGCGCGTGGTCCGTCCGGAGCCCGCCGACGAGGCGCGCAACGCCATCTACTACCTCGACGAGCTGCACGCCGGCGCCGTCGGCGACGTCCTGGAGGACCTCGCCGCCGAGCTCCAGCGCGTCGGCGTGGAGATTCCGGCCGGCACCCGCCCGCTCACCTTCGGCACCTGGATCGGCGGCGACCGCGACGGCAACCCCAACGTCACCCCCGAGGTGACCCGGGACGTCCTGATCCTCCAGCACGAGCACGGCATCACCGACGCCCTGGAACTCATCGACTTCCTGCGCGGACTGCTGTCGAACTCCATCCGCTACACCGGTGCCACCGAGGAGCTCCTCACCTCCCTGCAGGCCGACCTGGAGCGCCTCCCCGAGATCAGCCCGCGCTACAAGCGGCTGAACGCCGAGGAGCCGTACCGCCTCAAGGCCACCTGCATCCGCCAGAAGCTCCTCAACACCCGCGAGCGCCTCGCCAAGGGCATCCCGCACGAGGAAGGCCGCGACTACCTCGGCACCGCCGAGCTGCTCACCGACCTCACCCTCATCCAGACCTCCCTGCGCGAGCACCGCGGCGCGCTCTTCGCCGACGGCCGCATGGACCGCACCATCCGCACGCTGGCCGCCTTCGGCCTGCAGCTCGCCACGATGGACGTGCGCGAGCACGCGGACGCCCATCACCACGCGCTGGGCCAGCTCTTCGACCGGCTCGGCGAGGAGTCCTGGCGCTACGCGGACATGCCCCGCGACTACCGCGGCCGCCTCCTGGCCAAGGAGCTGCGCTCGCGCCGTCCGCTGGCGCCCACCCCGGCCCCGCTCGACGCGGCCGGCCAGAAGACGCTCGGCGTGTTCGGCGCCATCAAGGACGCCTTCGAGAAGTTCGGCCCCGAGGTCATCGAGTCCTACATCATCTCGATGTGCCAGGGCGCCGACGACGTCTTCGCCGCCGCCGTCCTCGCCCGCGAGGCCGGCCTGATCGACCTGCACGGCGGCTGGGCCAAGATCGGCATCGTCCCGCTCCTGGAGACCACCGACGAGCTCAAGGCCGCCGACGTCATCCTCGACGAGATGCTGGCGGACCCCTCCTACCGGCGCCTCGTCTCGCTGCGCGGCGACGTCCAGGAGGTCATGCTCGGCTACTCCGACTCCTCCAAGTTCGGCGGCATCACCACCTCCCAGTGGGAGATCCACCGCGCCCAGCGCCGGCTGCGCGACGTGGCCCACCGCTACGGGGTGCGCCTGCGCCTCTTCCACGGCCGCGGCGGCACCGTCGGCCGCGGTGGCGGCCCCTCGCACGACGCGATCCTCGCGCAGCCCTGGGGCACCCTGGAGGGCGAGATCAAGGTCACCGAGCAGGGCGAGGTCATCTCCGACAAGTACCTCGTCCCCTCGCTGGCCCGCGAGAACCTGGAGCTGACCGTCGCGGCCACCCTCCAGGCCTCCGCGCTGCACACCGCCCCGCGCCAGTCCGACGAGGACCTGGCCCGCTGGGACGCGGCCATGGACACCGTCTCGGACGCCGCGCACGACGCGTACCGCGCGCTCGTCGAGGACCCGGACCTGCCGGCGTACTTCTTCAAGGCCACCCCCGTGGACCAGCTCGCCGACCTGCACCTGGGCTCGCGCCCCTCGCGCCGCCCCGACTCCGGCGCGGGCCTCGACGGCCTGCGCGCCATCCCGTGGGTGTTCGGCTGGACCCAGTCCCGCCAGATCGTCCCCGGCTGGTACGGGGTCGGCTCGGGCCTCAAGGCCCTGCGCGAGGCGGGCCAGGGCGACGCCCTGACCGAGATGGGCGAGCGCTGGCACTTCTTCCGCAACTTCCTGTCCAACGTCGAGATGACGCTGGCCAAGACGGACCTGCGGATCGCCCGCCACTACGTCGACACCCTGGTGCCCGACGAGCTCAAGCACGTCTTCGCCCGCATCGAGGCCGAGCACGAGCTGACCGTCCGCGAGGTCCTGCGGATCACCGGGGGTGAGAAGCTCCTCGACTCCAACCCGGTCCTCCAGCAGACCTTCTCGGTCCGCGACGCCTACCTGGACCCGATCTCCTACCTCCAGGTCTCGCTGCTGGCCCGCCAGCGCGCGGCCGCCGAGCGCGGCGAGGAGGCGGACCCGATCCTGTCCCGGGCCCTGCTCCTCACCGTCAACGGTGTCGCGGCCGGTCTGCGCAACACCGGCTGAGGTTTCGTACGGCGTACGACGGAGCCCCCGTCACCGGATCGATCCGGTGACGGGGGCTCCGTCGTCGGTCCCTCTAACTGTTGTACGTGGACTGCGCGCGCTCCAGGCCCTCCTGGATCAGGCACTCCACGGCGTCCGCCGAACGGTCGACGAACCAGTCCAGCTCCTTGCGCTCCGTCGAGGAGAAGTCCTTCAGCACGAAGTCGGCGACCTGCATCCGGCCGGGCGGGCGGCCGATGCCGCAGCGCACCCGGTGGTAGTCCGGGCCCATCGACTTGGTCATCGACTTCAGGCCGTTGTGGCCGTTGTCCCCGCCGCCCAGCTTCAGCCGCAGCGTCGGGTAGTCGATGTCCAGCTCGTCGTGGACCGCGACGATCCGGTCCAGCGGCACCTTGTAGAAGTCCCGCAGCGCCGTCACCGGGCCGCCGGACAGGTTCATGAACGACATGGGCTTGGCCAGCACCACGCGCCGGTTCAGCGGTCCCGGCGGGCCCATCCGGCCCTCGACCACCTGGGCGCGGGCCTTGTGCGCCTTGAACTTGCCGCGCATCCGCTCCGCCAGCAGGTCGGCCACCATGAAACCGATGTTGTGGCGGTTGCCCGCGTATTCCGCACCCGGGTTCCCGAGGCCCACGATCAGCCAGGGCGCCGCGTCGTCCGACATCAAAAGCTCCTTATACGAAGACGACCGCCGTCCCGCTCCAGTGGAGCCGGACGGCGGTCGTTCAGCAAGTGCTGAGGGTGAGCGGTGAGGCTCAGGCCTCGGTGCCCTCGGCGGCCGGCTCCTCGGTGCCCGCGCCGATGACCTGCAGGACGGCGATGTCGCCGTCGACGGCCAGGGTGGTGCCGGCCGGGAGGACCAGGTCCGAGGCGGTGATGGTGGCACCGGCCTCGAGGCCCGCGATGGAGACGGTGACCTCGGTCGGGATGTGCGTGGCCTCGGCCTCGACGGAGATGGTGTTCTGGAGGGTCTCCAGCATGTTGCCGCCCGGGGCCAGCTCGCCCTCGGTGACGATCGCGACGTCGACGGTGACCTTCTCGCCCTTCTTGACGATCAGGAAGTCGACGTGGGAGATCGAACGCTTCAGCGGGTGCTTCTGAACGGCCTTCGGGATGACCAGCTCGGTGCCGGCGCCCTCGATGTCCAGGGAGAGCAGGACGTTCGGGGTGCGCAGCGCCAGCTGGAGCGCGTGGGCGTCCACGTTGACGTGCTTCGGGTCGGTGCCGTGGCCGTAGATGACCGCGGGGGTCAGGGCGTCACGACGGGCCTGACGGGCGGAACCCTTGCCGAAGTTCTCGCGGACCTTCGCGGAAAGCTTGATCTCGGACATGCTCACTCCTCGTGGGGTGACGGAAATGGACGACAGTCACCCGGCCGGAACACGGCCTGCTACGAAGAGCGCGTCGATAACGGAGCATCCATACCCGTTTGAAACGGGTACGGCCTCCCTCGCCGAGCAACTCAAGGAGTATACCCGGCGGGGAGGCCGTACCCAAAAATGATCTAAACCCTAAGGGGTCAGCACAGTGCGGACGTGCTTACTGCTGCTCTTCGAACAGGCTGGTGACCGAGCCGTCCTCGAAGACCTCGCGCACGGCGCGGGCGATCATCGGGGCGATGGAGAGCACCGTGATCTTGTCGAGCTCGAGGTCGGACGGGTCCGGCAGGGTGTTCGTGAACACGAACTCGCTGACCTTGGAGTTCTTCAGGCGGTCGGCGGCCGGGCCCGAGAGGATGCCGTGCGTGGCCGTCACGATGACGTCCTCCGCGCCGTGCGCGAAGAGCGCGTCGGCGGCGGCGCAGATGGTGCCACCCGTGTCGATCATGTCGTCGACCAGGACGCAGACGCGGCCCTTGACCTCACCGACGACCTCGTGGACGGTCACCTGGTTGGCGACGTCCTTGTCGCGGCGCTTGTGCACGATCGCCAGGGGGGCGTCCAGGCGGTCGCACCAGCGGTCGGCGACGCGTACGCGGCCGGCGTCCGGGGAGACGATCGTCAGCTTGGAGCGGTCGACCTTGGCGCCGACGTAGTCCGCGAGGACCGACAGGGCCGAAAGGTGGTCGACCGGGCCGTCGAAGAAGCCCTGGATCTGGTCGGTGTGCAGATCGACCGTGAGGATGCGGTCCGCACCCGCGGTCTTCAGCAGGTCCGCGACCAGGCGGGCCGAGATCGGCTCGCGGCCCTTGTGCTTCTTGTCCTGGCGGGCGTATCCGTAGGACGGGACGATCACGGTGATGGAGCGTGCCGACGCGCGCTTGAGCGCGTCGATCATGATCAGCTGCTCCATGATCCACTTGTTGATCGGAGCCGTGTGGCTCTGGATCAGGAAGCAGTCCGCGCCACGCGCCGACTCCTGGAAGCGGACGTAGATCTCGCCGTTCGCGAAGTCGAAAGCCTTGGTCGGCACGAGGCCGACACCGAGCTGGTGCGCGACCTCCTCGGCCAGCTCGGGGTGGGCGCGGCCGGAGAAGAGCATCAGCTTCTTCTCGCCGGTCGTCTTGATCCCGGTCACAGCACTGTCTCCTCAGACGTGGGAAAGCTGCTCGCCCCCATGTGCGTCCGTCCCGCACACGGTGAGCCAGCCGAATTGCGTTCACCTATCACGGTACGCCGTCTCGGGCGTAGCCGTTTCCGGTCAGTTCACCTCAGCGTTCGTCGGAGTCCTCGTGGACCGCCGACTGAGCCGCCGTTGCGGCGGCACTTCCCGGACGCTTGCGGGCCACCCAGCCCTCGATATTCCGCTGCTGGCCACGGGCCACGGCCAGGGCGCCGGGCGGCACGTCCTTCGTGATCACGGAGCCGGCGGCGGTGTAGGCGCCGTCCCCGATGGTGACGGGTGCCACAAACATGTTGTCCGAGCCCGTCTTGCAGTGTGAGCCGACGGTGGTGTGGTGCTTGTGCTCACCGTCGTAGTTCACGAACACGCTGGCGGCGCCGATGTTCGTGTACTCGCCGATCGTCGCGTCGCCGACGTAGGACAGGTGCGGGACCTTGGTGCCCTCGCCGATCGTGGCGTTCTTCATCTCCACGTACGTGCCGGCCTTGGCCTTCGCGCCCAGGTTCGTGCCCGGACGCAGGTACGCGAAGGGGCCCACGCTCGCGGAGGCACCGACGACGGCGGTGTCCGCCACCGTGTTGTCCACCCGGGCGCCGGCGCCGACATGCGTGTCCTTCAGGCGGGTGTTGGGGCCGACCTCGGCCTGCTCGGCGACGTGCGTGGTGCCGAGCAGCTGGGTGCCGGGGTGCACGATCGCGTCCTGGCCGAAAGTCACCGTCACGTCGACGAGCGTGCTCGCCGGGTCGACGATCGTCACGCCGGCGAGCATGGCGCGCTCCAGCAGGCGGGCGTTGAGCAGGGCGCGGGCCTCGGCGAGCTGGACCCGGTTGTTGATCCCGAGGATCTGCCGGTGGTCCGCGCCCACGGCCGCGCCGACGCGGTGGCCGGCCTCGCGCAGGATGCCGAGCACGTCGGTGAGGTACTCCTCGCCCTGGCTGTTGTCGGTGCGGACCTTGCCGAGCGCGTCCACGAGCAGGGCGCCGTCGAAGGCGAAGACCCCGGAGTTGATCTCGGCGATGGCGCGCTGGGCGTCGGTGGCGTCCTTGTGCTCGACGATGGCGGTGACCGCCCCGTCGGCGCCGCGGATGATCCGGCCGTACCCGGTGGAGTCGGGGACCTCGGCGGTCAGCACGGTGACGGCGTTGCCGTCGGCCTCGTGCGTGGCCGTCAGGGCGGCCAGGGTCTCGCCGGTCAGCAGCGGGGTGTCGCCGCAGACGACGACCACGGTGCCGGCGGGACGGTCGGCGCCGAGCTCTTCGAGGGCCATCCGGACGGCGTGCCCGGTGCCGTTCTGCTCGTACTGGACTGCCGTGCGGACGTCGGCGTCGACCGAGGCGAGGTGCGCGGTGACCTGCTCGCGGGCGTGCCCGACGACGACGACGAGGTGGGTGGGGTCCAGCTCGCGGGAGGCGGCGACGACGTGACCGACGAGCGAACGCCCGCTGATCTCGTGCAGAACCTTGGGTGTGGCCGACTTCATGCGGGTGCCTTCACCCGCTGCGAGTACGACGACGGCTGCCGGGCGGTTGGCGCTCACGGGTGTGCCCTTCGGCTTCGGGTGGTGGACCCGTGAAGGATACCGGTGGGTTTAAGGCCCTAAACGAGGGTGGGTCCCGACCGAGGCGGTCAGGACCCGAAGTACAGCAAATGTTGCGCTGTGAGCTCCCGGAGAAGGATTCGAACCCTCATTCAATGGACCAAAACCATTTGTCCTGCCCTTAGACGATCCGGGATGGTTCGCCATTTATGTCCGATTCGACTGATCGAACTGCGATGCAGCCCCTACTATGCCGCACCACCAGCCTTCGACGCGACGGTACAGACCGGCGCTTTGAAGCACCCGTACCGCGAGGCACCCGTGGTAGCTCTCGCCGGTGTTCTTTCGGACGGTCTTCGGGTTGTGCCGCTTGAGTGTCGTTTTGAGGAACTGTGCCTGCGGCACCCCGGCGAGATCCGCCCAGAAGGCCTCCGCGCCGACGACATCGGCTGATTCGTGGATCGTCACGGCGAACCGCAGGTCCTCGTCCTTCACTCCGAGGAGACGCAGCCAGGCGAGGTAGGTGGTCACCATGCCGGCGTCGCTGTTCACGAAGACCGCACGCTCGCGTCGGGCGTACGTCTTGTCCTTGCTGCCCTCGGACCAATAGAGGCTGACGCCCACGAGGAAGAGGTCGCGCTCCGAAAAGCTGCCGATCTCCGCAGCCGCATCCCGCTTGACCTGGCGGCGCTCCTCGTCACGGATCTCAAGTGTCCGTTCCCAGCCTCGCCGCGCTATGGCGGAGGACTCCTCCCTCGTGCGTTGCCGCTCCGGCTTCGGGAGGTCGCGGACCCAGAGGGAGATGGAGCTTTTCGAGCAGCCCAGCTCGATCTGGATCTGGTCGTACGTGAGGCCCTTGAGGCGGAGCTCGCGGGCGCGGTCGCGGAGGTCGTCCTTCGCGTTCGGGCGCTTCGTCCATTCCGGTGGGGGCTCGCCCTGGAGGAGGCGGTTGAGGATCTCGCCGTTGAAGACCTGGAGGCGGTCGCGGATCTGGCGGCGGCTGAGGCCCTCGCGGCGCAGGGCGAGGGCTTGTTCGCGGAGGGTTTCGAAGTCGGCGTATTTGCTCATACATAGAGCGTCGTCCGGAATGTGGGACTCCGGTCTCAGTCCGTGGGTGATTCAGTCGGACGTGCGATTACCGGTGGTTCGTTGGAATTGGCGCCGCCGGTGTGCTGTCGCCGCTGCGTAGGCTGGACCGTATGACCAGTACGGGGGAAGAGCAGGGAGAGGCGGGGGCCGGGCGGGACGGGCCCCTGTGGTGGGAGAGTCGCAGGTCGGCCCTGCTGGACGCGGGGCTCGGGGCGGTGTCCGCCGTCGAGGGCGGGGTGGAGGGCGTCCGGTTCGCCCGCGAGGCCGGGATCCCGGTCTTCGCCGGGGTGCTGTTCGGGGTACTGGTCGGGTCCGTGCTCGTGCTGCGGCAGCGCTGGCCGATCCTCGTGGTGCTGGTCGGCATCGCGGTGTCGCCGGCGGCCATGGGGTTCCTGCTCGTGGTGGTCGGGCTGTACACGCTGGCCGCCTCCGAGGTGCCCCGGCGGATCACCGCGACCCTGGCGTCGATGTCGCTGGCCGCGTTCTTCGTGGTGATGTTCATGCGGACCCGGGCTGACCCCGAGGTCAGCCTCACCCTCGTCATCACCCTGTCCGTGTTCGTGGCGGTGGCGCTGACCGTGCCGCCAGTGCTGTTCGGGCTGTACACGGCGGCCCGCAGACGGCTGATGGAGAGCCTGCAGGAGCGCGCGGACTCGCTGGAGCGGGAGCTGTCGCTGCTCGCGGACCGGGCGGAGGAACGCGCCGAGTGGGCCCGTACGGAGGAGCGGACCCGGATCGCGCGGGAGATGCACGACGTCGTGGCGCACCGGGTGTCGCTCATGGTGGTGCACGCGGCGGCCCTCCAGGCGATCGCCGCCAAGGACCCGGTGAAGGCGGCGAAGAACGCGGCGCTGGTCGGGGACATGGGACGGCAGGCACTGACGGAGCTGCGCGAGATGCTCGGCGTCCTGCGGGCCCAGGCGCCGAAGCCGGCGGCCGTGGCCGCGCCGGTGGCGCTGGTGGGGAGCTTCGACGACGGGCCGACGCTGGCCGCGCTGGAGGCGCTGGTCGGGCAGTCGCGGGCGGCCGGGATGTCCGTCGAGCTCGATGTGCGCGGCGAGTGCTCCGCGTACCTGGCGGAGGTGGAACAGACCGCCTACCGGGTGGTGCAGGAGGCCCTGACCAACTGCCACAAGCACGCCGCGGGCGCCCGGGTCGTCGTACGGCTGGCGCACCGGGAGGGCGAGGTGGCCATGCAGGTGGAGAACGGCCCCTGCGACGGCAAGGCGGCCGAACCGGGACTGCCGAGCGGCGGGAACGGCCTGGTCGGCATGCGCGAGCGGGTCCTCGCCCTGGGCGGGGTGTTCGTGTCCGGCCCGACGGACGAGGGCGGCTTCAAGGTCTCGGCGGTCCTGCCGAGCGGGCGGGGGTAGCGGGGATGGCCTGGGATCCGGTGGCGGAGCTGACGGACGAGGAGCGGAAGAGCTTCCGGCGGGGCGGGGAGGACTCCGCGCGGTTGTGGCTGAACGTGCCGGGGCCGTTCTGGACGGGCGAGACGGACAACTGCTGGACGGGCCGGATGGAGGCCCCGGCCAACGTGCTGTACACGGCGGAGAGCGCCTACTGCACCGAGTACGTGTTCCGGCAGCCGAGGGATCCGGCGGAGGTCCGGGCGGTGGCCGAGGCCGCCTGGGCCGAACCCATCGGGGAGTACCACTGCGACGGGGACCTGCGGTGGACGCCGGCCGAGGTGCGCGCGTGGTGGGCGGACCGGGGGCGGGTCGCCCTGCACCTGGCCGAGTCGCTGGCGGACTTCGGGAAGGGCGGCTCGGTCGCCGACGCCGATGCGGCCGCCGGCGTACGGGACTTCCAGGCGTATCTGGACGGTGGCCTCGCCGTCGATCTGCGGGCGTATCTTTTCCGGCTGGAGGAAGGCCGCTACCCGGAGGCCGGGGAGCGGCTCCCGCGGTTGTGACGCGGGGCGACAGGGGGGAAGCGGGGATGACGGTGGGCTGGGATCCGGTGGCGGAGCTGACGGACGAGGACCGGAAGCTGTTCCAGGGGCGATGGGAGAAGCGGCTCTGGCTGAACGTGCCGGGGCCCTTCTACACGGGCGAGACCGACACGTGCTGGACCGGGCGGCTGAACGCGCCCCGCAACGTGATGTACGCGGCGAGTACCGAGGGCACCCTCGAATACGTCTTCCGGCAGCCGCGCAGCCCGATCGAGGTGCGCGAGGTGGTCGACGCGGCGGACGAGGAGCCCTTCCAGGAGTACGCGTACGACGGGGACCGCTGGTGGACCCCGGAGACGGTGCGCCGGTGGTGGGCCGGGCGGAGCCGGGTCGAGGAGCACCTGGTGCTCACGCTGGCCGAGTACGGGGACAGCGTCCACCCCGCCGACCTGGACGCCGCCGAGGGGGCGCGGGAGTTCCGGGCATACCTGGAGGGCGGGCTCGCCGCCGATCTGCGGGCGTACCTCTTCCGGCTGGAGGAGGGCCGCTACCCGGGAGAAGGGGAGCGGCTTCCGGAGCTGGGCGGCTGAAGGGTGCCGCGACGCAGGCCGTCCCCGACGGCCTACCCCGTCGTCAGGCGCGTCGGCTGGAGGCCGGTCAGCAGGAGGGTGAGGGCCTCGTCGAGGCTCCCGCCGAGGTACCAGTCGCCGGTGTGGTCCACGCAGTAGACGCGGCCCTCGCGGTCGAGGGCGAGGTGGGCGCCGCCCCCGGCCGGGTCCGTGTCGGCCTCGACGCCGAGCGGGCAGAGCTGCGTGGAGAGGGCGCGGCCCAGGTCCGCGAAGGTCCGGGCGAGGTGCAGGCCCGTGAGGGGGTCCAGGCGTATCGCGGTGGGCGCGATCTGGCGGCCGGGGCCCGGGGCCGAGACGGTGAGGTTCCCGAACTCCGCCCAGGCCTCGACGGCGGCCGGGAAGACGGTGTGCCGGTGCCCGGCCGGGGTGGTGTGGTCGCGCAGGGCGTCGGCCCAGTACTCGGCCTGCTTGATGTCCCAGCGGCCCGGCTCCCAGCCGGCGGTGCGCAGGGCGGAGTCCACGGCGACGGGGAAGCGGGTCGCCGAGGAGCGGGCGTACGAAGCGGAGGTCGTGGTCATGGCGGCTACTCGGGGTGAGTGAGGTCGACGGGGCGTACGCCGAAGTGGGCGAGGAGGGCCTCGCAGGAGCGGCAGGGAGGTGCGTAGCTGCCGTGGAGCGGGTCGCCGTCCTCGCGGATGCGGCGGGCGGTGATCTTGGAGTGCTTCAGCGAGCGGCGCGCCTCGCTGGGCGTCAGGGGCTTGCGCGAGGCGCGCTTGCTGCGGGCGCCCTCGACGGTGGCGAGGTGCCGGGAGAGCAGGATCGCCTCCGGACATCGGCCGGTGAAACGTTCGCGCTGGCCACTCGTGAGGGTGTCGAGGAAATCCTGTACGAGGGCGTGCAGCACGGGGGGCAGGTCGGCCTTGCCGGCGGTCCCGGTGAGGGTCTCGCCGCGCACGGACAGGGCGGCGGCCACGGTGGGCAGGATCCCGTCGCGGCGGAAGCGGAGCGTGGGCACGTCGGGACGGCCGTCCCCGCCGCCCCAGCGCAGCCGGGGATCGCCGGGGCCCTGCTCGGCCGCGGCGCGGGCCTGCCCGGGGACGGCCGCCGGGTCACCGGTTCCCGCGGGACCGGCGGGGTCCGCCGGTCCGTGGGCGCCCGCGGGGCCCGTGGATCCCTGGGCTCCCGCCCCTCCTGAGTGGGCGTCGGCCGCGTCTGTGCGTGTTGCCGTGTTCTGCATGGTTGCGCTTTCCCTCCCGTGGCCGCGGTGCTGACCGCTGTCGCGCACGCCCCCGTGCTGTGGGGACAGCCTGTCAAATGTCCCGTGGCATGTGGAAGCGGGGTCGAATATTCGTATCAATTCGGATCTTCCCGGCCGTCCCGCGGGGTCCCCGCGCACGCGCGGGTGAGGCCCTTGCCGGAGCACATAGGCTGTGGTGAACCAGCCAGATCCAGCAGGGGGCTACCGCCATGACGACAGGTCGGCTCGGGCATCAGGCCGCGCCACCCAACGCCGCTTATTCGGGGCAGGTCGTGCATTTCCCGGACCCCGTCCGGGCCGCGCGCCATCCCCACGGAGTCCGCATCGACGCGAACGGGCACCCCGACTTCGCGCTGTACGCCCGTGCGGCCGTCGAGATCGCCGAGCCCCCCGAGGGCTTCGGCGTGGACGAGCTGCGGCTGACGGACTGCGTGTCCGCGAACGCGGCCATGCGGGCGACCGGCCACGAACTGTGGGACACGGTCGGCCCGGTGTCGACCCCGCACGGCTGGACCTGGCACCACGTGTCCGGCACCCGCCGCATGGAGCTGGTCCCGGTCGAGGTGAAGTCGCTGCTGAGGCACCACGCCGGTCTGGCGACGGCGGCGGTGGACCACGGCAAGCGCGGGACGCGGGCCCTGCAGGAGGTGCGCCCGGTGCACCTGGGACTGCCCAAGACGGTGGTCTCGGTCTCCGAGCAGCAGGTCCAGGGCGTCGAGGAGGACCTCGGCTACCGGCTCCCGGAGGCGTACCGCTCCTTCCTGAAGGCGGCGGGCGGCTGCGCGCCGGTGGGCACCGGGCTCGACGTGGAGCTGGGACTGCTGGTGGACCAGCCGTTCTTCACGGTGCGCGAGGAGGCGGCGGTCAACGACCTCGTCTACGTCAACAAGTGCCTGCGGGACCACCTGACGAAGGACTACCTGTGCGTGGCCTTCGCGCAGGGCGGGCTGCTCGCGGTGAAGGTGCGCGGTGAGGGAGTCGGCTCGGTCTGGTTCTCCCCGTACGACGATGCGCGCGACCAGGACGGCTGGTCGGTCCAGGAACGCGTGGAGCGGTTGCTGCTGCCGTGCGGTGCGGATTTCGACGCCTTCCTGGAACGGCTGGCGGGCAATCCGCCGGAACTGGAAACGGTGGCCGGTCTGATGGTGGACGGCGGATTCGCGCGCTCGGTTCCCGTGACGGGTCAGGGTGAGGGAGCGGGGCCGGGAGCGGCTCCGGCAGGGCGTTCGGTTCCGGGTGCCGGTCCGGCAGCGGCACCGGTGGAAGGGTGACGGCGCGATGGTGACGTTTGCGCAGGCGCAGGAGCGCGCCGAGGAATGGATCAACGGGGACGTGCCCGGGTACCAGCACCGCGAGGTGCGCGTACGGGAGTTCGGACTCGGTTTCGTGGTGTGGGCGGAGGACCGCCCGGCGGGCCCGGTGTCCGGGGGCGGCCGGCAGCGGCTCGTCATCGCGCGGGACAGCGGGGAGGTGACGCTCTGGCCCGGCCTGCCGGTGGGTGAGGTGATCCGCCGCTACGAGGAGGAGTACGGGGCGTCGGCCGCGCAGGCCGAGGCTTCGGTGCCGGTGCCGCGCATCGACTCGGAACAGACCTCGTTCATGCTGAGCCCGCCGGAGTGGCTCCAGGAGGCGGCGGACCGGGCGGGGATCCCGGCGGCTCCGGCCGCTCCGGTGACGCCCGCCGCTCCGGTGACGCCGGTGGCTGCTTCGGCGCCGGCCGCTTCCGGCGCGGGCTCCTCGGAGCCGGTGCCGGAGCCGGTTCCGCTGCGGCGCGGGGGAGAGGTCCCCTACGAGCCGACCGCCAACGACGGGGTGCCCGCCGCCGTCCCGACCGGGGCCACGCCCTGGGCCGGCACCGACGTGAACCCCGGTGCGGACTCCGTGTCCGTGCCGCTGCCGGCGACGGTGTTCGCGCCGCCGCTGTCCGGCACGGACCTGGACGACGCCCAGGCGCCGTCGGGGCCGGGCCCGGAGGCGCGCACGACCCTGATGCCCCGGGGCAGTGAGCTGCCGAAGACCGCCGTGGTGCCGGCGCTGGACCCGGAGTCCTCCCGGTCGGGGCAGGGGCAGGGGCGGGGCTCCGGTTCCGGTTCCGGTTCCGGTCAGGCTTCCGGTTCCGGTTCCGGCGGAGACATCGCCGACGCGCCGACGAGCAAGGCCCGGGTCAACCGGTCCGGGGCCCCCGGGCCCGTGACCCCGCCGGGTCCGCCCGGTGCGCCGGGCGGGGGTGCGGAGTCGCCCTCGTACGCCGCCACGATGCTGGCGGGCCCCGGCGGGCCGCAGCAGCCCGCGCCGCCCGGCCCGCCCGGAGCTCCGGGGGCTCCCGGTGCACCCGGTGGCGGGCTGGACCATGCCGCGACGATGCTGGCGGGTCCGGCCGTGACCGGGCAGCCGCCCGCGCCTCCCGGTCCGCCGGGGTCTCCCGGGTCGTCCGGCGGGCGCGGAGACGCCTACGCCGCGACCATGCTGGCCGGTCCCGGCGTACCCCAGCCGCCCGGTCCCCCCGGGGTGCCTGGCGCCGGGCAGCCGCCCGCACCGCCCGGTCCTCCCGGCGTGCCCGGGGGCGGCGCGCACCACGCCGCCACGATGCTGGCCGGTCCCGGCGTACCGCAGCCGCCCGGTCCGCCGGGGGCTCCCGGCGCTCCCGGTGGCGGGCTGGACCATGCCGCGACGATGCTGGCGGGTCCGGCCGTGACCGGGCAGCCGCCCGCGCCGCCCGGCCCGCCCGGCCCCGCGCCGCAGTCGCCCGTACACGCGTCGCAGGCACCCGCGCCGCAGGCCTCCGCCCCCGGGGTCCCCACGGTCGGCCCCGGATACCAGGCCGTGCTGCGCTACCGCGCGCCCGACGGCTCCGAGCAGCAGCTCATCCGCCGCTCCGCGCCCGGCACCCCGCACCCGGAGTGGCAGATCCTGTACGAACTGCGGGCCATGAACGTGCCCCCGCAGCAGGTGCTGGAGCTGCACACCGAGCTGGCCTCGTGCGAGCTGCCCGGCGGCTACTGCGCGCGCATGATCCGGGAGACCTGGCCGCAGGTCCGGATCACCAGCGTGGCCCCGTACGGGACGGACCACGCGGGCCGCCAGCAGGGCATGCGGCACCTGCTGACCCACCAGGGCGAACTGCACCAGGTGGCGGACGGCCCGGCGCGCCCCGCGCCGGTGCGCGCACCGCTCCCGCAGGTGCCCTTGCAGCCGGCGATCCCGCTGGACGCGATCGCGCAGGAGCTGGCGGGGGCCTTCGGGCCGCAGGGCGTGTTCCGCTTCGAGCAGCGCGCGGTGTCCCGGCAGGGCGTGCCGGAGATCGTGGCGCAGACGCTGATGTGGTCGGGCCTGCCCGTCGACTTCGGGCCGTTCTTCTGGGCCCAGGCCGTACCGGGCGCCCCGCTGCCGACGCTGGCCGAGCTGGCGGCGCAGCGGCAGGTGCAGCCCGCCTCGGACGCGGGCTCGTACCTGGTGGTGGGCAGCGACTTCGGCAAGGCGCTGTGCGTGCAGTACGGCACCGCGCACATCGTCGCGGTGCCGGTGGAGAGCGGTCCGGGCGGGGCGCCGGTGCCCCCGCAGTTCGTCAACTCCTCGCTGCCGCAGTTCGTACGGTCCCTGGCGATGCTGGGTCACATGTGGCGGCTGCGCCAGCATCTGACGCCGGAGCAGGCGGGCCGCTGGACCGTCGATTTCCAGGCGAACCTGGCGGGGCTGGACAGTGCGGCGCTGGCGTCGCCGGAGAACTGGTGGTCGGTGCTGCTGGAGCAGATGTGGGACGGGCTCCTCTGACCGGTTCCTGCTGATCTCGCACGGATCCTCTGCGGATCCTCCGCGGATCCTCCGCCGATCCGGATGGCCGGGTCGTGACCCCCGAACGGGGTCTCGGCCCGGCCATTCGGGCTTCCGCGATCAAATGACGCATCCTTGGCAGGAACCCCGCGAGAGAGGCGCTTCCAGGATGAGTGCACCCTTTACGACCGTGCGTGGCCGTGGCTACCGGGCGGAAGAGGTGGACCGGTACCTCGCCCGGCTGTCGGGGAGCCGGGACGAGGCCTGGGAGCGGGTGGCCCGGCTGACCGTGCTGGCCAAGCAGATGGAGGCGGAGGCGGAGCGGCTGCGCGTGGAGGTCTCCGGACTGGCCCCGCAGACGTACGAGGAGCTCGGCGAGCGCGCCCGCCGGATCCTGCTGCTCGCCGAGGAGGAGTCCGAGACGCTACGGGGCGACGCGCGGGCGGACGCGCTGGCGGCGGCGGGCGCCGCCGAGGCGCACGCCGACCGGGTGGCGGAGCTGGCGCGCGGCGACGCGCAGGCGGTGCGGGACCAGACCGAGGTGCGGGCCCGGCAGGGGCTGCTGCGGGCGGGGCGCGAGGCGGACGACGCGCGGACGGCGGCGCGGGACGACGCGGCGGCGTGGCGGGCGGAGGCGCAGGCGGCGCTGGCGGACACGGCCCGCCGGGCGGACGCGCTGCTCGCGGAGCGCGAACAGGAGCACGCGGAGCGGTGGGACGCGGCGGAGCGGGAGTTGGCTGCGCGGGAGGCGGAACTGGCTGCGCGGGAGGCGGAGCTGGAGCGGTACGCGCAGTCGCGGCTGGCGGAGGCGAAGCGGACGTTCGCGCAGACCCAGGAGGCGGCCCGGCACGGGCAGGAGGACGCGGAGGCGAAGGCGGCGGAGCTGATCGCGGAGGCGCGGGTGCGGGAGGAGCGGGTCGGGCGGGAGACGGAGCGGATCCTGCGGGAGCACGGGGAGTCGCAGGACGAGATGCGGGCCCACATGAACCACGTCCGCTCCAGCCTGGCCGCCCTGACGGGCCGGGCTCCGGCGGAGGGTTGAGCCTGCGCGGCGCCGTTGCCGGTCCCCGGGCCCCTGCGCCTCAAGCGCCGGCGGGGCTGGGGGTGGGCCGGCTGCGGGTGGGGGTCGGTGCCGGGGGCGGGGTGGGGTGTCGGCCTGGACTGCATGATTTAGGCGCCCTCTCCTGAACTCCGACAGGGTTTGGGCTTGTGCCTGCGCCACAAATCACGCTCTACGTCCAGGCCGACACCCCACCCCGCCCCCGTCCCCGACCCGGGCCGCCCCTGCCGACCCCGGCCGGGCGATTGTTTCAGCCTGGCCGCCTTATCCAGACCGGGCCGCGCCAATTCAGCCGTCCGGCGTTTGAGGACCGGGGTCTGGGGCGGAGCCCCAGGGGTCCGGGCGCAGTCCGGTGCCCCGCTTGTAGCCCGTCCGGCGTTTGAGGACCGGGGCAGGGCCGGCCCTGGGAACGGTGGAAGGGCGGGTAGGGGAACTCGGCCCCGCGCACCGGCACGGGTCGCAGCGGGGAACTCCGCCCCGCGCACCGGCACGGGTCGAAGTGGGGAACTCCGCCCCGCGCAGCGGCACGGGTCATGGCCGGGGCTCCGGCCTGCGCAGCGGTACGGGTCACAGTGCGGGCTCCGGACCGTGCAGTGGCGGGGTGTGGGGGGCCGGGTCGCTGCGGAGGCCGTGGGTGGTGACCACCACCTCGAAGGCGGGCGGCGCCGTCGCGGGGAGGGGCGCGGTCAGGGTCCCGTCCGGGACGACCGTGGTCGGGAGGGCCGTGCCGTCGACCTCGACCCGCGGGTTGTCCCCGAAGCCGCCGCCCGAGACGGTGAGCAGACCCTCCGTCACGGAGACTCCGGTGATCACCGGGATGCCCCGCACCGCCACCTTGTTCAACAGGTACGCCCCGGCCGGCGCCCCGGTCAGCGCCCACATCTCCGCGGGCAGCTTCGGCAGCCCGCCGCCCACGTCCGCCAGGAAGAACGCCACCACGTACAGCATCGTGACCGCGCTCAGGGCCACGTACTGCAGGTCGACGAGGTCGGTCCGCCCGCCGTCGTTCGAGATCAGGTCGTGCACCGGGCGCCGCTCCGTGCCCTTCGGCGCCGGTTTGGCCATGGAGCCCCGCTCGACCCGCATGCCGACCACCGCCTTCGCCGCGATCAGGGCGGCGTAGGGGCCGCCGAGCAGCGGGAGGTAGACGGTCGTCAGGGTGGACAGGGGGCCCTCGGGGCCCTGGAACCAGTCGACGCCGCCGCCCGCGGTGAGCCCGTAGCCGAGGGTTGCCAGGAGGAGCCAGATCAGGATCACCGTCCAGGCCAGGGCGAGCGTGATCGAGGTGGAGAGGCGTCCGTCGCGGCCGGTGACGAAGCCGGGGCGGCGCATCAGGCGCAGGACGATCGGGGCCGCCAGGGCGGCGAGTAACGCGAGTGCGAAGAGTGCGGACGTCATGTGTGGCCCCCCGGGAGTGCGGTGTCTCCGAAGAGGGTTACCGTTTCGGCCCGGGCATGACAAGTTGCCCGCCCTCAGCCCTCCCGCTGCTCCGGCAGTACGGGGAACCGCCGCGGCGCCACCAGCAGCAGCACCAGCGCCGACGCGGCCGCCGCCAGGGTCGCGCCGAGGAAGATGTGGTCCCCGGCGGCGGCCACGGCCCGGCGCAGGTACTCGCCGGCTTCCGGGGAGAGGAGGCCGGGGTGGGTCAGGGCCCTGGACACGTCGTCCAGGGTCGCGGGGAGCCCGGGCACCGGGGCCTGTGCCAGCCGGTCGGCGATGGTGGCGTTGGCCACGGCCCCCAGCAGCGCCGCTCCGACGCTCTGCCCGACGTTGCGGCAGAACAGCACCGAGGCCGTCGTGGTTCCGCGCTCCTCCCAGCCCACCGTGGACTGGACCCCGACGATCAGCGGGAGCTGGAAGAGGCCGAGGGCCCCGCCCAGCAGCAGCATGATCAGTACGGGCTGCCAGACCGGGGCGGGGTAGGGGAGCAGGGTGAAGGAGCCGAGGATGAGGGCGGCCAGGGCGACCCCGGTGGCGGCGGTGTTGCGGAAGCCGATGCGCCGGTAGACGTGCTGGGCGAGGGCGGCGCTGATCGGCCAGCTCAGGGTCATCGCGGAGGTGACCAGGCCGGCGCCGGTGGGGCCGAGGCCGAGTACGGACTGGGCGTACGTCGGCATGAACAGCATCGGGGCGACCATCAGCAGGCCGAGCCCGGCCATGGCCAGGTTGACGGCGGCGATGGTGCGCCGGCGCCACACCCAGCCGGGCAGGATGGGCTGCTCGGCCCGGCGCTCGATCCAGACGACCAGCACGCCGAGTGCGACGGAGGCGGCGAACAGTCCCAGCGAGGGCGCCGACAGCCAGGGCCAGGCGACCCCGCCCTGGACCAGCGCGAAGAGGAGCAGCCCGCCGCAGGCGAAGACGGCGAGGGCTCCCGCCCAGTCGACGGGGCCGGTACGGCCGGGGGCCCGGGTGGGCTCGACCAGGTGGCGGCCGATGATCCACAGGGCGGCGGCGGCCAGCGGCAGGTTGATCAGGAAGATCCAGCGCCAGTCGGTGTACGTGGCGATCAGCCCGCCGAGCGCGGGGCCGGCCAGTGCCGAGGTGGCCCAGACCACGGACATCCGGGCCTGGATGCGCGGCCGGTCCTTGAGCGGGTAGAGGTCGGCGGCCAGGGTCTGGACGGTCCCCTGCAGGGCGCCGCCGCCGAGGCCCTGGAGGATCCGGAAGGCGATGAGGGCGGCCATGCTCCAGGCGGCCGCGCACAGCAGCGAGCCGAGCAGGAAGAGGCTGATGCCGAGGAGCAGGACGGGCTTGCGGCCGTAGGTGTCGGAGAGCTTGCCGTAGACGGGCAGGGTGACGGTTCCGGCCAGGATGTAGCCCGAGAAGATCCAGGAGAAGACGGCGAAGCCGCCGAGGTCGCCGACGATCTGGGGGACGGCGGTGGCGACGACGGCGCCGTCGAGGGCGACGAGCCCCATGGTCAGCATCAGGGCGGCGACGACGGCCGTACGGGGCCGGCCGGGCGGTGAGGCCGCCCGCGTACCCGTACCGGCGGCCGGGTCGTCCCCGGGTATGCCGCCGGCGCTGCCCTCGGTACTCGCGCCCGTGCTTTCCCCTGAGCCCATGCAAAACCCTTCTCCCCGCGCTTACCTGCGCGGACACCATCTCACTGCGGGATTACGGGGCGGTATCCCCTCAGGGCGCCTCGTCCCAACGAGCGAGATCCCCTAGGGGTTGGTCCTCATAAGGATCCAGGGACGGTTCGTCCCGGGGGAGGAGGAGGAAAGGCCCCGGGGCTCCTTAACTGGTTACTACAGGGCGGGAGTCCGGGGGGTAGGGCTAGCACCCCTATGGATACGGCGATTGGCACCAGCGCGCCGCGGTACCCCCGGCCAGCAGACTTCGGATGAAGCGCATCACTGCTTCGAGCCACGCATCGACACGAGGGGAAACACCGTGACAACGGCTATGACCGAAACCAGGCACGGGGGTACTGGAGGGCATGAGGCCGTCGCGGCGCGGGCGCGGAAGGTCGTCAAGGCCTACGGCTCCGGCGAGACGCGGGTCGTCGCCCTCGACGCGGTGGACGTGGACATCCGGCGCGGCCAGTTCACCGCGATCATGGGGCCCTCGGGCTCCGGCAAGTCCACGCTGATGCACTGCCTGGCCGGTCTGGACACGGTCACGAGCGGCCAGATCTTCCTGGACGACACCGAGATCACCGGTCTGAAGGACAAGAAGCTCACGCAGCTGCGCCGGGACCGGATCGGCTTCATCTTCCAGGCCTTCAACCTGCTGCCGACGCTCAACGCCCTGGAGAACATCACGCTCCCCATGGACATCGCCGGCCGCAAGGCCGACGCCCAGTGGCTGAACCGGGTCGTGGAGACCGTGGGTCTGGCGGGCCGCCTCAAGCACCGTCCGACCGAGCTCTCCGGCGGCCAGCAGCAGCGCGTGGCGGTCGCCCGCGCCCTGGCTTCCCGGCCCCAGATCATCTTCGGCGACGAGCCCACCGGAAACCTCGACTCCCGGGCCGGCGCGGAGGTCCTCGGATTCCTGCGCCGTTCGGTGAACGAGCTGGGCCAGACCATCGTCATGGTCACCCACGACCCGGTCGCCGCCTCCTACGCGGACCGCGTCATCTTCCTCGCGGACGGCCGGATCGTGGACGAGATGCACACGCCCACCGCCGACCAGGTCCTGGACCGCATGAAGGACTTCGACGCCCGTGGGCGGACGTCATGACCGTCATGAAGACCGCGCGGCGCAACTTCTTCGCGCACAAGGGGCGGATGGCGCTCTCCGCCGTGGCCGTCCTGCTCTCCGTCGCCTTCGTCTGCGGGACGCTGGTGTTCACGGACACCATGAACACCACCTTCGACAAGCTGTTCGCGGTCACCAACTCCAATGTCACGGTCACCCCGAAGGAGGCCGAGAACAGCGGGGAGACCCCCGACACCGGCAAGCCGCAGGCGCTGGCCGCCTCGGTCGTCGAGCAGGTCAAGAAGGCCGAGGGCGTGAAGTCCGTCGAGGGCGGCGTGTCCTCGATGGCGGTCACCGTCGTCAACTCCAAGAACGAGAACCTCGGCTCGACCACCGGAGCCCCGACCTTCGCGGGCAACTGGACCGAGAACGAACTGCGCTCGATGAAGATCATCGAGGGGCAGGCCCCGCGAGGCCCCACCGACGTGATGATCGACGCCGACACCGCGAAGAAGCACCACCTGGTGCTCGGTGACGACATCCGCACCATCGCCGTCACCGGCGACATCCGGTCCAAGATCACCGGTATCGCCGCCTTCACCGTGACCAACCCCGGCGCGACCGTCGTCTACTTCGACACCGCCACCTCGCAGCAGAAGCTGCTCGGCGCCCCGGACGCCTTCACGCACCTGAACGTCACCGCCAAGGACGGGGTGAGCGACGCCCAGCTCAAGCAGAACGTCGCTTCGGTCCTCGGCGCCGACACCTACACGCTGCAGACCGCCAAGGAAGCCGCGGACGCCAACCGCAAGAACATGGACTTCCTCGACATCATGAAGTGGGTGATGCTCGGCTTCGCCGCGATCGCCTTCCTCGTCGGAATCTTCCTGATCTTCAACACCTTCTCGATGCTGGTCGCCCAGCGCACCCGGGAGATCGGCCTGATGCGGGCCATCGGCGCCAACAGCGGCCAGGTCCTCAAGTCGGTGGTCATCGAGGCCTTCCTGCTCGGCGTGGTCGGTTCCCTCCTCGGCGTCGCCGCCGGAATCGGCCTGGCCATCGGCCTGATGGAGCTCATGAGCGGGCTCGGCATGAGCCTGTCCACCGAGGACCTGACCATCGCCTGGACCACCCCGGTCATCGGCATCGTCCTCGGCGTCGTCGTCACCGTCGTCTCCGCCTTCATACCGGCCCGCCGGGCCGGCAAGGTCTCCCCGATGGCCGCCCTGCGCGAGTCGGGCACCCCGGGCGACAAGAAGGCCGGCCGGATCCGCGCCGCCCTGGGCATCGGCCTCACCGGAATCGGCGCCGCGGCCCTGTACCTCGCGGGGACGGCCGACGCCGCCGGCACCGGAGCGCAGTGGCTCGGTCTGGGCGTGCTGTTCACCCTCATCGGCTTCATCGTGATCGGCCCGCTCCTCGCGAGCGTCGTGGTCCGGGCCCTGTCCGCTCCGGTGCTGCGGCCCTTCGGCTCCATAGGCCGCCTCGCCGAGCGCAACGCGCTGCGCAACCCGCGCCGCACCGGTGCCACCGCCGCCGCGCTGATGATCGGCCTCGCGCTGGTCGCCTGCCTGTCGGTGGTCGGCTCCTCGATGGTGGCCTCGGCCACCGACGAGCTCGACAAGTCGGTCGGGGCGGACTTCATCGTCCAGTCCCAGACCGGGCAGCCGGTCGTACCGCAGGCCGAGGAAGCACTGCGGGCGACGCAGGGCCTGGCGCACGTCACCGCCTACCGGGACGTCGATGCCAAGATCACCGCCCCCGACGGCACCACCGAGATGGACGGACTCGGGGTCCAGGACCCCACGTACGCCCAGGACGTGCGCCGCAAGACGATCGCCGGCGAGCACGCGGACGCGTACAAGCCGGGCTCGATGTCGGTGGGCTCCGAATACGCGACCAAGCACCGGGTCAAGCTCGGTGACGAGCTGACGGTCGCCTTCACCGGCGGCAAGACCGTCAAGCTCAAGGTCGCGGCGATCACCAGCGACGAGGGCAACCTCGACAAGGGCATGAAGTACGTCAGCACGGCAGTCGCCGAGGCGAACCTGCCGGCCGACAAGCTGCCCCGGCCGTTCATGGTGCTGGCCACCGCGAAGGACGGCCAGGACGACGCCGCCTACGCGGCGGTCAAGTCGGCGCTGGCCGAGTACCCGCAGTACCAGGTGCTCAACCAGACGGACTACAAGCAGGCGCTCAAGGACCAGGTCGGCCAGCTGCTGAACGTGGTCTACGCCCTCCTCGCCCTCGCGATCATCGTCGCGGTCCTGGGCGTGGTGAACACCCTGGCCCTCTCGGTGGTCGAGCGGACCCGCGAGATCGGCCTGATGCGCGCCATCGGCCTCTCCCGCCGCCAGCTGCGCCGCATGATCCGCCTGGAGTCGGTGGTCATCGCCCTCTTCGGCGCCCTGCTCGGCCTCGGCCTGGGCATGGGCTGGGGCGCCACCGCCCACCAGCTCCTCGCACTGCAGGGCATGAAGATCCTCGAGATCCCGTGGCCCACCATCCTCGGCGTGTTCGCCGGCTCCGCCCTGGTCGGCCTGCTGGCCGCACTGGTCCCCGCCTTCCGGGCGGGCCGGATGAACGTCCTGAACGCGATCGCCAGCGAGTAATCGCGGGCCGGTCGTACGGGGGAGCCCCGGCCCCGCCTCACCCGTTCGGGTGGGGCGGGGCCGCGGTCGTCGGGGGGAGGACCGGGTGTCCCGCCGCCATCACCGCCGGCCGTCCGAATCCCACGCGCGGCTGTCGGACCCGCGTCGTAGGGTGGGAACCCCCGGCCCGTTCGACGTGTCGGGTCCTTCGCGTTGCCGCCCCGCGGGAACTCGCCGCACCTCACCGGACGGAAAGCCGCCTTCATGAGCCTGCACGGACTGCTCGACGCCGTCACCCGGGACCCCGCACTCGCAGAGGCGCTCACCGCGGCCGGGGACGGCAACCGCATGCACGTGGACCTCGTCGGCCCGGCCGCCGCGCGGCCCTTCGCCATCGCCGCGCTGGCCGCCCGCACCGGGCGCACCGTGCTCGCCGTCACCGCCACCGGGCGGGAGGCGGAGGACCTGGCCGCCGCACTGCGCTCGATGCTCAACCCCGACGAGGTCGCGGAGTACCCGTCCTGGGAGACGCTCCCGCACGAACGCCTGAGCCCGCGCAGCGACACCGTCGGCCGCCGCATCGCCGTACTGCGCCGCCTCGCGCACCCGAGCAAGGACGACCCCGCCGCGGGCCCGGTCTCCGTGGTCGTCGCACCGATCCGGTCCGTGCTCCAGCCGCAGGTCAAGGGGCTCGGAGACCTGGTCCCGGTGAGCCTGCGCCAGGGCGAGAGCGTGGACCTCGGCGCGGTGACGCAGGCACTGGCCGCCGCCGCGTACTCCCGTGTGGAGCTCGTCGAGAAGCGCGGCGAGTTCGCGGTCCGCGGCGGCATCCTCGACGTGTTCCCGCCCACCGAGGAGCACCCGCTGCGCGTGGAGTTCTGGGGCGACGAGGTCGAGGAGATCCGTTACTTCAAGGTCGCCGACCAGCGCTCCCTGGAGATCGCCGAGCACGGCCTGTGGGCCCCGCCCTGCCGGGAGCTGCTCCTCACGGACCAGGTGCGCGAGCGCGCCGCGGCCCTCGCCGAGCTCCACCCCGAGCTCGGGGAGCTGCTGCACAAGATCGCCGAGGGGATCGCCGTCGAGGGCATGGAGTCCCTGGCCCCCGTCCTGGTCGACGACATGGAGCTGCTGATCGACGTACTGCCGGCCGGTTCGATGGCCGTCGTGTGCGACCCGGAGCGGGTGCGGACGCGGGCCTCCGACCTGGTGGCGACCTCGCAGGAGTTCCTGATGGCCTCCTGGGCCGCCACCGCCGGCGGTGGCGAGGCCCCCATCGACGTGGGCGCGGCCTCGCTCCGCGGGATCGCCGACGTACGAGAGCACGCGCGCGAGCTCGGCATGATGTGGTGGTCGGTGTCCCCGTTCGCCGCCGACGAGGACGCAGCGATCGGCCGCGACACCCTCTCCCTCGGCATGCACGCCCCCGAGGCCTACCGCGGCGACACCGCCCGCGCGCTCGCCGACACCAAGGCCTGGCTCGCCGACGGCTGGCGCACCGTCTTCCTCACCGAGGGCCACGGCCCGGCCGCCCGTACCGTCGAGGTGCTCGGCGGCGAGGGCATCGCGGCCCGCCTGGAGGCGGACGTCACCGTCCTGGAGCCCTCGCTGGTCCACGTCTCGTGCGGCTCCCTCGACAACGGCTTCGTCGACCCGGTCCTCAAGCTCGCCGTCCTCACCGAGACCGACCTGACCGGCCAGCGCACCGCCACCAAGGACCTCGGCCGGATGCCGACCCGGCGCCGCAAGACGATCGACCCCCTGACCCTGGAGGTCGGCGACTACATCGTCCACGAGCAGCACGGCGTCGGCCGCTACATCGAGATGGTGCAGCGCACCGTGCAGGGCGCCACCCGCGAGTACCTGCTCGTCGAGTACGCGCCGGCCAAGCGCGGCCAGCCCGGCGACCGCCTCTACATCCCCACCGACCAGCTGGAGCAGGTCACCAAGTACGTCGGCGGCGAGGCCCCGACCCTGCACCGGCTCGGCGGCGCCGACTGGACCAAGACCAAGGCGCGCGCCAAGAAGGCGGTCAAGGAGATCGCCGCCGACCTGATCAAGCTCTACAGCGCCCGCATGGCGGCCCCCGGCCACACCTTCGGCCCCGACACCCCCTGGCAGCGCGAGCTGGAGGACGCCTTCCCGTACGCGGAGACCCCCGACCAGCTCACCACCATCGCCGAGGTCAAGGAGGACATGGAGAAGTCGGTCCCCATGGACCGCCTGATCTGTGGCGACGTCGGCTACGGAAAGACCGAGATCGCGGTGCGCGCCGCCTTCAAGGCCGTCCAGGACGGCAAGCAGGTCGCCGTCCTCGTCCCGACCACGCTGCTGGTGCAGCAGCACTTCGGCACCTTCTCCGAGCGGTACGCGCAGTTCCCCGTCAAGGTGAAGGCGCTGTCCCGCTTCCAGAGCGACACCGAGTCCAAGGCGACGCTGGAGGGCCTGCGCGAGGGCTCCGTCGACATCGTCATCGGCACGCACCGGCTGTTCTCGCAGGAGACCAAGTTCAAGGACCTGGGCCTGGTCATCGTCGACGAGGAGCAGCGGTTCGGCGTCGAGCACAAGGAGCAGCTCAAGAAGCTGCGCGCCAACGTCGACGTGCTGACGATGTCCGCGACCCCCATCCCGCGCACCCTGGAGATGGCGGTGACCGGCATCCGCGAGATGTCCACGATCACCACCCCGCCCGAGGAGCGCCACCCGGTCCTGACCTTCGTCGGCCCTTACGAGGAGAAGCAGATCGGCGCCGCGATCCGCCGCGAGCTGCTCCGCGAGGGCCAGTGCTTCTACATCCACAACCGGGTCGAGTCCATCGACCGGGCGGCCGCCAAGCTCCGCGAGATCGTGCCCGAGGCGCGCATCGCGACGGCGCACGGCCAGATGTCCGAACAGGCCCTGGAGCAGGTCGTGGTGGACTTCTGGGAGAAGAAGTTCGACGTCCTGGTCTCCACGACGATCGTCGAGTCCGGCATCGACATCTCCAACGCCAACACCCTCATCGTCGAGCGCGGCGACAACTTCGGCCTCTCCCAGCTCCACCAGCTGCGCGGCCGCGTGGGCCGTGGCCGCGAGCGCGGGTACGCGTACTTCCTGTACCCGCCGGAGAAGCCGCTGACCGAGACCGCGCACGAGCGGCTCGCGACGATCGCCCAGCACACCGAGATGGGCGCGGGCATGTACGTGGCGATGAAGGACCTGGAGATCCGCGGCGCGGGCAACCTGCTCGGCGGCGAGCAGTCCGGGCACATCGCGGGCGTCGGCTTCGACCTCTACATCCGGATGGTCGGCGAGGCCGTGGCCGACTACCGCTCGGCCGTGGACGGCGGAGTCGAGGAGGAGCCGCCGCTGGAGGTCAAGATCGAGCTGCCGGTCGACGCGCACGTCCCGCACGACTACGCGCCGGGCGAGCGGCTGCGCCTCCAGGCGTACCGGTCCATCGCGGCGGCCAACTCCGAGGAGGACGTCAAGGCGGTCCGCGAGGAACTCACCGACCGCTACGGCAAGCTGCCGGAGCCGGTGGAGAACCTGCTGCTGGTGGCCGGACTGCGGATGCTCTCCCGCGCCTGCGGGGTCGGAGACATCACCCTCCAGGGCCCCAACATCCGCTTCGGGCCGGTGGAGCTGCGCGAATCGCAGGAGCTGCGGCTGAAGCGGCTCTACCCGGGTTCGGTGATCAAGCCGGCCGCCTCGCAGGTGCTGGTGCCGCGGCCCAAGACGGCCCGGGTGGGCGGGAAGCCGCTGGTCGGGCGGGAACTGCTGGGCTGGACCGGGGAGTTCCTCGCCACGATCCTCGGCTCGTAAGCGCGGTCCGTACGGGCAGCTCTTGAGGCACGGCGCGCGCGGGCACGGCGACGGCCGCGACGGGGACCTTCCGGTCCCGGGTCGCGGCCGTTCACGTTTTCGCGGGGGTTACTTGTTCGGGTCGTCGTCGATGCCGAGCTTCTCTTCCATCTGCTGTTGGGCCTTGTCGACTTGGTCGGCGTACTTGTTGCCGGTCTTCTCGTTGACCTCTTGTTCGAGGTTGTCCGAGATGTCCTTGCCCTTGTCCTTGAACCTGTCGAAAATCCCCATGCTCGGGCTCCTTCCGTAATCCCTTTTGCGACGTTACGCCGCTTTTGGGCCATTCGCTCGCCGGGAGGCGGTCGAGGATCGGTGCCCGGAGAGCAGGAAGGACGGGCAGGTCGGCGGGGTGGCTCAGCCCAGCTTGTCCGCGTCTATGACGTCCTTGCCGGTCGGGGCGTCGGCCTGGACCGGCTTGTTGATGCCGCTGAAGGTGAGCTCCGAGGGCTCCTTGCCGCCCGTGGTCGCCTTGAGCAGGTACGGCTCGCCCTGGGTGGCGACCAGCAGGGTCTCGGTGCCGTCGGTGGTCTCCGTGGTCAGCGTGAGGGCCTCCTGTCCGTCGACCGTGGTGACCTTGCCCTTCTCCGCGCCCTGGCTGTCGTCGAACTCCTTGAGCAGCTCGTCCTGGTCGCACAAGGCGGACAGTTCCTTCATGTCCGGGTCCGAGGCCTTCGACTTCAGCCAGTGGCCCGCCAGCTGCTTGACCGCCTCGTCCGCCTGCTCCTTGGGCAGGTCCTTCATCTGGGCGCGATAGAAGGGCTCGTCGGCCTTGATGAACACGGAGTCGGTGTTGCGGATCAGCTCGAAGGAGCCGTCCGCGTTGGACATCGTGCCCCTGCAGTCGCCGGTCTTGCTGACCGCCATGTTCAGCTGCATGGGCTTGCCGTCGTCCCAGACTCTCCCGCTCACCGTGAGCGAGGACGCGCCGCGCAGGGCGGTCACGGACTTGTCGGCGACCTGCGAGCCGGACAGCTCGGGGAACGGTCCCGACGGGCCGGACGTGAGGCCGAGGCATCCGGTGAGCCCGAGGGCGGCGGCACAGGTGAGGGCGGCGGTGGCGGTCAGGCGGTGAACGGTGCGCATGGGGGACTCTCTGCTGCGGGGGAGGGAAAGGGGACTGCGGGGGAGGGAAGGGGACTGCGGGGGAGGGGGGACTGCGGGGGGAACGGTAGCCGGGGCCGGGAGGGCAACCGGAGCCGGGTGCTCCGCAAGCGGGGTGGACCGGGAAGGTCAGCCGGACTTCTTCCAGTCCTGGCAGTCGACGGTCGCGAAGAAGCCGTCCCCGGCGGCGATCGTCACGACGGCCTGGCCCTCGGGGTTCTCGTTGGCGATGATCGTGTCGATGCTGCCCGACGCGTCCTTGGTGCGCTCCCAGTAGCAGCCGCTGCCGTCTTCGGTGGAGCCGGCGGACTTGTAGGTGCCCGGGGCGATGTCGACGCCGATCTTGAGCATGCCGGCCTTGCCGGAGATCTCGGCCTTCGGGGTGCCGGTGGCCTTCGGGTCCACGAGCTCCCAGCCCTTGCAGCCCTCGGTCTTGAAGATCTTGTCGGTGGCGGCGATGGCCACGTACGAGAGGCCCACGACGTTGGAGTTGTCGAGGATGGAATCCGCCTCGCCCTTGGAGTCCTTGGCGCGCTCCCAGTAGCAGTTGTCGTCGGCCTTGTTGCCGGCCGAGCGGTAGAGGCCGGGCTGGACGTCGGAGCCGACCTGGAACGTGCCGGAGCCCTTGATGGCCGCCTTCGACTTGCCCGTGTCGGCGGCGGGGGCGCTGCTGCTCGCCTTCGGCGGCTTCGAAGCGGCCGTGCCGGCGCCCTTGTCGGCGGTGGTCTCGGCGCCGCCGCACGCGGTGAGCGTCACCAGGGCGATGGCCGCGCCGCAGCCCGTCAGGATCTTGGTGCGGGAGGTGCGGGCGATCCAACTGGTGCGCGTGGTGTGGGACATGTGTAACTCCTGCCTGATCGGACTGCCTGTTCGGTGCGATCATCACAGCAGAGCCTGTGAACCGAGTCAACAAGTTTCTGAGAGATTGTTAAATTCACACTGTGAATGGGTCTCTCCTCTTTGCAGCTGTATGCTCGCGCACATGCCGGAGCAGAAGCCCCCCACCGAGGCCCCAGCCGCCCCGTCCACCCCGTCCCCCCCTGAAGCCGCCGCCGAAGTCACCACCCCCGAAGTCACCGCCGCCGAGATCGCCCGCCTCGCGGGAGTCGGCCGCGCCGCCGTGAGCAACTGGCGCCGCCGGCATGCCGACTTCCCCCGCCCCGTCGGCGGCACCGAGACCAGCCCCTCCTTCGCACTGGCGGAGGTCACCGACTGGCTCCGGGCCCAGGGCAAGCTCGCCGAAGTCCCGCTGCGCGAACGCGTCTGGCAGTACGTCGCCTCCCACCCCGGCGGCTCCGTGGCCGCGCTCGTCAAAGCCGGGAGCGCGCTGCTGCTCGTACGGGACCGGCCCATGGAGTGGCTGGAGGTCTCGGCCGTCTCCGACGCGCGGATGGCCACCCTGCTGGCGCCCGCCGTCGACCGGGTGCTCGCCCTGCGGTTCGGGCCCGGGCACCCGCTCGGAGCCACCGGACCCCTGCGGCCCGCCGCGATGCCCTTCCTGCGGGCCGCCGCCGAGCTCGCAGCCGAACTCGGCACCAAAGGGGCCTTCGAGTTCCTGCTCGGCCGCCATCTCGAAGCCAACCCCCGGCAGTACACGCTCACTCCGGACGGGCTCGCCACCCTCATGGCCACCCTCGCCGGACCCTCCGTCCGGACCGTCCTGGACCCCGCCTGCGGCACCGGCACCCTGCTGCGTGCCGTCCCCGAGGCCACCGCCCGCCACGCGCAGGACAGTTCGCCCGAGCTCGCCTCCCTCGCCGCCCTGCGCCTCGCCCTGCAGTCGGACGCACCGGTCCGCGCGGCGGCCGCCGACAGCCTGCGCGCCGACGCCTTCGCGCCCCCCGCCGCCGAACCGGTCGACGCCGTGCTCTGCCACCCGCCGTTCAACGAACGCAACTGGGGCCACGAGGAACTGGCCTACGACCCGCGCTGGGAGTACGGACTGCCGCCCCGCGCCGAATCCGAACTCGCCTGGGTCCAGCACGCCCTGGCCCACCTGCGCGAGGGCGGTACCGCCGTCCTGCTGATGCCGCCCGCCGCCGCCGCCCGCCGCTCCGGCCGCCGCATCCGGGCCGACCTGCTGCGCCGGGGCGCCCTGCGGGCCGTCGTCGCCCTCCCGGCCGGCGCCGCGCCCCCGTACGGGATCCCGCTGCACCTGTGGGTGCTGCGCAGGCCCGCCCCGTACGCGGCGCCCCCCGCCGGGCTGCTCCTCGTGGACACCGCCGCACTCGCCGACGGGCCCGGAACGGGTCCCGGGCGGGCCGGCTGGGCCGCCGTGCACGGCGCGGTGGAGGAGGCCTGGACGGCGTACGAGCGCGGCGGCCCGGCCCCCGACGTCCCGGGCGTGCGCCGCGTGGTGCCCGTCGTGGACCTGCTCGACGACGATGTGGACCTGACCCCGGCCCGCCACCTGCCGCCGCCCGCCGCCGGCGGCGGCGTGGCCGAGCTGACCGCCGTACGGGACCGCCTGGACTCGACGCTGACCCGCGCGGCCCGGCTCACCCCGCCGGCCCCGCCCGCCGCCTCCCCGGACCGGACCGCCGCGGCGCCCGCCCGGCTGCCGATGACCACCGTCGGCGAACTCGCCCGCGCCGGAGCCCTGCTCCTGTACACGGGCAACGGCAGCGGCGCGGGCCGGGCCCCCGTCCTGACCGAGCACGACGTGAGCGCCGGGACCGGACCCTCCGGCACCCTGGCCGACGCCACGGAGACGCCGCTGCTCACCGCGCCCGGCGACGTCGTCGTCCCGCTCACCGGAGGCGCGGGCGTGGCCCGCGTCGTCGACGCGGCCACCGCCGGGGCGGCGCTCGGCCGGGGCCTGCAGCTGCTGCGGCCCGACCCGGCCGCGCTGGACCCCTGGTTCCTGGCCGGCTTCCTGCGCGCCACCGCCAACAACCGCCGCGCCAGCAGCCACGCCTCCACCACGACCCGGCTCGACGTGCGCCGCCTCGAACTGCCCCGGCTGCCACGGACCGAGCAGGAGGTCTACGGGGCGCGGTTCCGGGCGCTCGCCGAGTTCGAGGACGCCCTGAGGCTGGCCGCCCGGCTCGGGGAGCAGCTCGTACAGGGGCTGTACGACGGGCTGTCGGACGGTACGGTCCGGCCGGAATGAGCGCGCGGGCTCAGGGCGTGTCCCCGGATCGGGCCGGGCCCGCGGTGTCCGCCGCCGCGGCCGGTCCGGCCCGATCCGAAAGACGCGCCCCGGCCCGGGCCCGGCCGGGCTGCGACCGTACAACGGTTGAGCGCATCCCCTCACTCCCGGACGGGAACGCTGTATACCCTCAGAGCCGGAATCCTCCGCACTTCCCAGCCCTTCTCAGCCCCTTCTCCGCCCTTCCTCCGCACGGCCCGTCAGGAGCAGCGATGCACGGCCCCGGCACCCCGCCGCCCCACGGTCACCAGCCCAGTACCGGGGGCGTGGTGGCGCTGCGCGTACTGTTCGCGCTGCTGCCCATCCTGAGCTGCGGGTTCCTCGCCTGGGGGACGATGCTGCGGCTCGCGCTCGTGACCCGCAAACCCCGGGACTGGTGGCTGCTCGCGGCCTGTGGCGCGGCCGAGGTCCTGTCGCTGGCCCTGATCGGCGCGGACCCGACCCCCGACGCCAGCGCCTGGCAGGGCAACGCGGGAGCCTTCGGCACGCTCCTGAACGGCCTCGCGGTGTGCATCTACTACCTCGTCGCCGACATCCGGCACTTCGAGGCGCAGAAGGCGCAGCCCGCCGCCGGCTGGTACCCGCCGCCCGCCTCCCCCTACGTACCGCCCCAGCAGCAGACCGGGCCCGCCTACGGATACCCGCCGATGGCCCAGACCACCCCGCAGCACCACCCGCTGCAGCCGCAGCAGCCCGCCCCGCAGCAGGCCCCCGAGTCCGCGCCCGCCCCGACCCCGCCCCCGCGCATCGGGCAGGTCCGCGCCGAACTCGACGAGCTCAGCGAGCTCCTGCGCAAGCAGCAGCCGCCCCACAACGAGGGCCCCCGCCCGTGACGGAACGGCTCATCGGCGACCGCTACCAGCTCGCCACCATCCTCGGCCAGGGCGGCATGGGCCAGGTCTGGACGGCGTACGACCGGCGACTGGACCGCCGCGTCGCCGTCAAACTGCTGCGCCCCGACAAGGTGGCGGGCCCCGGCTCCGTGGCCGAGGAGCTGCGCCGGCGCTTCGTGCGCGAATGCCGGGTCACCGCCCAGGTGGACCACCCCGGGCTGGTCACCGTGCACGACGCGGGCAGTGACGGGGACGAGCTGTACCTCGTCATGCAGTACGTGGAGGGCGCCGACCTCGCCGACCACCTCGCCGAGCACGACCCGTACCCGTGGCCCTGGGCGGTCTCGGTGATCGCGCAGCTGTGCTCGGTGCTGTCGGCGGTGCACGCGGTGCCGATCGTCCACCGGGACCTGAAGCCGCGCAACGTCATGGTCCGCCCCGACGGGACCGTGCTGGTCCTGGACCTCGGTGTCGCCTCCGTGATGGACACCGACACCACCCGCCTCACCAGCACCGGTTCGCCGATCGGCAGCCCCGCGTACATGGCCCCCGAACAGGCCATGGGCGGGGCCGTCGGCCCGCACACCGACCTCTACGCGCTCGGCGTGGTCCTGTACGAGCTGCTGTCCGGCAACGTCCCCTTCGCCGGCTCCACCGCGCTCGGGGTGCTCCACCGCCACCTGTACGAACCCCCGCTCCCGGTGCGCCAGTTGCGCCCCGAGGTCCCGCAGCAGCTGGAGGCCGTACTCCTGAGCCTGCTGGCCAAGGACCCGCAGGACCGGCCCGCCTCCGCGCAGGCGGTGTACGCCTCCCTCGTGCCGCTGCTGCCCCACCACGGCTCGGGCGCCCCCACCGGCCCCCTCGACCCGACCCGGCCCTTCCTGCGCCCGCAGGCCCCCTGGCCCGACCGCGCCCACGTGATCCCGCCCCGGCCGGCCACCCCGCCCCCGCCGGCACGGCCGGACGTCCCGGCGGCCGTGGAGGAGGCCAAGAAGCTCCTCGACCAGGGCAGGCTCACCCAGGCGGTCGACATCCTCGGCGGCATCCTCCCGGCGGCGGCCGAGCAGCACGGCGCGCACTCGCCGGTGGTGCGCTCCCTGCGCAAGCAGTACGCGGCCACGCTGATGGACGACGGCCAGTACCGCCGCGCCCTGCCCGAACTGCGCCGGCTCGCGGAGGAGTTCCCGGCCGGCGACCCGCAGTCCCTGCGCTTCCGCTACGACGCGGCCCAGTGCCTGGAACAGCTCGGC